>CAYSJO010000671.1:0-27538 GCA_964431285.1 uncultured Planctomycetaceae bacterium
GGTTCGACCAGCGACCGTTGAGCGGTTGGATTCCATACAAGGGTCTACGCCCCCCCCCTGCCCCGCGTCCAGGGCAAGGCGGAGATACGTTCCGGGGACCCGACCAACGTTGTATCGGCCGACAGAGTCAGTCAGCTCGTCATCATCGAGGACCAGCTGCGCGGCCGGTTTGTGTCCGTCCCTTGCCGTGTGACACGCGGCGCAGCTGCGCATCAGGATCGGTTTGATATCTCGGTGGTACTCGACATTAACGATGCCGCTCGGTTCGTAACGTACGCCCGTCGTGTCGCCCGCATCCCATTGCCTGCCGGATTCATCGTTGGTCTTCGACGTCAACAGAGGCGTCTGTTCGGTCAGATCGAAGACTGCGTAATCCGTTTTCGCCGCGGTCGTCATTTCGAATTCCGTCGGCTGCTGACTGTGAGCGTGGAATCCCCCGCAGTTGTGACGAATCTCACCGGGACGCAGTTGGTGCCAGGTTTGTGATGAGTTCAGCACCATGCCGTCTTTGTCGAGTGTCTGAAACGTCCATGCGATGTCGGCCGGGATCTTCGCCAGAAAGCTGGTGTCGGGGTTTCCGTCAGGATCAAGAGGCTGATCCTCGCCCATGAATTTGCGCAGGGGAATCTCACCAAGGACACGCAGTCGTTCGTTCGCGTGATTGTGGAAACGCCGCCCTGACGCAGGACCATTCATGCGATGTGTCGTCGGTTCCATGGCCAGAATGCGCACGGCATGGATGTCGTCATTGTCATAGAGTCCTGCGTCCGCACCCTGACTTGACCAGTTCGAGTTGGGTGTGTTTCCGTTAAAGGAGTCGAGCCCCTGCAGAACAGGGTCGCGGCCCGCGATTCCGCCATAGCTCGCCGTCACGCTGCCGTCGGGAACGACGCCACCGGGATAGCTTTCGCGTTTGTAGAAACTCGACGTGCCCACCAGGCCGAATGGCGTTCCCGCGGGCAGATGCACGGACTGTGTTCCGTCGTTCTGATATGTCTCCGGTTGTCATGGCTTGTTAACGCCGTACGTGCGGTAATAGTGAACGAGCGCTCGCGGCCATTGTTCGTTGTACTTCGGGTCGTTCTTGAGCAGGAGCATCTTCCCCGGCTCGTCGATCGGCTGGCCGTTCCTGATCAGATACAGGCCGCCATCAATCATCGGCAGATGACGACCATTGTGATTAGCTGGCCCGGGCGACCAGACCGTCAGCAGATGGTTGTTCGGCGCACCAGATGGGTGTGTGAACTTGCCAACATGTGGCGATTCTTTGTTTTCGATATCGGATGGACCGGCCTCCCGAACCGACGCACTGACAAACGGCGTAAACGTGTGCATGCCAAACGGCGTAAATCGAGTGCGTGTCAGTCGAGGCTTGCCGTTGTTGAAGCGGCCGGTTCGCGACGGTGCATTGCGCTGGTCATACTCATTGGCCGAGCCAAACGCGTAGGCGGCCGTCGATCGTGCCGGCAGCCGCCAGTAGGTCCCGAAGCCGCTGTTGTTGAGGTTGTAGTATTCCTCGACGATCAGATTGCCGTCTGACAATTGCGTCATAAAGTGAAACGCCGAAACCCGGCGGAACGCACTGACGAGCGGTTCCCAGTTGGTGCCGTCCGGATGGATTGTCCCGATGCCCCAGATGCGTTGGTCGCGCAGTCCCTGTGACTCGAACGTTGTGAACATCACACGGCCGTCCCGCAGAATGGTCGGATGTAATGCGCTGCCGATATTCAGGTGCCCGATCATCTCAACATTGCTGCCGTCGTCATTCATGACGAACAACTGCAGCGTTGGGGGCGGAATAACCCTTGGGCGGATCGAACGCATTACGATTGCTGGTAAAAATGACGCGACCGCCGGGCAAGGGACACGGCCCAAGATTGAAGACTCCGTATGGCAAGTGCGTTTTGCCTTGCTCGCGTGTGACGAAGTCGTGGGACCATTCCGCCGCGCCGGTATTGGGCGTGAACTGCTGATAAGTCAGCCGCTCGATCTTTCGAGATGCGACATGAATGCGGTAGATGTCGGAGCCACTGGCCGGTAACTGCCGAGTCGCCATCTTCGAGAGGTCATGGAACTTCGCGTAGCAAACCCACTCCCCGTCGAACGATACAAACGGGTCGGCGATGGACTCTTTATCGTCGGCGTTGACCAGCACGGCCTCGGTGCCATCCGGATGCAGCAGCATCAGATCGGCGCCGGCGTCCATCAGCGCCGGATGAAAGACCTCGGCCCAGTACGTGCGTCCCTCATCGCCGCGTCGCGGAGCTCGAACATACACGATGTCGTAATCCAGTTGGATCGACTCGTCTTCCGAAACGTGTTGGGGTGTGACGTCCAAAGGCTCGAAGTAGCGTTTGTCCTCCGGCCGTTCCGCGAGTACGAGGTCCTGGATCGAAGTGACGATCGCAACGACCGACAACAGGCTGAGCGGTGAGAATCGCATAACCGATCTCCTTCCGGCGCTGGCAGGGGCGGAGCCACAATATACCAGGCGGCGCTCTGCCGATCATGGCTGCCAGCGACCGACCCCTCTGCAGTCCAGGTGACTCGCCTCAGCAGCCTTGTTGAGCGTTTGCAGACGACAGCACTCGCAGCCTCACAATCAGGACTGGCGCCGACCTGGTCGATCGAGCGAGTGCTGCTGAACCAGATCCGCGTACATCTCGGGCCGGCGGTCGGCGAGTCGATCGATGGCATGCGTACCGGGGGCTCGAACAACTCGCTTCATTCGGGATCGTTCCGGATCGACGTCGGCGTAGAGGATTGTTTCCTCATCACCATTGGCCGTCGCCAGAGTTGATCCGTCGGGACCACAGATGCGGCTCATCCCGATAAATCGAAACCCGCGCTCTTCGCCGATGCGGTTCGCAGCAGCAAAATAGACTGCGTTCTCCATGGCACGCGTGTTAAGCACATGACCTGCCACACATTCAGCACCGGGTGGCCAGTTGGTGGGCAGGGCAATCAGATCGGCGCCGGCCAGTGTGAGACAGCGCGAGGACTCGGGGAATGCTGAATCGTAACAGATATTCATGCCAACCCGCAGATCGTCGGTGTCCTGCACGGCAAAGGGGCGGTCGCCGTAGCTGACGTATCGGTCGACTCCAAGATAGGGCAGATGCACCTTACGGTAACTGCCCAGGACGCCCTGTGGCCCGGTGATGACGGCGGCGTTAAAGACCCGGTCACCAGCCGCTTCGAGCATGCCGAACACGGCGAATACCTGTAGTTCGCCACACAGCGCTGTGATTCGGCCCGTCGCAGGTCCCGGAATTTCCTGAGCGAACGGCCGGGCTTCTTCCAGACTGTCAAAGCAATAGCCGGTTACGGCACACTCTGGCAGGACAACCAGTTTCGCTCCGTTTGATGCCGCGTCCCGCAATCGCTCTCCCATCGCGGTCAGGTTGGCGTCGATGTCCGCGATCTGAACGTCCATCTGAACCGCGGCAATCTTCATCGGAATCCTCACCGGTGTGACCACAGAAGAGACTGCACGCTGCTTACCGTGGAGACGAACATCCCGGCTGTTGAAACAGAGACGTCATTTCAGAAGCGTGGCTCAGGCGGCGATGCGAGAAAAGGACCGTTGCAGATACTCGAGATCGGCGGGCTTGCCAGAAATCATTACAACATAGACGAGATCGCCTGCACGCCAGACAACGGCCTTAAAATCGTTCGGCAGATACTGAATCACCGCCCCGGAAAACGACGTCGATGAAGGCGGCGGATCCACACGGTTTGCCGGGATTGCGATGATGGTTCCCGGTCGCCTCAGAAAAAAATCGAGCCGGGCGACTTCGTGACCGGCCTCACCATCCAGATCCTGTCCCTGAACAACATCTCCCAAGAACAGGTCGTCATGCGACCATCCGGCCGGAGGCTGAAAGTCGAATGACTTATCGAAGGCGGCTGCATCTTTCTGTTGGATATCGATTCGCTGCAGCAAGTCCGCCACGCTGAACTGCTTCTGACCGGAATCCCAGAACCACAGTCCCAGTCCCAAAGCAACGCTACAAACCACCGACGCGGCCGCCACAAACAACCTGCGGCGACGCGAAACAGGTGGCGAATCGGCCGCGACGCTTGTCGATTCACCAGATTCTTCGCCCTCTACACCTTTCACTGCCGCGGAATTCAGAAGTTCGGCACGCAGGGATTCAGGTACTGCAACGTCCTGGACAACTGCCGCGATTGCTGCATCGAATTCCTGCCGCGAAGCAAATTCCTGCTGACACGACTGGCACGATTCCGCGTGCGCACGCGCCTCGGCGAACTCGGGCAATTCCAGATCGTCCGACTTCGGTCTGATGCAGTCCAGAAATTCCAGCGCCGTCTGGCAATCCATGGCTATCCAATGGCTGGTGAATCGGTTCCCGGCACAGGGAGCCAATTCGGGTCAAATTACGACTCAAAAATCCTCAGGTGACATACGCTCCCGCAAATGTTTCTTACCCCGTGACAGTCGACTCATGATGGTCCCGATGGGCACATCCAACTGCTCCGAAATCTCCCGGTAACTCAGCTCCTGAAAATAAAAGAGTACGAGCACCGTCCGGAATTCTTCCGGCAACGTATCCAGCACACTCTGCAAACCCTCACTGTCGAGCGGATGCAGACTGACGTCTTCTGAAACAGGTTCGCCCACCGCTTCCAGAGTCACCTCAGAACGACTTCCCTGGTCACGCAGACGGCGGCGGTAAAGATTTCTAACAATCATGAACAGCCATGCTCGGGCCTTATCTGGTTCACGCAGTGTGTCCAGCTTTCGCTGAGCATCGAGATATGTCTGCTGCGTGAGATCTTCAGCATCGGCCGCCTTACCTGTCAGCCGAAAGGCAAATCGATACAGCGACTCGTAGTGCTGTTCGACGAGCGTTGCGATCTCCACTGCAGACCAGTCCTATGCTCGTTCCATTGTGATTGGGATCCATCAGGGACCCGTGATATTCCCCTAAACCCAAGCAGTTTAGCGGTTTTCTACGCCAACCCTACGTGGAGTCGTCATTTCTGTACGGACTCCGAAATGCAAGGGTATCTTCGATATTTATAAACCTAAAAAGACAAATACAAACAATATAATAGCAATAACAGTCATTACTGAGCTGCACTGTCAGCGACAGCTGGAGAGACCCTGTCCGGAGAGCGACGGATAAATACGCTTACGAGCCCGGTGGTAAGTTCGGGGCAGCGTGCGTGGCTCGGATGGGAGCCAGATTATCTGGCGGTGACAGCGAACGGGGGGCATTCGCCGACGTGCGTTCGCGGTTAGCTTGATTGAAGGGAGTGGGGCCACTTTGCATGGTGGATGGCGTACCCGACCAAGACGCCTGTTGCGTGCGGCGGCGTGTGGGGGGCAGCGATTCGGGGATGATGAGTCGGCGAACGGCCATATCGAGCTGCGCTGCGTAAAGCTCGTGACCTGCCGCGCTGAAGCCTCGCGACGTCGACTGGAACAGGTTGTCAGGGTTCCGAATGCTGCGGAATGCGGTTGAGACATCATACAGTTGGAGCTGTCTGGTGCGAGCGAATTCTCGCACTCGTTCGAATGGAATCTTACTGTCATGTTGCGTGCCAGCGTACACACCGTTGACTTCCGGGACGCGGGCACCACGCGATGCTGTCGCTGAAATCTGCCAGGGCGCCGGCTGCACTGCAAGTAGCAGCCGCGTGCCACGACCCCGGCAATGTGCCGCCAGGTGATCCCAGGCAGACAGTGTCAAATCGAGCGACACGGTCCATTCAGCCGGGTCACCTGACAACCAGTCGTATTTCGAGCGTGGATCGCCGAATGAGTCGTCAACCGATCGATCAGAAGCGTCACCGAGCACTCCACCGATGTTGCTCTGAACCCACTTCCAGACGAGGAAGTTGTCCGTCAAAGGCAGGATTCGAGGCTGGTTATTGAGACTGGGGTTCGCGCACGTGAGTGGCTGCTCGCCTGCGCCCAGGTCCGTCAACCGTCGAAACCGTCGGTCGTCCCAGACGTCCGACATGTCGAAGTGGGCGATGATGAGGTCCGGATCGAGCCCCGCCAGTCGATGTTTCACCTGCAGATATGACAACAGCGGACAGTAGTCTGGAACACCGGCGTTAATCACTTCGATCGGTCGATTGCTGACTGCCTGCAACCGTCGCTGGAGCACTTTGACAAAGGTGCTCGCGTCGTCGACTTCCGGAGCCAGGATTGTCTCGTCGCCGACACAGATGATCCGGAACACGTCACGCGGTTTGGGCACAGCAATCTCGGCCCCACGCAGCCCCATGCTGTTGGTGCGAAACTCAACTGTCTGCTCTGCACCGGACTCGGAGGCGGGAAGATCGGTCGCCTGAAACGGCTCCAGTTCGTGGTGTGCGTGCCACGAAGGCACAGTCAACACGGTGGAATGATTGGCCTCGGACCGAAATCCAGATCGGCAGGCGGACAGACGCAACAGAAACTCAACCACACATGGAGCAAGCAACAGCACGACGATCGCCAGGCTGATCGGCTTCAGAGTCTTGAGGACGCGTCGAATCATCCATGATTCCCACGGAGAACAGCCGTCTCTCGTAATGAGATGAGCGGCCTTCTGTGCTAACAGAGAATTTGGTATCGCCGGTGGGTTTACCAACCGGCGATCAGGCTGTCTGGCCGAGCGAGGTAACGACACTGCCAGCGAATCGTATCTGTGTACCCAAAGTGCCACAACACGATTCGATCGCGCCCCGATTTAAGGGTAGACAGTCCGGCGCCATTCTGACGACGGTTCCAGACAAATCCGTCCCGTCATGCGAATCGCCCCTGCGGCTGATGCGGACGTGGCCTCCCGATGCCATCCTCACCAGATCGCATTACAATGTTCTGCGTTTCACTTTGAATGTGTCGACACCACGGCTTCGTCGAACAATTCCAGGACTACATTCGTGACCGAACTCCAGCCGCCCCCAACAGCTCCAGAGAGTGAATCTGACTTCATGCGCATTGACGAGACCGATTTCTCGTCAATGTCGCGAGCCGAGCAGATTCGGTATCTCGAGGTCGAAGGGTATGTCGTCTTCCCAGGAATCCTGACGCCTGACTGGATCTCTCGGATCAAGAGCGAACTGGCCGAAGTCGAGATGGCACATACATCCTACAGCACTCAGCAGACGCGCGCTGTCACGCAGCCGCAATGGTCCAGTCCGGCAGTCGCCGAACTGATCGCCTATCCGCCCATGGTCGAGTTTCTAACCGATCTGATGGGACCGGACATTGTCTTTACTAGAGGCTTCTTTCAGCGTTCGCTCCCCGCCTGTCCGGGAATCTCGATGCACACGGACGGACAACCGCACGGCTCTGACCTGTTCGGCTACGAAGGTTCGTGTCTGCGGTTGTTACGAGTGCTGTATTATCTGGATGAACTGACTGTCGATCGCGCTCCGTTTCGGTTGATCCCGCGATCACACATCTCATTTCATGCCGACGCCAGTCCGTACGTGCGCTACAAGTCGCACCCGGAGGAGATCACGCTGGTCGCCCCGGCGGGAACGGCGGTGGTAATTCCATCACTCACGATTCACGGCAGCCATCCGAACGCGGACTCGAAGTCCCGAGAACTCGTGCAGCTCGGTTACCGACCCGCGTGGTCAGGTCCAATTCAACCGGTCGACGAATGGGACCCCGCACTCGTAGCAGCCGCTCCCGAAGTCGCAAAACCGTTCCTGCAAAGCCTCAACACGACCGGCTTTGAATGGGTCCAGCCCCACAAGCCGGAAGGTATGCGAACCGAAGCCCCTGGAATCAATCCCGGCCGCTGGGGCGATTAACGGGCCGATGGCGCCTCATTCAGGTCGACTCGCGAGCACGCGCTTATACACGTCGCGAATCTGAGCCGTCATGGTCTGATGCCGAAACACATCGGTAAACCTGTCCCTTCCGGTGTTCCCCAGTCGGGCACGAAGTTTCGGGGAATCCGCAAGCTGGACGATGGCATCCGCCAATTCGGGGATCGTTTCGATCGGCAGCAGGAAACCCGTTTCGTCGGGGATCACAACCTCACGGGCGCCGTCGACGTCATAGGAAACGACTGGCTTGCCGGCGATCAGGCCCTGGGGAAGTACGCGGGCCAGGCCCTCCCATTCGCTGGTGTGAGCCACGATGTCGCAGGCGTTGATGAGTTCCGGGATGCGCGTCGGTGGTACCAGGCCCGTGAAAATGAAATGGCCGGACAGTCCTGTCTGCTCGATCTGCCGCTCAAACTGCTGCCGCAGGATCCCGTCACCAATCAGCACGAACCGGACGTTTGGATTCTGGTCGACAATCGACCGCGCTGCTTCGATCAAGTATTTGTGGCCCTTCAAATGAAACAGTCGAGCTACTTTGCCAACCGCGACATGGTCATCTGTCAGTCCCAGTTCCTGGCGGATTTCCGCGCGGGGGCGAGGTGGATTCAGAAATGGTTCGACGTCCATCCCACTGTACGCGGTCGTGAATCGGTCACGCGGCGCGACTCCGGCGCACACGTACTGTTCCGTCAGCGAATCACACACCGAGATGAATGCATCACACCAGCCGGCCGCGTGCCGTTCGAGCATTTGATAGGTACGAAATGCCACCGGGTGTTGTCCACGGTGAAATGAGGCGCCATGAATTGTGTGGACCGCCGGAATGTGCAGCTTCGCGGCGGCCGCTCGACCAAGGATGCCGGCCTTCGAACTGTGAGTATGCACGATGTCGGGCCGCAGGTCCTTCAACGTCCGAATGATGCTGCGATAGCTGGACCAGTCGCGCCACGGATGCAGACTGCGCCGCATCTCGGAGATCTCGACGACACGGAATCCGGCTGCCCGGGCACGTTCGGTGAGACTGCCCTCTGGACCGAGCGCCGGCCCGGTGATGAGAGTGACTTCGTCTCCGAATTCGCGATGCTGGTCTTCACACGTAAAGACCGTGTTCTCCTGAGCGCCGCCGATGATCAACCGGGTAATGACGTGAGCAACGTGCATGAATGAGTACAAATACAGAGTTGTGACGACAGTCCGCATCAGACGGCTCTAAGAAAGTGGGAATCATTTGATTCCCGAACTCCCATGTGAGCCGCGGGCCGTAAGGCACCGGGCCTCGGGCGACATCGGTGTCCGAAACAGGCCGCTGACGCGTCACGGCTCACTTCGGGAATCAAACGATTCCCTGTTACTAAGTGTGAGCGTTCACTGCAGGCGACACAATCGGTGTGCAGATCGCGCGTGGCAGGTATTGCGGGTTGGCAACTGGTTGGGGATGCTCACTGGACGTCAGCATTTGAAACGCCCATGCCGCAATCACCGACTCTACCTCCACCAAGTGCAGAAACGCCGTCGCGACTGAATCGTCGCGAACTCCTGCAGACGTCGTGCGCCGGCCTGCCAGCGTTACTTGGGCAAATCTCTCCTGCGTTCGGTGAAACACAAACAGCTCGCGCAAAGTCCATTGTGCTGCTCTGGATGTGGGGAGGCCCAAGTCATCTTGATACGTTCGATCCAAAACCCAATGCACCAGCAGAAGCCCGCGGTCCGTTCGCTTCTATTCAGACGAAGTCGCCCGGACTGCGATTCTCTGAGCTGTTTCCGCGTCTGGCCGCACGCACGGACCGGATGTCGGTCGTCCGTTCGCAAATCAACTACGACACCGCCTATCGCATCGCCGGCTCAATCGCACTGACTGGTGGACGTGGTCGCAACAACGCGGATGTCGACTATCAGCCGAACTTCGGCTCCGTCGTGCATCGTGTGTTTCAGCGACGCAGCCAGTTGCCGCCGTTTATTGCGATCGGTCCCGGCAAATTAACGACGGCCATCGCCGACATGCAGGGCTATCCGTTTCCTGTGCGATGTACAGAACTCGAAGACGTCGAACTGCCGACACTCGATCTGCTCGACGGGCTGGGTTTCGGGCGGTTGTCGGACCGGCGGCAATTGCTGCGTGATCTTCAAGTCCAACAGGCAAATTCAGGAAGCATATCGGATTGGGAACATGACGTTCTGCGTGCGTGGCAACTGTTGACATCCAAAGAGGGGCGGCGCACGTTTGATCTGACCCAGGAAGACGATGTTACTCGGGGCAACTATGGATTCACCCAGTTCGGCCAAAGCTGTCTCCTCGCACGACGCCTGGTGGAAGCGGAAGTCCCATACATTCAGGTCAACTGGAGCAAGTGGGTCGAGAACATCTACGACACGCGAACGGATTTCGGATGGGACACTCACTGGCTCAACTTTGAGCACATGACCGACCGACACGGACCCATCTTTGACCGCGCCGCCTCGGCACTGATTGACGATCTGGACGAACGCGGCCTGCTGGACTCGACTCTCGTCGTCGCGATGGGGGAATTCGGTCGCACGCCGAAGATATCGGCCAACGGTGGACGCGATCACTGGAGTCGCTGCCAGAGTTTCTTGTGGGCGGGCGGCGGTGTCCAGCCAGGAAGGATTGTTGGAGCCAGCGACGAACTGGCTTATGACCCCGTGACCGATCCAGTCACGCCGGAGATGGTGGGCACGACTATTCTGGAACTGGCAGGCATTACCACAGAACAGCGAGCCGAGTTGCGCGTGCTTCCCAACGGACGCCCGATTGATGGACCGCTTTGAACTGTCGAAACGAATTGCGGTGAATGTGAAAACGGCACTGTTCCTGCTGCTGGCTCTGACGAGCAGTTGTGTCCTCAGCGAGGACATTCCGGACCGGCGTTTGACATCAGACGGACTGCTCAAACGCGATCCGATTTATGTGGACGGCGGCAACGCCGTTCTCTACTCAGTCCGGCACGCGTCGCCGCGTCTGGTGCTGAAGAGGCTTAATCTAATTACTGACGAGTCGAGCCGAATTCATCCGAAATCGAGCCTCGTTGAATTCCGACCCGGAATTTCCGCCGATGGGAAGACTCTGGCCTTTCAACGCATAACTGGTAACGACGTCTGCAGCCTGATTGTTGAAGACCTTAAGGCCGGCAGCGAGCAGGCCATCGCAACCAGCCGCAAGACATCGTGGAACATGGCCCTGTCGCCCAATGGTCGCGAGTTGATTTACAACCTGTCAGGTCAGCTCTATCGCCGGAACATTGCCACCAAAAAAGAAGAACCCATCGCTCGATCGGGAGGTCGAAACGACTGGCCGGCCTGGTCACCGGACGGAACGACCATCGCATTTGCGTCCAGCCGGGATGGCGACTTTGACCTGTTTCTGATGGATCGCGACGGAGACAACGTTCGCCTGGTGACGTCGGGCGAAGGACTGGACATGAGACCGAGCTGGTCACCGGACAGCCGCCGCATCGCCTTCACCGGTAACCGTGACGGTAATTACGAGATCTACGTGATCCATGCTGATGGGTCGCAGCTTCGTCGGCTGACTGACCATGCTGAACGCGACGATTACGCTTCGTGGCACCCGGATGGAAAACGGCTTGTCTACGTGTCAGAACGCAATGGGCGCTTTGATCTGTTCGAGCTGCTCGTCGGTGATTGACGTAGCCGTTGAAAAACCGGACCGTCACGTTTCCCGGAAGGAACATGATCTCAGTCGGCTTCAGCCGACTTCTCAAATATGCCACCGGCTTCAGCCGGTGGGTTACATCTGACGGTTGGTTTCCAGCCGGCTTCAGCCGGACTTCCCGTCCCGTCTTTAGACCATGTTTCATCCAGCCGACCAAACCATGACGAGAAGTCCGGCTCAAGCCGGCTGGGTGTTGTTCCAGCACGCGTTTTCCACCAGCTGAAGCCGGTGGCATCGAGCGTCGGCTGAAGCCGACGGATCGCCGTGATGTTGATTGCGTAGGAATTCATCAATGAGTCACCCCTTTCGTTCCCATCAGATGCTGCTTCTCATCGGACTCTTTACCGCAGAATCAGCGGTGAGGGCTGGCGAATACCGTGACCTTGGCCGGCCAGTTGTCGGTGCGTGGCAACGATTTGCGTGGCTGATTCACGATCCCGTTCTCAAGCGAGACATCCTGTGGTCACAGGAAAGCTCACAGGACGGAGCCGTTCTTTACGGCCTCGACTTTAACACTGGCGAGGTGCTCGACGAACACAGCGTTCCGGCCCGGGAAGTGGGCGGGATTCTCGAGGCAGACAAGGGCGTGCTGTACCTCTACACGTATTCCGGCCTGACACATCCGGGCAATGAGCTGCTGCGATTTGATCCCCGCAAGCGCAGGATCGAGCGGCTTGGCCTGGCATCAACGCCTCGTAACCGATGCGTTGGTGGTGTCATCGGCCCCGACGGCAACGTCTACATCGGCACGCATCAGCAGGGAAGACTCTTCCGCTATTCGCCGGGCGAAGACGGCTGGGCGGATCTAGGTCAGATGGTGCCTCCGCCGATTAAAGGGGGTAAGAACAGCTGGCTGCGGAATCTCCACTTCACATCGGAAGGCAAACTGCTCGGTTCGATCAATCGGATGCCACCAGACGATGTTGTCGAGATCAACGTCGCCGACGGGACGTTCCAGAAAGTCGATTCTCTCTCGTCGCGGAACTTCGTGGTGTTTGGGGACCGAATACTGAATCCGACGGCGGACGGGTTTGATATCTACAATCTGGACTATGTGAAGGTCGGCGCCGTCTCTCTCGACTCGCTCCTGAGTCCGGCCATTCATCTTCCGAAGCCTTCCCGTCTGACTCTCGTCACAGCTTCCGCGTCGACAGGCGTTATTGGTCGGGTTGGTCGTTTACTGGTGCGAATCGACTTGAAAACGAATTCCTGGAAGCGCATCTGTGAGCTTCCGTTTGAGGGCTACGCGACATTCAGTCGCAATGGCCATTCGGCGGCGTATGTTGATCACCCGCGAGGTCGCTATGCGGCAATTGACCTCATCCTTGGGTCAGTTGCGATCCGAAGCATCTGCTACCAGGGCAAACGAGGTACTCAGATATGCGGCCTGAATCGTGGACTCGACGGTGCGATCTACGGCACGAACATCATCGGGATGCATCTGTTTCGGTGTAACACAGCAACGGACCGTCTCGTTGATCTTGGCCATGTAGGCTGGCGCGGAGGCGAGGTCTACAACACGATTCAGGTTGATCACCGCGTTTACTTCGGTACGTACGGTGGTGGTCACTGGGGCGAGTACGACTCGCGCCATCCGTGGACTCCGGACTTCGACGGTCAGGGTACAGAAGAAGGTGCCAATCCACGGCGGATCGCACTGCTCGGTGGCGACGATCCGAACGCGGCGAATCGTCCGTTCGAGTATGTGTCCGGGCCAAACGGAAAGGTCTACATCGCCTGTCGAGCCAACTACGGCCATCCAGGTGGATCGCTGATCCAGTTCAGCCCACAGACAGGCAAGACCCGCGTCTTCCGCGACGTCAAACGCAGCGTTCAATGTGTCACGGCAGACGATCGCCTCATCTTCGGCGGAACGAACATTCATGGCGGTCGCGGCTCGGGCGATCGCGCCACCGAGGCCTCGTTGTTCGCTTTCGACCCGAAGATGGCGAAACGCGTCTTCGAAGATGTTGTCGTCCCGGGCGCGAAGGCAGTGGTCGCCATCCGGTACAACGCAGTCGACCAGCGTGTGTATGCGACGACTGACAATCAGGTTCTGCTGCGATTCCACCCGCGCGACTTCAAGGTCGAGCGGACGTGGAAGATTCGCGGACAGGGAACACCTCTGGCAGGCGTTCCGGAAGACGTCGGAATGTTGCACATCACCGCGGCCCATGACGGAAATGTCTACGGGATTTCCTACCGTGACCTGTACCGACTCAATGTCAAATCCAACGAACTTGAGTATCTCGAAACGCCACCACGTTCCGGCCTCTACCAGATCGTGGAAGGACGGCCCGGCGAACTCTATATGGGAGCAGGAACGCGCCTGCTCAAGTACGTCGTAAAACCAGGAACCTACTTCCGCTGAAAGAGCTTCATGTTTCAGAACGATCCATCGGATGTATCACGGCGTGACTTTCTTGCCCGGACAGGTGTCGCACTGACCGGGGCGACTGCCGGCCACTTCCTGTCGGGAGAGTCGCGTGCAGTCGAACCCGACGGCAGTTCGTATGTCGGTCGGAGTCAGGCATTGCCACAACCAAACGTGGTGTTTCCGACAGACAGGTTGGAACTGGGAAAGAAAAAGCGAATCGCCGCCATCACAACCGTGTGGTGGAAGTACTCTCATGCCGACGACATCATCACGAAATTCATTGAGGGCTACAGCATTGCCGGGCGGAACCACTTTCCGCGTTGCACAGTCAACAGCATCTATATCGAACAGTTCCCCGACCGCGACATCGGACGCGGCATGGCCGCTCGGTACGGTATCCCGTTGTACAAGACCCCGGCAGAGGCGCTGACACTGGGTGGCGACGAACTGGCCGTCGATGGAGTCCTGCTGATCGGTGAGCACGGCGATTACCCTTTGAACAAAAAGGGCCAGAAGCTCTATCCACGACGTCGTCTGTTTGAGAAGATCGTCAAAGTCTTCCGCAAATCCGGCCGTAGCGTGCCGGTCTTCAACGACAAACATCTTTCATATTCGTGGGAGAACGCAAAATGGATGTACGACCAGAGCCGCGAATTGAAATTCCCGATGATGGCCGGCTCAAGTGTCCCGCACGCCTGGCGCATCCCGCCGCTGGAGTTTCGCGCGGGGATTGAGCTGAATAACGCACTGGTCGTTTCCCGAGCCAGTTTCGAAAGCTACGGGTTCCACTGCCTGGAGTTTCTGCAGTCGTTCGTCGAACGACGACGCGGCGGTGAAACAGGAGTGAAAGCCGTGCAGGCACTTTCCGGCGAAGCGACTTTGCAGGCAGCAAAGGACAAACGCTGGCCGGCTCACCTGGTGCCGGCAGCCATGCGTTCCGTACCGGAATCGAATCGATTGCGCTTCGACTTCGATCGACTTGCGCGGTCGACAGTGTTCCGCGTCGAATACACAGACGGTTTCGTCGGCGCTGTCTGTCTGGACTTCAGCTCGGAATTCAGTTTCGCCGCCGACGTGTCCGGTGTCGCGGAACCCGTTTCCACATATGCAGCGCTGCTGAAGCCGCAGCGCGACCACTTCAGTTTTCTGTGCAATCACATCGAAACGATGTTCCGCACGGGACAGCCGAGTTACCCCGTCGAACGCACACTTCTGGTGACCGGCGTTCTGGATGCGCTGCATGATTCCAAAGCCGCGGGCGGGAAACGCATCGAAACACCTCAACTGGTAGACCTGAAGTACGACCCGGTGTAGCTGTGCATCTCTTCGACAAGACTTAACACGAATGGAATTCGCGATGTTTGAGAATCGGATCAAGCAGTTGTTTGCCGAAGGCCGAGCGGCCTGGGGAGCTGCGGCTCCGGACACGTCTGAGGTTGTTGCCAAGCAGACGATCAACTGCGAGATCGACTTTCTGTGGATCGACCTGGAGCATCGATCGTATGGAACGTACGAGGTTCGCTGGTTACCCATTCTTTGTCGGCAGGCGGGTTGTTCGGCGATGGTGCGCGTGCCCGGTCTCGATTCCAGTTGGATCAAGAAGGCCCTCGACATCGGCGCAAACACCATCATGGTTCCACAGATCAACACGGCAGACGAAGCGAAGCGTGCCGTTGAGTTTGCGAAGTATCCGCCGATCGGATCACGCGGCGTGTCACCGTTGTGGACGGCAATGATGGACGTCACCTGGGACGACTATCTTCCCGTCGCGAATGAGGAGACATGCATCGTTGTGCAGATCGAATCTCCTGAGGGCATCGAGAATCTTGACGCAATCGCTGCTGTTGAGGGTGTGGATGTCGTGTTCGCCGGACCGGCTGATCTGTCGGCCTCTCTGGGCGTGATCGGTCAATTCAACCATCCAACACTTCTGGAGTTTCTGGCCTCGTTTCCGAAACGCGTTGCAGCTCAGGGAAAACCGGCGGGCATCACCTTCGGGACAATGGAGCAGTGCCGTCGCTCCTACGAGCAGGGGTATCGCTTCATCAACACGGGCACGCTGTTGCAGCATGGCATCGATGGCCTGAAATCCGGACTGAACGATTTGCGGGAGCTTGAAGCAAATGCGACATAGCCGGCAGTCCGAACTATCGAGGAGCTGTCGGTGGACTGGGGAGCAGGATTCTGTCATCACATGTAAGCGAACCCTGACGCGTCAATGTGTCCGAACGACATGCCTCTGAAGGGACGACACTCATGAAGACACTCGATCTTTCGATCTTCACCGCTTATTTCCGCAATGCCATGAGCTGCAGCGTTGGGCTGATTGTTCTGTTTCTCGCAGCAGACAGGTCAGTGGGCGAGGACTGGCCCACTTTCCGACATAATAACGATCGCTCTGGGGCTACGACCGAGAAGTTTCCAGGGGCGTCACTGAAGTGGCGATATTCGTCACCCAGTCCGCCGCGACGCGCGTGGTCTGGCGCGGAAGGCCGAACGATCGAAGGAAAAGTCCTGAAGGATCGCATCCGGTTTGATGATGCGTTTCAGCCGGTGGTTGCAGGTGACAAAGTCTATTTCGGTTCGACGGCCGACCATCAGGTTTACTGCCTGGACCTGGCCACCGGGGAAACTGTTTGGACGTACTTCACGGGTGCGCCTGTCCGACTGGCTCCGACCGTTGCGGACGGACGAGTCTACGTTGGATCTGACGACGGTTACGCCTACTGCCTGAATGCGGATACCGGCGCCGTCATCTGGCGTCACCAGGCGGGCCCATTGAATGAGTGGTTCCTCGGTCGCGACGAAATGGTCTCCCGCTGGGCCGTTCGTACAGGAATCCTGGTTGACGACGGAGTCGCCTACTTTGGTGCGGGCATCTTTCCACACGAAGACGTTTACCTGTTTGCGCTCGATGCCGAGTCGGGTGAAGTCATCTGGAAACGGGACGATATCAGTGAGTCCGACGCCGGACGCGACGATCTTTCACCGCAGGGATATCTGCTGGCCAGTGCCGAAGAACTGTTCGTTCCTTCCGGTCGATCAATGCCCGCAACATTCGACCGAGCCACCGGCGTTTTGCTCCACAAGCGAACTTACAGTTGGCGTTCGACCGCGGGCGGCGTCGTTGGTGGTACGCGGGCTTTGCTGGCAGACGGCCAGATTTATTCTGGCGGTGCCCATCATTTACTGGCACTGGAACAGAAGACCGGTGATGTCGGTTTCGGATGGTTCGACGGTCGGCAGATGATCGTCTCTGGTGACGACGCTTACACCGCCACCGGAAGCTCGGTCCGCAGGTTGAACCGCAAAGAATACGCGGTGGCGAGCCGAACGCGCCACAAGCTGGAGATGGAGATCTACTCGCTGTCACGGTCGCTGCGGAGCGCGAAGGGTGACAAAGCCGATGAGATTCGCGCGAAGATCAAAACGGCTCGAGCACAGATGAACGAAGTCGCGACCACGGGAATCGTGTGGCAGGCGGAGACGACTGATGATGCGGCATTACTGCTGGCAGGAGACACCGTGCTGGTTGGTGGTGACGATCGCGTGCTCGGCTTTGACGCGGCGACCGGGAAGCCTGTGCTGAAACTGGAAACTCGCGGCACAGCGAGAGGCCTGGTTGTCTCCAATGGCCACTTCATTGTCAGCACAACTGCCGGCGACGTGGCAGGCTATGGACCGGGCGATGTCGAGGAACTTGCCGGGACAGACCCCGACGACAGAGTCAGCCCGTACCCGGACGATGACATCACCGCCATGTGCCGCCAGGCAGCAAAGCAGATCGTCGCGGAGGCGAAGGTCACGCGAGGATTCTGTCTGGTTGTCGGCAGCGAAGACGGTCGGCTTGCCTATGAACTGGCTCAACTGACCGACCTGAAGATCTACGGGATTGAACCGGACGCAAAGAAAGCCGCCACATCTCGGCGTCTGCTGGCGAAGACAGGTCTGTACGGAAGCCGGATCACGATTCACAACGCAGACTTCGATGCGATTCCGTACTCAAATTACTTCGCGAATCTGATCGTGTCTGACTCGCATCTACGCACTGGAGTCATGCCCGGCAAAGCGCATCAAATTCTGCGCCATCTGAAACCGCTCGGAGGAGTGACCTGGCTGTCTCCCGGCAAGGCTGATCCAGCCGGCGAACTCGTGTCCGATGCAGGATCGTGGTTGGCGGCAGCGGGACTGGCGGACCAGTCGACCATCGAGGTTTCTGGCAAACAGGCCCGGTTGACTCGTGGAAAACTGCCTGGTGCGGGGAACTGGTCGCATCAGTACGGAAACGTCGGCAACACGGCCATCATCAAAGACTCACGCGTGCAGGGTGATCTGGGAGTTTTGTGGTACGGCGACCCCGGCCCCGGCGAAATGGTCAATCGGCACGAAGGTGCGGTCGGACCGCTGTCTGTCAGCGGCCGGCTGATCGTCCAGGGTGAAGCAACGATCCTCGCCTACGACGCTTACAACGGACAGTTCCTGTGGAAGTATGAGAACGCCGAAGCGCTGCGTACGGGAGTATTCCAGAACCAGAACCCAGGCAACCTGGCAGCCAGCGAAGACCACCTGTTTCACTTTCTGAAAGATGAGTGCTTCGAAGTCGATGCGGCCACCGGCAAACTTGTCGCTGTGCATCGACTGCCGAAGGAATACGACGACGACACGCGCGAATGGGGCTACGTCGCAGTTCACAACGGAATTCTGTTTGGGACGGCGACCGTCCGCGAAGAAGCGGAAGCCCGGCTGCGCCGGCGTGGTCGTAAGGTGACCGACGCAACGGATGCCATCTTCGCCATCGATACAGAAACTGCCGAGCATCTGTGGTTCTACGAAGGTGGAAGTATTTCGCATCGCACGATTGCTATCAGTGATGAAGACGTCTTCTTCATTGACAGCACGATCACCAGTGAAGAGCGGAAACGGCTGCTCCGTGAAGATAAGACGGCACTGGAGAAACTGACCGGTGAAGCCCGCGAGATCGCTGAAGACCGCATGAAGAAGCAGGATGCACGCACGGCCGTGTCACTCAATGGACGTACTGGTCAGCGAAACTGGGCCGTGGGAGTCGACGTGACCGACTGCAGCGAGATCGGTATCGGTGGCGGCAAGCTTACACTGATGCACCAGAACGGAGTCCTGATCCTCTGCGGAGCGAACGCCAATGGTCACTACTGGAAACAGTTCATTGCCGGCGACTTCAAGCGCCGACGGCTCGTCGCGCTGGATGCGAAGACTGGTTACAACAAATGGAAGATGGACGCGAATTATCGGCACCGGCCAATCATTGTGGGCAATCGTGTCATTGCCGAACCATGGGCGTTCGAACTGGATTCCGGCAAGCAGATCATGAAATCGCATCCACTGACCGGTCAGGATGTTCCGTGGAGCATGATTCGCCCTGGCCATCACTGCGGGATGCTGACTGGCAGCGACAAGATGCTGATGTTCCGTTCCGGCTACACGGGCTTTTACAACCTGGAAAACGACGAAGGCACACGTCACTTCGCCGGGCACCGTCTGGGCTGCTGGATCAATGCGATCCCCGCGAACGGTCTGGTGATGATTCCCGAAGCCAGCGCTGGCTGCGTCTGCCAGTTCTCGATCGCATCGACAATCGTGCTGGAGCCGCGGGCGGCACGCCGTCCATGGACGCTCGTCAGTGCAACGGGTGCGCAACTGCCCGTGCGTCACATGGCCTTGAATCTGGGAGCCCCCGGTGACCGCCGGGATTCGGCCGGAACGGTCTGGCTGGCTTATCCACGTCCGAATCCGAAGAAAGTCACCAGTCTCGACCTGGCTTTCGATCTGCAGCCGAAGTTCGACAAAGGTGGCTTCACCAGCGTAAGTGCAGCGACTCAGCCGGTTGACGGAACTAAAACACCGTGGTTGTACACATCGTGGGCCAGCGGTCTGAGTGAGCTGACGGTGCCACTCCGTGGTGCCGACGATCGTCCGGCAACGTACGAGCTAACACTGCACTTCGCGCAGATTCGCGAAGGCACTGCGAAGTTTGATGTTGAGATCAACGGGCGCGTCGTGCTGAGCGACCTGGAGCTGGCACGGGCTGCCGATACACAGCCGCAGGCTCAGGTCCGCGCTGTGGCGGGCATTGACGTTGATCGGAATCTCACACTGCGGCTCATTTCAAAAGGAACAGAAACCGCCAAAGCGAGAGCCGTTCTCAATGCGTTGGAGATTCGCGAAAGAACCAACACTGCCAGGGCGAAATGATCGATGCAGTCCCCGTTGTCGGCAGATCAGCTCGACACATACCGTCGTGCTGGTCACCTGACCGTTCCAAGTTTTTTTCCTGAGACTGTGATCAACGCCGTTCGGGCTGATATTGACCAGTGGAGCAACGAGTTTCTTTCGAATCTCGATCCACAGCAGGAGAACTGGTTTCTTGAGTATGGAACCAGCGGTGCCCCTCTACTCCGCAAGCTCGATAACCCCGTTTACGAGCGACCGGTGTTTCGTCGCCTCGCATCGGAACCCCACTTACTTGCGGCAGTCGAACAGCTGATCGGTCCCGGCTTGCGGGTCTGGTTCAGTCAGGTGTTCCTGAAGCCGCCGGGAGGAAGTGGGCCCAAGCCCGTTCACCAGGACAATTTCTATTTCGGTCCCAGTGATCCTGATGGAGTCGTCACGATTTGGATCGCCCTCGACGATGCGACGACTGAAAACGGGTGCCTGCACTTTGTTGACGGATCGAATGCCACGTCCGTCTTTCCACACGAAGCCCCGGATGGAGAACCGTTTAATCTGCAGGTCCCTCCCGAGATCGCCTCTGGCTTCGAGATGACAGCAGCGCCTGTGTCCAGTGGCGGTGTGTCGTTCCATCACGGAAACACGTTGCATCAGTCATCCGCGAATTTAAGCGACCGTCCGCGACGTGCCGTCGCCATGCACTTCGTCAATCGCTCGACCATGTTCGAGTCTCCGGCTCTGGACTACGACGAAACCGTGATCGTGAAGCTCACGGACTGATCCCCACAACAAATCAGTGTCTGTTGATGCCGGCAGATTTACCGGCCAGGCGACGTGAAACACGCGCCGATCTCAGTAAACTGATAGGAGATCAACCCTCGACTCTCGATGGAGCTTGAAGCGGTGTCGCGATATTCAGCCGTAGTCGTTGCTGTTGCCTGTGTCCTTTGTGCTGGTGTCTTTGCTGTATCGCCGGTGGCTGCTCAGGCACGAAAGAAAGCGGCACCGAAGAAAAATAAGGCCGCACCGAAGCCGCCGCCGACGCGTCTGCCGCAACTCACACGGACACCGGTGGAGATCAAACCCGTCAACGAACGTTTTCGCGACACGGCGATTCGTTCCGCCGAACGGCTGGATGCACTGGTCGAAGCTGGACTGCGAAAGGCCAGCCAGAGCCCCCATGAACTGTCGCTCGACTATCAGTTCGTCCGACGCATTTATCTCGATGCAAACGGGACGATTCCGACGGCTCGTCAGGCAGAGCTGTATGCCCGATCGAGGTCGAGTGCAAAACGACATATGCTCGTCGACACATTGCTCAGCCGTCCCGGCTACGCCAGCCAGATGTATAACTGGATGGGAGACTTCCTGCGGATCGTCGACAAGGCGGACAACAACACGTACCTGCGTCCGTGGGGTGACTGGATCAAGCAGAACCTGCGCGACAACACGCCGTGGGACAAGATGGTTAACGACATGCTGACGGCAGAGGGTAAGTCGTGGGAAAACCCGGCGGTTGGTTTTGTGCTTCGTGATCCCGGTATGCCACTGGACAACCTCAATAACGCTGTCCGAGTCTTCATGGGGACGCGAATAGGTTGCGCCCAGTGCCACGACCATCCGTTTGATCGCTGGACGCAAAAAGAGTTCTATCAGCTTGCCGCCTTCACGGCCGGGACTCAGTACAGGCTGTACGGCAAGATGGGACCATCCGTCAACAACATGGCCCTCGACAAAGCGGCCCCTGGTGGCAGCAACTCAACGGAAGCCCGCAAAGGGCGAAGCATCATCCGCATGAATCGCCCGGGTGTCTTCGACAACACACGCAGGCAACTGAAGTTTCCATCCGACTATGGTTATGACGATGCGAAACCTGGTGAGCTGGTAAAGACGGCATTCCTGTTCACGGAATCTCCCACCACCGTCGCAGGCACTGATCGACGCAAAGTCTTCGCGGACTGGGTCACCAGTTACGACAACGACCGCTTTGCCATGACGATGGCCAATCGGTTGTGGAAGAAAGCAATGGGAATTGGTCTCATCGAGCCGGTTGATGATCACATGGACGAAACGAAGGCGTCCAATCCGGGACTGCTCGACTTCCTGACGAGTGAGCTGAAACGGTTGCGATTCGACCTCAAGGAATTCCAGCGGATCATCTACTACTCGAACACGTATCAGAGACGTGTCAGTTACGAAGATTCTGATCCAAAGAGGCCGTATCTGTTTCCGGGGCCAATCCTGCGTCGCATGACGGCCGAGCAGGTGTGGGATTCACTGCTGACACTCACATTGACCAATCCCGACGGAGTTCTCCGACCATCCGACGAAAAATACACGTCCATTATCAACATCAATAACAGCACGTCGGCTCAACAGGTGTTGCAGAAGGCAAAGCAACTCGCCGATTACGAGAAAGCACAGCGGACGGCTCGAAACAAGCGGCTCTACAAAGGACAGGAGCTGCTGCGTGCTTCCGAGCTGCCTCAACCTCTGCCGGCGGGACACTTCATTCGTCAGTTTGGCCAGAGTGAGCGTGACATTATCAACGATAGCCATACCGACGGCACGGTGCCGCAGCTTCTAACGATGTTCAACGGAGCGGTCACGCACATGATGCTGGAGCGTGGTTCGGTGATTTACAACGAGGTGATGAAAGAGAAGGAAATGGAAGACCAGATCGACGTCATCTTCCGAAGCATGCTGAACCGAGTGCCCAACACTCGTGAAGCTGCTGCTGCCAAAGGTGAAATGAAGAAGGCCGGTGCCGCCGGCTACGGAAACGTGATCTGGGCACTGCTCAACACTCGCGAGTTTCTGTTTATTCAATAGAGGATCAAGTGGCAGGCTGGACCAGGCGCAGCGCTGTTCCGGCGATTCGAACGGTTTATGACATCCGGAATGCCGGAACTGCGCTTCACTTGATCCGTCTATGGGAAGGACGTAGTCAAGTGAATTGTTTGTTCTTGTGAAAGGTTCTCGGGGAGCAGGGGGCCTTCGTCGGAGCCGATCGTCGGTCACGCGCGGCCGTCCCGCAGCACGGCGTCGATCACCAGCAGCAGAACACCCGGCATCGTGGCCAGCACGGCCCGGGCCACGCGTTCCCGCAACGGAGCCCACTGCGCGAACTCGCCCAGTCGCTTCTCGACCTTCTTCAGGCGGGACGTCATCGCTCGCAACTCGCGGGCAGACCTCTTTCCCATACCTTCGGCCTGCAGTCCTGAATCTGCACTTCGCTCAGTCGCGAAATTTCTCATGGCAGGCATCGCAGTGTTCGACGGACGCTTTGAAGATGTGTTGGGCCTTTTCAGCCTCGTCGGCTTTCATGGCGGCGGCCAGCTCGCTCATGGCTACACGGTACTTCTTCGACCAGTCGGCCCATTTCGGCAGGTCGTCCTTGTTCTTGACTTCGTGCGTGTCGGCTTCCATCGCCAGCGACAGCACGGCGACAACAGTTGCATCGCCGCTGGAGCGCGGCAACCGCCGCGGTCGGCTCAGCGTTCGTCGGAGGCTTCCCTGTCGGACTTCGATCTCTTCCATCATGCGATGCATGTTGATGAGCTTGTTCCAGGCGAACTCGGCTTCGGCTTTGTCGCCTTTGCCTTCCAGGGCTGCGTTGACCTTCGCCAGCGCACTCTTCGCGTCGTCCAGTTTCTTTGTCCCCCGCAATCCAAGAGCCGCATCGCGTAATGCCGCCGCCGCGATACCGGTTTCCTTGCCACCCTTGTGCTCGGCGATTGCCTGAGCGAGGCACGCGATCACACCGCCACCCCGGGCAATCGTTTTCTGTTCGATCGCACGATCGAAGCTCTCCTGGCTGCTGACGGCATTTCCCAGCTTCTTCGCGGTGTCTTTGGCTTCCGCAGCCAGATCATCGACCGACAGTACTTTGCTGACGTCTGCCGGAGCGGCACCGTCAGTACGCAGCAAAGAACCGGCGAACAGGGCAAGAACGGCCAGACACAAAACGCAACGCTTCATCGTGATATCTCCGAGCCAGTGTTTCTTGAACAGGTTTGTTCGCCGCTTGAGGGCATGTCCGCGAACGACTGACTGATTCTGTCGAGAGACCGCCGTTCAATCCAGCCCGTGGACTCGGCGCCGGCCTGATTCTGCTGCATCATTTCCACAAATTGCAGGTAAGCACTGCATGGACACACCCCGCAGACGCAATCGGAGCCCGACTATGACGACCAGCAACATGATCAGGATGTGTCTTCTCGCGGTTGTCGCTTCCCTTTGTTCGACACTGGTTGTTTACGCATCCGATGTCGAAGTGGTCCGACAGGTTGAAGGGCAACCTCTGGCAGCCAGCACTCGTCGCGTTACTGAGGCACTGACATTTCTCGGATCACCGCTGCCGTCCGATCTGATCACGAAACTCGACGCAGCACAGAAGTCGCGGAACGCCGTCGAGATTCAGCAGCTCCTTGATCCGCATGTGCTGTTCGTCGTCTCGTTGAACTCGGAAGTTCGGGTGAAGGTCCAGCGGGGCCCGGCAAAGGCAAGACTGCAGCAGGGTGGCTTCACGCCGCATCTGGTCAAAGTCATTAATGACAGCACGGTGACCAGCCAGTTGCGAATCGCCAGCCCGCAGGCCGGCAATGTGTATTCGGGGACTGCGTTGGCCATCCTGAAGCGGCAGGCACAGACGGAGCTTAAGGACGAAGAAAACGCCGACGAACGCACGGACACGTTTCTGTCGGTCGAAATGTTTCAGCGACCACCAATGACCCCGAAGCTAAGCGGACTGCGAGTCGAGTATGCCATCGCTCTGATCTACTCAAGCGAATCCGGAAAGCGAGAAGCGACGATCAAGTTCGACGTCGGATCGGGCACGCAGGATATCGGATTCCGTGGCGAAGCACCCGTTCTGTTTGATGTGCAGCCCGCTGTGCCGGTGAAGGTTGCCGTTCAGGATCAGAATGGTCAGCCGACAGTCGCCCGACTCACGATTCGTGATCGTTTCGGCCGCATCTATCCATCACAGGCCAAACGGCTGGCTCCGGACTTTTTCTTTCAGCCGCAAATCTACCGAAACGACGGTGATGTCGTACTGCTGCCGCCTGGCGAGTTTCAGGTCGAGTTCTCGCGTGGACCTGAGTATCACGTACTCAACAAACAGTTCGCCGTGAAGGAAACGGATGCGGCAAGTACGGACGTCACACTGCCACTCAAACTTGCCCGTTGGATCAACCCCGCGGACCACGGTTTCTACGGTGGAGATCACCACATTCATGGTGCCGGCTGTTCCCACTACGAGATGCCGACTCAGGGCGTGACTCCCGAAGACATGTATCTACAGGTTAAGGGTGAGGGGCTTAACGTCGGCTGCATACTCACCTGGGGCCCTTGCTTCGATTTCCAGCGTAACTACTTCAGTCCCACAGCAGACAAAGTCAGCGATCCATTCACCGTGCTCAAGTACGACATCGAAGTCAGCGGATTCGGGTCGGCCGCTCTGGGGCATGTGAGTCTGCTCAATCTGAAAGATCAGGAGTATCCCGGTTCGAACGGCAGTAAGGAGAAGGGCTGGCCAACGTGGACTGTTCCCGTTCTTCGCTGGTGCAAGGAGCAGGGTGGAGTCACCGGATATCCGCATTCAGCTATGCATGTGATTCCACCGCTCGAAGCCAAACGGATCCTCGCCTTCGATGCAGACGAAAGTGAGTCCGGCGATAAAGACGAAGTCGCCAAAGCCCTGCTGCCTGAGCCGTTTGAAACGATCGACGAAGATCGTGACGGATTCCTGACCTCGCGTGAGTTGACGATCAGTGCGGGACGCGCGGCGGATCAGTTGCCGAATCTGGCCGTGCCGTCAATGGGCGCCGGTGGAGCAATGGAGATCTGTGTCAGCACGGCCGAAGGTGTCTGTGACTTTATTAGTGCAATGGACACGGCACGGATTCCTGAATGGAACACCTGGTACCATCTGATGAACTGCGGATTTCCACTAAAGCTGAGCGGCGAAACCGACTTTCCCTGCATGAGCAGCCGGCGCGTGGGTCAAGGGCGTGTCTACGTGCAACTGGGCAAGGTTGACCAGGTCGATTACACGGACTGGTGTAACGGGATTGCGGCGGGGCGGTCGTATGTGTCGGACGGATTCGCTCATGCGACGCGATTCGAAGTCAACGGGCAGTCGCCGGGTTTTGACAATGTGAAGTTGGACAAGCCGGGCAGTGTTAACGTGAAGGCAACGGTCGCGTTCGCTCCTCAGACACCAGTCGGCGTGGCTTATGGCAACATCATGCCTTCAATCGGGCGACGCATGCTGGGTGACACGATCAACCTGCATGCTCCCCGTTCAATGCAGTACATCAGAGGTGGGCGTCGTAAAGTCGATCTGATCGTCAACGGCCAGGCCGTCTCGATGGTGGAAGTTCCTGCCGACGGTCAAATGCATGAGATCAAATTCGAAGCACAAGTCGACCACTCCAGTTGGATCGCATTGCGGCACTTTCCTCAGTTACACACGAACCCGGTCAATGTGCTGATCGATAACAAACGAATCCGTGCCTCGCGCAACAGCGCCCGCTGGTGCATCGAGACGATTCACCTGTTGTGGAAGAACCGACACGAGCGGATCTCCAAACCCGAACGCCCCGCCGCACGCGCTGCCTACAACCGCGCCATCGCTCGTTACGAACAGATCGCAGAAGAATCTGTCCAATAAAGGAATCCGCGCATCACATCGGCAGTGGGCGAGACCATGGTGGCAGTTCAGTCAGAAACTGATCGAATGCCTCACGATACGATTCCGGCTGAGGGTCATTGTGCCCGGCATCGGGGATACGGATGAATCGTTTGGGGCCAGGTGCCGCCTCGAACAGCTGACGTCCCTGCTCGACTGGGATCAACTCATCGGCATCACCGTGGCTCATTAAGAATGGGCCATCGTATTCCGGAATGCGGTTGATGGAATTGAACCGGTTTCGCATGACGAGTTTGGGTACGAGTAGCGGAGCATGTTCAGCACCGACATCGGGAAGCGATGTGAACGTGCTGGCCAGGACCAATCCACGAGCTCCGTCGTCGGCAGCGAGCTGGACGGCAACGCCGCCACCCAGCGAGCGTCCCAGAAGGGTGATGTCCGTCTCTTCAATGTTGGTGTGGTTTGAAAGCCATTGGCACGCGGCCTTTGCATCCTGGATCAGTCCGATCTCGGACGGACTCCCCTCACTGCGGCCATAGCCTCGATAATCAAAAATGAGAACTGCCAGGTCGTGGCGATCTCGGAGGATTCGCAGTGTTCGCAAACGATGTGTCAGATTTCCGGCGTTACCATGGCAGAAGAGAGCCACAGCTCTCGGATTCGGATGCGGTGAATACCAGCCATGTAACTGCGTTCCGTCCTCGGCTGTAAACCAGGCGTCCAGGAACTCACGCCCCGCGAGGTCCCAGTTCCTGTCGGGATACTTGACTGGTTGATAGACCATCTTCTGTTCGAGTCTCGCCTG
>CAYSJO010000672.1:0-5638 GCA_964431285.1 uncultured Planctomycetaceae bacterium
TTCATGGGGTCTTTCCGTCTAGCTGCGGGTACGTGGCATCTTCACCACGACTACAATTTCACCGGGTTGCTGTATGAGACAGTGCTTCACTCGTTACGCCATTCATGCAGGTCGGAACTTACCCGACAAGGAATTTCGCTACCTTAGGACCGTCATAGTTACGGCCGCCGTTTACCGGAGCTTCGGTCGAGAGCTTCATTCCCGAAGGAACTAACCCGCTTCCTTAACTGACCGGCACCGAGCAGGCGTCAGCCTCTATACATCCTCTTGCGAGTTCGCAGAGTCCTGTGTTTTTAATAAACAGTCGATGAAGCCGATTTACTGTGGCCTCCGAAAGCGTGAACCTTCAGAGGCACCCCTTATCCCGAAGTTACGGGGCCATTTTGCAGAGTTCCTTAAACAGCATTCTCCCGAGCGCCTGAGGCTACGCGCCTCGCCTACCTGTGTCAGTTTTAGTACGGTCACATACCCACCTAGGAGCTTTTCTTGGTTGAGCATCACATGACTTCGTCATCTAAGGACTCGAGTTAAGCCCTCACCGTACGGGGTGCATTTAACATCCCCTGGTTTGGACTTCCCTACGGGCACTTCCGACGGCCCGATCACGATTTACTCAACGTCCCTCCATCGGACAAGGGCAGAGGTGGCGGAGGAATATTAACCCCCTTACCATCGTCTACGCCTTTCGGCCTTGACTAAGGAACCGGCTAACCCTGGGCGGATTTACCTTCCCCAGGAAACCTTAGGCTTACGGCGTGCAGGATTCTCACCTGCATTATCGTTACTCATCCCGGCATAATCACTTCCACACGCCTACACCGCTCCTTCCGGTACGGCTTGTATCTCGTGTGGAACGCTCTTCTACCACGCCCGAAGGCGTCCGCTGCTTCGGCACTGCACTTACTCCCGTTCATTATTGGTGCAAGAATACTCGACCGGTAAGCTATTACGCACTTTTTAAATGATGGCTGCTTCTAAGCCAACATCCCGGCTGTCAGTGTATCCAGACATCCTTTGTGACTGAGTGCAGTTCTGGGACCTTAGCAGGCGATCTGGGTTGTTTCCCTCTCGACGACGGAGCTTATCCCCCGCCGACTGACTCCCGAGATAATTACATTGGTATTCGGAGTTTGGTCACGGTGGGTACGGTTGGACCGCCCCAGTCGAAATCAGTGTCTCTACCCCCAATGCATAGTGGCTCGAGGCTAGCCCTAAAGCTATTTCGAAGAGAACGAGCTATCTCCTGGTTTGATTAGACTTTTACTCCTCCCCACAGGTCATCCCCTCATTTTTCAACACAAGTGGGTTCGGTCCTCCACGCCGTCTTACCAGCGCTTCAACCTGCCCATGGGTAGATCACCAGGTTTCGCGTCTACCGCCGCCGACTTTCGCCCTGTTAAGACTTGGTTTCCCTCTGGCTCCAGCCCTGAAGGCCTTAACCTGCCGTCGACGGTAACTCGCCGGGTCATTATGCAAAAGGCACGCCATCACACACATAAGGTGCTCTGACCGCTTGTAAGCACACAGTTTCAGGTTCTTTTGACTCCCCTTGTGGGGGTTCTTTTCATCGTTCGCTCGCGCTACTAAATTCACTATCGGTCGCTGGAGAGTACTTAGCCTTGGGAGGTGGGCCTCCCAACTTCAGACCAGGTTTCACGTGACTGGCCCTACTCGCAAGGTCGATCATCCTTTGCCTTCAAATACGGGGCTGTCACCCTCTTTGGCTCCGCTTTCCATCGGATTCTTCTAACGTTCTGAGATCGACGGGCTGATCCCGTTTCGCTCGCCGCTACTAAGGGAGTCGTTATTACTTTCCTTTCCTCCGGTTACTGAGATGTTTCAGTTCACCGGGTTAACGGGGAATCCCGGGATCAATGCTCGTTTGACAGCTACCCCAGGCTTATCGCAGCCTTCCACGCCCCAACTTCCAGCGCCAAGACATCCTCTGTGTGCCCTTATTCGCTTGACCACCCTCACTCAGGACTCAGAACCATCCAGTCTCCACGTTGGCGACTGGACACTTCCTGTTTTCCGAGTGAAAGATCATCACAAATGTAACGATTAAATCATTACGCTCGTGGGAACTTTGAGATGCCACTCAGCATACTGCCAGATTGTCAAAGATCAGCCGCAAGAAAGAATGACCAAGATTGAGTGTAAGCTCTTGCTTGGAAAAGACTTATGACTACTCACCATCTACATTTCAAATGGCGGAGCGGAATGTTATCTCTCGGTCGGTTGATGGTCAAGAAGCCAGAATGCGATTTTTGAAGATTCGAGTCAGACGGGAACCATTTCCCACATTCTTCGAGTCCGGCTGGTTAAGAGACACCGACCATCGAGGATTGGAGACGACCGGGCTCGAACCGGCAACCTCCGGCTTGCAAAGCCGGCGCTCTCCCGATTGAGCTACGTCCCCGGGAAAACAGAGCAGGGAACAGGGAGCAGAAAACAGCCAAAACACACTGTTCTCTTTTCCCTGCTCCCTGCTCGACGCTATTGGGCGTACCGGGACTCGAACCTGGGACCTCAGCTTTATCAGAGCTGCGCTCTAACCAACTGAGCTATACGCCCGCAGCGGAGCGGGATTCTGTCGAGTTGCCCGAATCGTGTCCAGCGATGCTCGGCAGCTTTCCACGTCTGCCGTCGCGGCTGCCAGACACCCCGAAAGTCCATCCGGTTCGGTCACAGATGCAAACCCGTCAGGTGTGCTGTAATCTCGCGCGTCCCCGGTACGCATCTCGTCGCGGAGAACGCTTTCATGAGTCGAACACCTCTCATTCTGGCAATCGTCCTGTCGTTCGTGTCGAGCATTTGCCACTCAGCCGTCGCGTCTGACACATCGTGGCAGGCTGGCGTGGCCCGTGTCGTGATCACTCCGCAGGAACCGATGTTTCTTTCCGGCTACGGCGGGCGCGATCACGCAGCCGAGGGAAAGATCCATGATCTGTATGCCCGGGCCACTGCTCTGCGCGATGCGAATGGTGAAACCGCCGTCTTTGTCGCGACAGACCTTGTGGGCGTACCGATCAAGATGGTGAAAGCCATTTCGCCGATCATCGAAGCCAGGTTCGGCATCCCTCGCCGCAGCGTCATGATCGCCTGCTCGCATACACATTGCGGACCGGCGCTCGACCATAAGCTCAGCTATATGCTCGACATGAACGAGTCTGACTGGCATCAGGTCCGCGACTATCAGCAGTGGTTGAATAAAAAAATGATTGAGGTCGTCGGGGCAGCCGTGGCCGACCTGAAGCCCGCACGGCTTTCGACGGGCAGTGGACGGACGACGTTCGCCGTGAATCGGCGATCGCCCAAGGGTGTTGGTCCGTACGACCACCAGGTCCCTGTGTTACGGGTCGAATCCGAAGACGGATCGCAGTTGCGGGGGCTCGTGTTTGGCTATGCGTGCCACAACACAACCATGAGTTTTTACAACTGGTTCGGTGATTACTCGGGGCTCGCTCAGCTCTATCTGGAAGACCGGCATCCGGGTGCCATTGCGATGTTCTTTACTGGCGGTGGAGCGGACCAGAACCCGTTGCCTCGCCGTCGTCTCGAGCTGGCCGAGAAATACGGCCGCATGCTGGCCACGGCCGTCGATCAGGTCATTGACCGACCGATGCAGACCGTCTCGGGTTCGCTGCGGACAGCGTTCGCAGAAGTCGATCTGACATTCAACAAGCTGCCTTCGCGGGAAACGCTGGAAGCCGACCTGAAAAACTCAAGTCGCTACAAGCGAGCGAGAGCGAAGCTGCTGCTTGAAGAATGGGATCGTGATGGCGGCCTGCCGGAAACGTATCCGTATCCGATTCAGGTCTGGCAGATTGGCGGGGGACTGACGTGGGTGGCACTCGGTGGAGAACTGGTCGTCGATTATCAGATTCGCCTCAAACACGAACTCGGTCAGAACCGGACCTGGGTCACGGGATACGCAAACGACGTCATGGCCTACATACCGTCCGAGCGCGTGCTGGCAGAGGGTGGCTACGAAGGCGACACGTCAATGATCGTCTACCAGCGGCCATCGAAGTGGAAAGCGGGACTTGAGGACAAGATCGTCTCAACGGTACACCGGCTTGCGAAGCAGACATCGGCCGCGGGTTCGAAGTGAGGGGTTCTCCCGGTAGCGCCATGTCCTCAGCTGAAGTCGATTACGAGCAGCGTGCATATCTCGCGAGCTTCCTGTCTGACCACAAGCGCGAATTGCTGCCGCGATTGCTGCTCAATCGAACGCGGCACATGAGTGTTGTCATTGAAGACATCTATCAGACACACAACGCGAGTGCCTGTCTGCGGAGTTGTGATTGCTTCGGCGTCCAGGACGTGCATGTCATCGAAAACCGCAACACATTCACGGAAAACCGTAACGTCGCCCTGGGAGCGTCGCAGTGGCTGACGGTGCATCGCCACAGCGACCGGGATGATGCCACCGCGGACTGTTTGAATGCCCTGCGTGAAACCGGGCATACGATCGTGATGACGAGTCCACACGGCTCCGATTGCGACCTTGAGACATACGACATTCGTCAGCCGACGGCGCTGGTGTTCGGCAACGAGAAGAATGGTGCATCAGACACCGTCCGCCGGATGGCCGATCATGTCATGCGGATTCCGATGTTCGGATTCTCCGAGAGTTTCAATATCTCGGTGGCCGTAGCCGTGTGTCTGCATCACCTGGTATGGCGAATGCGGCAGCTTCAAGTGGACTGGCAGCTAACATTGCAGGAACGCGAGATCCTGTTGATGGACTGGGTCCGCTGTGCAAGCGGCAAGCGCAGAGCGGCTCTCGAAAAGAAGTTCACCGAGAATCGCGACGCCCTATCACCATCGGCCGACATCTGGCCGGACTGGAGCCAGGTTCAACCGGATGCATCACTCGTGCAGGGCAACCGTGGCGACGTTCGCAAGTAAGGCCAGCGGCCGTTCACGATTCGGCGATCAGCTCGCGTGTGGCGTTTACTTCCGCGGTCAAGCCGTCGACCTGTCCTGTCCGACCACCATCCGTCAGGACTTCCCAAGTGTTAGTCTCAATTTCCAAATGCGGGGCGTAATCAAGTGCTGGAATCTGTGCGAGTGCGATCTCCAGGTCATCGCGTGTTGTCCCGAGTGGTCCCAGTGATTCTGCGTTGACTGGCACATGAAAATGCACGCGCCATTCGTCTGCCGCACCTATGGCACTGTCCGGATTGAGTGCGATTTCTTCGGTCAGGTCGACCACCCGGCCAATTGACCCGTCTGGCAATCGCGCCATGGTTTGATGCAGGTATCGCGGCTCAACGTAGCGAGCCAGTGCCTTTCGCGCGTCTTCGTTTTCGCCGGGTTGTTCAACGCGAATCGCGCTGCTGATATGCAGCTTGTTGATGCGTATCGATGCGGCAGACAGTTCACGAATGGAGTTGGCAATGTCCTCAAATTCGACCGCCTGGTGACAAACGTCGTAGCAGACGCCGAGATACTCCATCACAACATCCAGCGAGTTGCAGTCCGCTGCCCGCTCCCTCAGACGATCGAAGAAGTGCAGCGTTTCGGGAGTTGTCTCGATGATACAGAACGGCTCGGGTTCGATCGCCAGGCGAATCCTCTTGCCGGTGTCTGCCTCAATGCTGGCGAGCGACCGAGCCAGATCGATCAGTCG
>CAYSJO010000673.1:0-27261 GCA_964431285.1 uncultured Planctomycetaceae bacterium
TTTCGGATGTGCAGACGTCAGTCGCTCATCGACCGCCCCAATGAACTCGCGAAAACGCTCACGGTTGGGAGCAATACTTTTCCCGTACGCCTCGATGCTGTCGAAGTCTCGCGTCCACTTTCCCGCGCGACGCTCGGGAGAAGCCGCCAGTTCTCGCAGGCAGAAGCGATCGATGCCGTCGACCATGACCTCGTCCAGAGGTTCTTCGATCGTCAGTGGCCGAGTGCCTGGCAGAATCTCGTCCGCAGCGCGGGTGAGCAGTGGAGTCGCTAGAAGCAACACGACAACGGCTATGAACTGATCGCAGGTTCTTGAGCGGGACATCATGTGAGTCTCCTGATAGGACGTTTCCGGTATCGGCGGAATCCTATCGCAGAGTCCTGGTGACCGGGACCGTCCGAAGCTTCCACAGTCAGAGCATCGGACTCCATCCCGACCAGTTGATCGGGGAACAACCGTGGCGGACTTTCGACAGCGTAGAATCTCGCGTGCCGACTGGCGCTGACCCAACGGCAAACGGTCCAAAGATAGCTGTCGTGCTCTACGGCGCAGTGACAGTCAGTTTGACGGAATGAGCCGAACAACTGCCTCGCTGACGACAACCGTGCCGTCCGGGAGTCGTCCGGTTCCTCGCAGTGTCGCTTCCGCGTCGCCCAACGCGGTGGCAGAGTCATCAAGACGAATTGTGATCGTCCCCGTCGAGTCACCGGCGCGAATCTCAACCGCGTCCGCTGACACTCCGGCACCCGGGTTGTGGAGCGACACTCGCATGACTCCCGGAAAGTTCGACGTTCGATCGAGGACGATGGGACAGTCCACTCGACCGGTGGATGAGACAGCCAGCTTGGTCTGTTCGGCTTTCAGTTTCACAACTGGTGGCAGAGTGCGAAGCATGTTTCGCTTCTCGGAAAGCACAAGGACCGATTGTGGTTGATCGTGTTCGTCGATGAACGAGGCCCACGCCTGTGAATACAGCTGCGTCTGCGACTGCACGTTGATGGCCATCGACTCGGGCAGGTAAATGGGAATGTCGACTTCTGATTCGCCAGGTTTCAGAGTGGCGTCGAGAATCTGGACGCCGTCCATGTCGCGATTCTGCCGATCGCCACGCTGCAGACGCACAACACCGTCGAATCCGTTGAGTCGTTCGATCTCCATCGGGTACTCGAAAACCGACCCGCGATGCGCATACAGATAGGCCTCTGCGCATTCCAATCGGAACAGTGGCTTGTGCTGAATGGAAAGAAACAGCCATGGGACGGTCGTCGAACCGATCGAGACACCTTCGCTGTCGACGCCCAGGTGTTGGCAGTGAGCAGTTCTCGTCAGCCCCTTTTCAGCGATCGAACCGGAAACCTGCAACTGGTAACTCGCCACGCGAGCGGACTCGTCGATCGTAAACTGGACTTTGGCGCTGCTCTTCCCTTTGGAGACGACGGCTTTGTCGACCTTGACTCCTTCCGGCAACCCATCGAACTTCAATTCAATGGGATCATTCAGACCGCCATGCCTTCGGACCTTGACTTCAAGATTCGCCGACTTTCCCTGGCACGCGGTCAACGTGTCCGTCGCAACGCTCAATTCGAAGTCTGCTTCATCCGGCTGAATTTCAAGTCGGTACACGAAGTCGTCGCCGCCTTGAGCACCAAACCGCAGATCGGTCAGTTTCAGCCCGTACAAGCCGTCACTCGGCGCTGTCCAGGCGAGGCGTGCGATCATGTCCTCAGTTGATGCCGAACTCGCAGCCGCGAGTGTCTTCCCGTCAGGCCCCGTCACTTGCATTGTCGGAATCGCTGGTGTCCCCGGCGGCCAGGCGCGACACTCGATGCGCAGGCGGTCACCCTTTTTGCAATCAACGGCGTAGGCGTCCTTATCCGTGGCCTCGATAAAGCGACCATACATTGTCGAGGGGACTGGCAGACTCGGACTGTCTGGCACTATGGCATTTGGTTCCGTCTCGACGATCACCGGATGCTGATCAATGGAGAAGCGAACGGGCGTCTCATGCTGAATCGGATTGCGCCAGATCAGATAGTCCTGCTCGTTACCACCCCACGCGACGGAAAGCTTCTCAGTGAGCAGACGCTCGCCGCCAGCCATTCCTAAAAGATCGATATTCGCCCCTTCATCACGTCGCAGGCCGCCTGGCAAAGCAGCGCGGAAATACGGGCCAGGCCGGACATCGATCCGATAAACGAAACTTGTGTCGCCCCGGTGCGACACGTTGGCGATTCGCAGAACAACGTCCTGGTCAGTGTGGGCTGCATAAACAAGTATAGGATCACTGCCGACATACACACGCTGTGCGTTGAGCGGGCGGCCATCGACAGACAGCAGGTCGACCACGGGATCAAGAGCCGATCCAATTCGACCGGCAATGACCTCGAACGAAAAGATCTCCGGACCTTTGATTGAGAATCGAAAGTGGTCCGAGTCCCGTTCGCCGTGAATCTGGCCGTTCACCGTCACTGGAAACTCAACGAGCTCAGCCTGATCGAGAGTTGAGTTTGACTCCGTTTCGATGAACTCCGGCAGGTCACCAACGATGAAAGGTCGGGATCCTGTTCCTCCCTGCGCACAATTCAACCGCCAGTATGCAGGTCCAAGCGGCGCGTCCTCGGCGATGCGAATCTCCGAAGCCCATTCGCGCGGATAGGTAATCGGGACGGTCTTCGGTTCCCGCCGCGCAGACGGCTCACCCCGATTGTCGATCTCCCTCTCCAGCAGCGGATTGACTTCAACGCCATCACCAATCACCTGAAAGTGCGTCCGCGGCGGAATGCACTCAGCACCGACCTTCAACGCGACTGTCGTACCGCGCTGTCCTCCTGCCGGGAAAACATGCGTGCCGGACGGCAGGTATCCAGGCTTGGGCTGAGCCAGAAGCGGCGACGCATGCGTGAAAAAGGCCAAGGCGCTGAGGCAAACGATTGCCGTGCAACGAATCGAGGACGACATGCTGTGCTCCACCTTTGTTGGCAGGACTCTGTGTCCCGATTCAGGACTACCCGAAGAGCTCAAAAAGCGGTTGTCCGCCGTTGGCGATCTCGATGGGACGGCCCAGAGGTGTTCGCAGGACGGCTTCGTGATTAATGCCCAGAGCGTGCAGGATCGTGGCGGTCATATCCGGTGCCGTGATCGGTCGGTCGGTGACTTCCGCAGCTGTTCGGTCTGTCGCGCCGATCACCTGGCCAGCCTGAATGCCGGCGCCGGCCATGACGATCGAAAACGCGTTGGGCCAGTGATCGCGTCCCGCCAGGTCGTTGATTCGCGGTGTCCGGCCGAACTCCGTCGTGATCACAAGAAGGGTCTTTTCCAGCAGGCCACGGTCTGTCAGGTCGTTGATTAATGCCGGGACGGCTTGATCGAAGGCCGGACACAGCAACTCGCGCAGACTCCACGTGTTCTTGCGGTGCGTGTCCCAGTGTCCGTTCTCGATGCCGACAAATCGGCACCCGGATTCGACCATCCGCCGAGCCAGCAGGCAGCACTGACCGATGCTGGTCATACCGTACTTCTCACGCAGACTCTCCGGTTCTCGCGTGATGTCAAACGCCTCTTTAGCCTGACGCGACGTCATCAGACTGTAGGCCTTCTGATAGAACTGATCGAGGTCTGCGACCTGTTTACCAGCAGTTTCGACTCCACGTTCGATCGCGTTGATTTCCCGCAGAGCGGCCTGGCGACGGGTGTTGCGATCGCTCGTGACCGATGTGGGCAACGTGATGTCGCGGACGGCAAATTCCGGAGCGGCCGGATCCGCAGCAATGACAAATGGCCCGTAACTCGCGCCAAGGAACGATGGTCCGCCGCTGTTCAGATAATTCGGCACGGAGATATACGGCGGCAGGGCTGCCGTCTTTCCCAGACGAGCGACCATCGAACCGATACACGGGTGCTGGTTGTTGTTCTTGGTGGAGCGATCCAGATCACCGGACCGGGCTTTGCCGGTCATCATCACGTGGAAGCCGCTTTCGTGATCCGAATCGCCGTGGGTCAGGCTGCGAAGAATCGCCAGCTTGTCGGTAACAGTCGCGACTCCAGGCAGAACGTCGCCGACGTGCATACCCGGGACGGCCGTGCTGATCGGATCGAAGTCGCCACGGATGCCCAAAGGGGCATCGGGCTTTACGTCCCACATGTCCTGCTGGGGCATTCCGCCGACGATAAAAAGGAAGATACAGTTGATATCGTCGCGCGAGGTGGCTTCGGCTGCTGGAGCCATCTGTTGCAGGCGGAACATGTCGGCCATGCTCAGGCCACCAATGGAACCGATCTTCAACAGCTCGCGTCGTGAAACGCCGTCGCAATAACGGGGGAGCATGCCGTTCGTCTCCTCAATTGCCGTTCAACGCACAAAAAGAAAGTCGTAGGAATTCAGCACTGCCCAGAGAAAATCCTCGGACGCCTGTCGGGGTGAATCTTCCGCAACCAGCCGACGAAAGACGTTCAGTTCCTTTTCTCGTGGATACCGGCACCACGCGGCCAGACAGATTTCTTCAGCAATGCTCTCCGGTGCCGCATCGGTCCGAATCAACCGGCCGATTCGCCCATTCCCGGAAGACACCTTAGCCGCGATTTCTGGAGCATTCATCAGATGCAGGGCCTGCGACATCGTCGGATCGTCGGACTTGCCGCACTCGCATGGTGACTTCCGTTCTGATCGGCCAAACGTATCCAGAAAGTACGACGGAAAGCGATTGTCCCAGACCTGAATCGCGCGCGTGCCAACTGGCATTCCGGGGAAGTTTTCGGGCACATCGGTAACGTGGCAGATGGCATCCAGCAGAACCTCAGCGGGAAGTCTTCTCGCAAGGAAATGTGAGAAGTTCTGTTCGTCGCGTTTGTTGGTTTCGTTCGATGTGCTGGCCAGCTGGTAAACCCGCGAAGACAGGATCAGCCGTGCGACGGCTTTCAGATTGAAGTCGTGCTCAATGACCTGTTGAGTCAGCCATTCGAGCAACGGCTCATTCACAGCCGGATTTGTGGACCGAAGATCATCGACGGGGTCCACCAGGCCACGCCCCAGATACTGAGCCCACAATCGGTTCGCCACGAGACGAGCAAACCACGGGTTCTCCGGCGATATCATCCAGTCGGCCAGTTGCACGCGCGGGTCGGCCGCGGATGTGTCGATCGGATCGCCGCCAGGTGGTCGAGTTGTGACCAGCTCATTGGTCAGCGGCATCTTTGTCTGTTTCCAGCCCGTGTGAAAAACCAGCTCGCGCGTGTCAGACAATGCCTTGCGCTGCACACCACCGAAGAAACCCGCCAGGCCGTAGAAGTCCGACTGGCCCCACTTCTCGAACGGATGATGATGGCACTGAGCGCAATCCATCCGAATACCGAGGAACGCCTGACTGACCGCACGAGTCAAATCGTCCGGCGTGCGGAGTGCGCGGTAGAAATTCACCGGACCGAACTTGCCCGAGTTCCCGCTTGCTGTGACCAGTTCCCGGACCCATTCGTCGTACGGCCGATTCTTCGCCATCTGGTCGCGGAGCCAGCGGTGGAACTCAAATGCTCCACGCTCACCGAGGGCTTCACGATCGACCATCAGCACATCGGCCCACTTCAGTGCGTGGTAGTCGGCATAGCCGGCGTTCTTCAGGACGTCATCAATCTGCCGTGTCCGCTTGTCGGGATTGGAATTGGCCAGGAACTCACGAGTGACTTTGGGATCGGGTAATTGCCCCAGAACATCGAGATAAAGGCGGCGCATGAATGCCGAGTCGTCGCAGAGGCCGGACGAGAGTATTCGCATGCGCTGCAGCTTTGCCCACACGAACTGGTCGATCGGATTGTTTTCAGGAACGGCGGGATACTCTTCAACAAGGTCCTCACGAGGCACGACGACGCGCGCAGCCGCGACCTGGCCCATGTAGTTGACGGTAACGGCGGACTCTCCCGGAACGTCTCCGGTTTCGATCAGGCCGGGAACCACCAGGTCTGCGACCACGGGCGAATTACTCGAATACGTTGCCGCCGCAGTCACGTCCCGACGGGAATCATCCGAATAGACGGCTGTAACCAGCAGCTGCAGTTGCGCCGACCGATCGACAACCCGATTGCCCGGCTCAACTTCAATTCTGACCGGTTGCGGAGCGTTTTCGTCGCCCCACGGCATACCCTGCCGAATCCAGTTTGCCAGCAGCTCGTGATCGGGTGAGTTCAGCTCAATTCGCCGTCCGCCGCCATGAGCACTCGCTCCCGTGGCCTTGCGAACCAGCAGGCTGTGTTCGGGATCGCCGGGAAACACGCGTCGACCGCGGGCTTCCTTCGTCCGCGCCGCGAAATCGGCATGCGAATCGAAGCCGAAGACCGACAGTTTAAAACCGTTCTGCCCCGACGCTTTCCCGTGACAGCCGCCACTGTTGCAGCCGGACTTTGACAGCAGCGGCAGTATGTCGTTCTCGAAATGAATCTCCGGTGTGTCGCCAAATCTTGTGACATGGACGGCAACTCGCGTCTGCAGTTCCCCGCGAGTCACTGTCAGCTCCGTGATGCCGTTGCCTGTTGCGGAGACAATTTCGTTGCGTTCGAGAGCGACCTCATGATTGGCCAGTTCGACTTTACAGTCTCGTGTCACGTCGACTTTGCGTGCGTTCGGCTCGTTCAACGTGACCAGAATCTGTTGACGCGGATTGAAGCCGGACAAGTGGATTTCAGCTGGCCGAATGACGAGGCTTGCTGCAGCGCCCGGAATCTCGGCGGCAGTTCCTGCTGAATCCAGCAGAATGCTGCCGACCAGTGTTACGAAAATCGCTCCTGGGAGTGGGTGTTTGAGTCGCGCCGTCACGGAATCCACCAGATGAAAGTCGTTTTGATGAAAGATGCTCTGCCCTCAATGATAGCGGGTTGAAGAACTTTAGATGATGGAGATCGCGCGGATTTGCGACTGGCCGCGTTCCTTAGCGTGTGTGCCACGATTCTGTGAGCGGTTTGGCGCCGTTCAGCTCGCCGTATCCAGCTCCCGTAGTTCCGGCAGGGTTGGGACCAACATAGCGTTCGTCGATCGGTTCCGCCGCTGGTTGCCAACGGACATCAACAGACAACCGCGTTCGGTTGATCGGGGAAACGTTGTCGAACGAACCGTGCATCGTGGTCATGCCAAACACGATCACGTCACCCGGCTCGAAGTTCTCAGTCAGGAATCGCGAGCCTCGCTGGCGGGCAAATTCGATTGCGTTGTCCGTCATCTGAACCTGCGGCGAATACGCCGAGTCGTAGTCCATCTGTTCGGCGCCGGCGATCAGGTCTTCAAAGCGGTGCGAGTTTTCCAGGACAAACAAGGGACCTTCGGTCGTGGGAATGTCGCCGATAGCCATCCATGACGTAACAACGTTTCGAGTACCGCGAGAAAAGAACGGAAAGTCGTAATGCAGAAACGTGAAGCGTCCTGGCACTCCTGGCCGCAGGAAGATGAAGTCATATGCTCGGGCTGGGTCACCGAGTACGTTGCTGATGAACTGCCGCATCGGGTCGCCATGAGTCGCGGCCCGTAAGGCCGGACCTTCGCTGACCGACTGCCAGAACTCACCAGGACTGCCGACGCGTTTAAGTCGCTGACTGCGTCCACTGAAAATACCTTGCTCATAAGGAGCTTCGATCTCGTCGACCTCTGCCAGCCGCGAGAACACTTCACGCCGAGCCGCCGCGATTGTCTCGGCGGGCACGACACCGCGGAGAAACACATAGCCATCCTCCACCAGACGGCTCGACAGGGAATCCGGCTGCGTCAGGCAATTGGTACTGTAACGAAACGGAGCCAGCAGGTCGTGAGGCACGGACTCGCCATGCACCTGACACTCGAACATAAGTTGCTCTTCCTGCGATATTCGCAAGGTGATTGTTCAGCGGGTCTCGGGCGGAACGCACTGATAATGGTACAGAACGACATTCTGAGACTCGAATTCGACTCGTCTCGTAAGTCCGAAGTACGTCAACAGAGTGTCCATTGTTTCCACGGACCTCTTGTTGAGATCCGTATCAAACGCGCCCGCCAGCCAGACTTCCTGCGAGCCGGAACAGGCTTTCCAGACGATCTCCTGGTAGTAGAGTTCCAAGTCGGCAGTCTGGACCCACAGCGCAGGCAGGCCATAGCGCGGGTGTGATCCGGTCAGATAGAACCGCCCTGCCCGTGATGAGACGTAATCCATAAACAGGCGGTCCTGGTAATGCAGAGTCACCAGAAACGTTTCGACCAGACCACTCTGAACAAAGACGGGGGCGTCAGGTACGGCCTTCCGATTGATTGTCTCGGCGATCGCCTGCCATTCACGGGCAGAGGGGGATGTCTGTTGCAGCGTCTGGCCGGGAAACGTCTTCAGGCAGACGCCCGTAGCCACCATAAGACAGACTGTCGCCAGCCATGCGACGGGGTGACTGGCACGAGCAGCCAGGCAGCCGGAAATCAGCAGGATGCTGGCTGGGACGTACACGATGCGGTATCGGGAACCGGCCAGCGACGTGAGATCGCCGGAACTCAATAGCAGAATCGCTGTGAGGGGGACGGCGCCCCACAATGCGAGTCGCACCAGCTCCCGGTGATCAGTGCCGCTCTGTGGCCAGTGTCGCAGCACGCCATTCAGAACCAGCACGGTCAGCAGACCGGCCGGAAATCCACACCACCACAAAGGACAGATTACATCGAAGGGTGACGGAACGGCGATGATGTAATTCAGCGACACCCTCCATTCCCAGATGCGCTGGACAGCCGGAATCAACGGACACAACAGCAGGACAACCAGCACACCCGCGCCCAACAGGTGAAGACGGTTCACGGTGTTGGGTAGAAGCCGCCGCGATGGGCCCCACAGACTGATCCACAACACGGCCAGCAGCGGCGCGTTGACATAATGAGTCCACACAAGTGCGACGCCGGTCAACACCCAGATGCAAAGCCAGCGCCAATTGTTCGGAGTCCGCTGCCAGCGAACTGTTGCCCAGAGCGCCAAAGCACTAAGTAAGAGAGTCGGCCCGTAGGGGCGCGCGACCTGGGAGTGCTCAACCACTTCGGGGTGGACGGCCAACAGCACGGCGGCGATTCCGGCTGCGGTGTTGCCCAGAGTTCGCTGGCCGATTTTCCAGATGACAACGATGGCCGCCAGATAACAGAGGACTGACGACGCTCGAAACGCACCCACCGACTTGCCACCGATCAGCAAAGTCAGACGTTGCAGCAGGGAAGCCAGTGGCGGTGTGGAAGCGATTGACTGGCTGCGTTGCCACAGAGTGCCCGGACTGTTTGCGTCAGCGCCCCAGAAGGACACGTGCTCGTCAATGCCCAGAGGCGTGTCGGCAAACGACGGCAACATCAGAACGCAGCCGATGCCCAATGCCAGCACGAGTGGCACATAATTAGAATACGTTTCGGAGTTCTGTGGCTGAATCATTCGATGCGAAGACGCGAGGCGATCTGTTGGGCCACGATGAGGTGACCTTCCGCAGAGAGATGCGAATCATAGTGCAGATATGTCAACACGCCCCGCTTGCCCGCATCGATGAGCGGCTCTGTCAGGTCGATGTAGTCAATTTTACGCTCGCTGCAGAATGCCGACAGATAGTTCGACCATGTGGCATCGGGCGGGGCACGCCACTGGCCCAGCAGTTCGGTCCGCATTTCCGGGTCCAGTTTGACGAACGGGATCAAGCCGTTCAGCTTGACTGGCATCAGGACAACAACCAGCCGAACACCCTGTTTACGCAGCAGTTCGTGACCCTGTGTCAGAGATTCGACAGTCACGTCCCATCCGGGGTGCTTCTGCGGACAATGATACACGGGATGTAGCGGTCGGAAGAATCGCACGGAGATCGACTGACCGGAACGATCCGGAAATCGTCCTTCCCATGGCCATTCCCTGAGTGACGCATAGAGCAGCCATGTGGGCGAACGGAGTTTCCAGGCAGCGGAACGTGTCAGCCGATGCTGTTCACCTTCTGCATAGAACGGTGGTCGACCGTTCCTGGTCCAGTAGAGCCACGTGGCTCCGTCTTCGAGGTCGTTACCCTCACAGAGTTGCCAGACGACCGTCTTCGGCTTCAGAGGCAGGCCGTAATTCTTGAGCACCGTCAGTTCCGGGCCCGGGGAGTACGCTGACCGACCGAGATTCGCAACGCTTGACGTGAGTTCGTCCTGAAGGAGCTGCACGAACGAGTCATTTGCGTTGACGCCGCAGCCTTCCGTAAAGGAGTCGCCAATAAAAACATAATCTGCCTGTCGGGGAGTTTCAGAATTGCGAAACCCGTTTGAATCCGTCTCGAAGGTGATGGGTTTAGCAGTTGGATCGGCCCCATAGGTCGTGTCGCCCGGGACTCGACCCGACCAGCGGATTCCTGCAGGGCGGCGGAACGGCAGGCCATCCTCGCCGGGTTTGGCGCTGACGTACCAGGGGTTTTTCTCGGGATGGCCTGGTGGCCACGCAAAGCAGGCCAACTCAACGCCGCCGAGAGAGAACACCACCCCCAGCCAGGCCGCCACGACACGAAACCCAGCAATTCTGCGGCGTGCAGGGCGGTTAATGACGATCGCCAGCAAAGAGACGAACACGGCAGCAGACCCAATGAGGGTCAGGACCTGCCAGTAATTGAACCGTCCCAGCACTGAAGATGGTTTTGCGAATGGCAGCCACCATGCGGCAGTCAGCGCGAGACCCGCAACAAGCACGCTGAGGTACAGCAGACCCTCTTTTCGTGACGAACGAGTCACTGATTCTGTCGGCGTGCGCGTGACCATGCCCAGGTCCAGTGCTCCGTCACAGCGAAAACTCAGGGTTGTAATAGTTGACGATCTTTCCGTTACTTCCGAGAACTGTCCTCGAACTATGGACATAGTTCAACGCTCCCGGGAAGGCTCGTCTGTCGACCATACATTCAGTGACCGTCGTGCTGCCGCGATACGACTGCACGGTCAGCAGATGCTCGTCATCCTGAACTGGAAACGACTTAAAGTGGCCCTGAAAGAGATGGCCAGTGCCACCAGTTCGGTAGTGTGGTTTCGCGGCTTCAGACGGCCAGCACTGGTGTTGATTCGCTCGAAGAAGGTATCTCTGCGAAGGATCACTCCTGGGCAACGTGGCAGCGGACGCACGTTGCCGGCAGTGCTTGTGGACTCATTCGGTGATGTGTTTCGCGATACGGGGCCAGTTCGGCATGACATTGCAGGCAGACGGTGCCACGTTCCAGCACGATGCGATGCGACTGCTCGAAGTGCCAGTAACCAGGACGAGGCGATTCAAGAAGCTCCGTGACATCGTGACAGTCGACACACTGATTCTCCGATGGCAGCAATGGTGCGGCAGGTGATTCGGGGACATTCAGAATTGATCGCGCGGCAACGCGACCCGTCACGATGCACGGACCGAGAAATGTTCCTTCCAAGGCGGCTTTCCCATTGATGCCTGCCAGCCCCGTCAGTTCGCCGACCGCGTACAGGCCGGGAATCGGTTGCTGTGTTCGATCCAGTACGCGACAGCGCCGGTCGATGGCGACACCGCCCATGCTTTTGCGAGTCAGCGGCCAGGCCTGCATGGCGTAATAAGGAGGCGTGATCAGTTTGGGCGACGCTGTATTGTTGTATTCCGTGCGGTCCGGCCCGAATCGGTTGAAGTCTTCATCGCGACCGAGTTCGACAAGTTCGTTGTACCGATCGATCGTCGCTCGCAGATTTGCTGCTGGAAGGCCGGATTTCACCGCCAGTTCTTCGATGGTGGCAGCCGACTTCACAAGGTCCGGGTTGCTGATGACCAAACGGTCGACTTTCTTGAAATCGGCCCAGTCCGAACCACTGATCGTGAAGTGCGGCTTCGCGGCCTCATCGAAGACAAACCACACCGTGACGCGCTTCTGCCGCAGCATCAGCGGCATCACTTCTTTGGCCCAGTTGTGCAGACTGGCAAATCGTTTGCCGTCCGGGTTAACGAGGATTCCATACATATTCGCGGCGCTCAGGCCGTGATTACTCTCCGGTCGTCGCGGGTCGGGGATCCCCGTGAAGTAGTTCCATTGATGGTCCATCTTCACCAGTTGCCCGCCGACATTCTGAGCCATGCGGTGGCCGAGGCCGACTGAGTTGCGTCCTGATCCTGCCAGTAATCGCTCGGGAAACGTCACGTCCTGCGGCCAGAATTCACGGACCATGTCCAGGTTACTCTGGAACCCGCCGGTGGCCAGCACGATCGCATCGGCCGACAGCGATTACTCGCGCGCATCCCGCAGATGACGCACGTCGATGCCCGAGCCCTGCTCGTTCTTCGTGCGCAGCTTCGTGGCCTGAGCGTTCCAGACAAACCGAATGGAATCGTGTTCCAGGCAGGCGCGATAGATGGGCAGCAACAGTCCGATGCCGCGACCATCCGGTTGATGAAACCGATCCACGGAATTTCCCGGAGCCGTCAGAACACTTTCGAAACGTACTCCCAGGTCGATCAGCCATTCGTAGATGTCGCTACGGGAATGGTCGACGTAGTAGCGGACCCAGTCTGCATTCGCGTCCTCCCCCCAGCGGATAAAATCACCGTATGCCAGCTCCGCCGAGTCGTTGATGTCGACTTCTCGCTGCAGTGGGGAATCGACGACGGATACGCCACCCTGGGACATCACGGCGTGCCCGCCAAACACCGACGACATGTCGACAACAGTGACGTCCGCCCCACCGCGACCAAGTTCCAGGGCGGCCGACAAGCCGGAAATGCCGGCACCGACGATGAGCACGTGAAGTTTGCTGCCCTCTTGCTTCGGCGACGGCTGGCGAGGGGGCGCCTGCTGCCCCGACGTGACCGGCTCCTGACCGTTCCATAACCCCTGAATCAGCACGACACCGGCAACGAAACAGAGGGCAACGATTCCGAATCGGGAATTACTCAATGTCATGACATGCCTTCATGGCCACGCAATTGTCGCGCACCTCACACGCAGCCAATTCATCGCTGATCCGGGGAACCTGCAACGACAGTGCAGTCCGGTTTCGCGCGCCGAATTCGTTCCACGCCTGCTGCAGAGATCCGCGAGCCGGTCAGCATCAGGAACGAGAGTTCTGGAAACGATGTAAAATCGTCGACCGCTTTGTCCGTAATCCGGGCATCGACCAGATTCAGTTCAGTCAGTTTCTTAAGCGGTGTCAGCGATTTGACTCCCGCATCAGTCACGATTGGGCCAGCGAAACCTTCAGAGAACAGCAGCACCAGGCGTTGCAGTCCTTTGACCTGGGCGAGGTTTTTCAGGCCGGCGTCAGTAATGGCCAGTCGACTGAGATCGAGGTCCCGCAGATGCTGCATCGACGCCAGATGCTTGAGCCCGGAATCAGTGACGGAGTTCCCCGTCAGGTTGAGCAATGCCAGTCTTGTCAGTCGTGTCAGCTTCACGAGACCAGCGTCTGTGACGCGAACCGGTTCGAACCCGGTCTTTGCGAGGGTCAGAGCTCTTAGTTCGCCCATTGACCCGATTTCCTCGCAGGCGGCATCGGTCACGCCCTCACAGAATTCAAGGTCCAGTGCCCGTAGCGTTCGGATATGAGCCACATGTTTCAGACCGGATTCCGTAATCGACGTGCCGGCCGCGACCAGCAGCGTCAGATGTTCGGCGTGCTGCAAGTGAATGAAACTGTCGTCATTAAGTTGACGGCAGAACGAGAGATTCAGCCCCGTCAATGTTTTCACTGCTGCGAGCTGCTTCAAGCCGGTTCCCGTCACATTTGAGCCGGCGAGGCTGAGAACAAACGGCGTGTCCGATTGCTGCAACTCCTCCAGACGTTGTTTGTCAATCGAGCCATCGGGCAGGATCGACTCTTGAGTCAGCGTGACAATCGTCAGTGGCTGTTCCGTGTGCGGATCGCGGGCGTAACGGTAGATCCGCTTCCGTCCTCGATCGACCACCTGCACGGGCGGCTTTGGTGTCGAGCGTCCGCGTTTCACGTCGAAGGCCCACACGCCGTTCTTCTCGCGCAAGTACAGTTTTCCGTCGGCGATTACGGGATGAGACCAGCTGTCTCCGCCGGTGCCTGGCAACTCAAAAGTGCCGTTCAGCCGATACTCTTCGGGACTGGCTTCGATCAGCGCGATCACACCATCCTGGTAGCGGAAATACACATGCCCGTCGGCTGCAATCACCGCGGCCGAGCCGCTGCCCGGACCGCGACGTTTCCATTCGATGCGACCTGTCTTCAGGTCGATACACGTTGGCAGCCCGTTGTTGCTGCCGTGCCCGCCGTAGACATGATCTCCAATCAACACGTAACCGCCGTGATGATTCTGGAAACGGTTGCCTTTCAAACGATAGACCTCATGTGCGGCCACACCAGTGCCGCCATCAGTCGGCTTCAACTTCAACAGGACGGCCCCCGCGTGATAGCCGTTCGCGGAAAAAACCAGGTCGCCCGTGACAATTGGCGTCGGGATGTTGATCCGTCCGTTCGAGATTCCATCGTAACTCCACAGGAATCGTCCCTTGTCCGCTTCGAATCCAGCCAGACCGCGACTGGTCAACTGCACGAACTGGCGGACACCGGCTCCACGACTCACAACAATCGATGAGAAAGCAGCCGTGTCCTGACCATCTGCACCATTCTCGGGTAACCCTGTCTTCCAGATCACGGCCCCCGTACGCCGATCCAGTGCCGCCAGCATCGCTCCGGAACCGCCGGGAGTGCAGATAAGCCGGTCGCCATCGATCAACGGTGATTCGCCGTAGCCACGACCAGAGCTTCGGCCGCCAAAGTCAGCGACGAAATCCCGCTGCCACACGACAGCACCGTCGTCCGCTTTCAGACAGAACAGCTCACCATCCGGGTCCAGACTATAGACCAGTCCGGCGTGGACAGTCGGCGTCGACATGACGTTTCGGGAAGTCGAGCCAACCGGAGTTGACCACCGCCTGCGGCCCTTTTCGACTTCAAAGCAGACGCAGTGGACGTGTTCGTCGATGCGGCCTGTCGTGAAAATAAGTCCGTCTTCGATCACGACACTGGAGTAGCCAACGCCGGCGCCCGAGGCACGCCACACAAGTGCGGGGGCATTGTCAGACCACGAGTCCAGCAACCCCGTTTCTTCCGACACCGCGTTTCGGCCCGGGCCGCGCCATTGAGGCCAGTCGGCAGCTGTTGTGAGCGACGGGACAAGCAGACCTGCCGCCAGAAGAACGCATGAATAAGGCGTCACCACGGTGCGTGCCAATTCGTTAGAACAATCGCGAAATCACCTGTCCGCGGGCGACCGGTAACGGTTGACCCTGGCGGTTCAGTATGTGTCTTTCTGGGTTGATGCCCATCAGATGGTACATCGTGGCCGCGATGTCCCAGGGAGCCACATCATCTCGAACCGGATACGCCGCGGAACGGTTGGACGCCCCGAAGACCTGGCCACCCGGAATGCCGCCGCCGGCCAGTAACAGCGAGTAGCAATCGGGCCAGTGGTCTCGACCAGCGGCTTCGTTGATCTTCGGAGTGCGACCGAATTCGCCCAGACACACGACCAGCGTCGAATCCAGTAATCCGCGCCCGTCGAGGTCTTCCAGAAACGCGGCCAGGGACATATCGAAGGGCGGCAGCATTTTTCGCAGGCGTGGATAATTCTGTTTGTGAGTGTCCCACTCGTCGGCGTTGAGCTTCGACCAGTTGACGGTAATCAGCGGCACTTCCGCCTCAACCAGCCGACGGGCAAGCAGCAGTGATTGACCAAACCGGGTACGACCGTATCCGTCTCGCAGTGATGCGGATTCGGAGGTGAGATTGAACGCCGCCTGAGTCTGAGCCGATCCGAGCAGGCCAAACGCGCGATCGTAAAGTCCGTTGACTCCCTGCACCTGACGTTCGTCAGTCCGCCGGGATGTGCGATCGATGGAACTGAGCAATCGTCGTCTCGCTGCGAATCGATCTGGCCCCACACCATCCGAGAGTGAAATTCCATCCACTTGAAACGACTCGGGGCCAGGATCGTCCGGGATTCGAAACGCGTCATATCCCGAGCCCAGGAAGCCGGCATTCTGACCGGCCAGTGGAGGCCGGGCGCCTTGGTGCATTACCGGGCCAAGCACAACAAAATCGGGCACAGGTCGACTGGTCGAAGCCAGCTTTGTCACAACCGAACCGTAAGTCGGAAAGTCGTCCGGCTGAGCAGTCGTGTTCGTACCGGGCAGCGGATGAGGATGACCGGTCAGGGCGGTGTAGGCTGCCGAACCGTGTTCAAAATCCCGGTGTGTAACGGACCGGACGATCGTGTACCGACTCGCCTGCTGTGCCAGTCGCGGCAATTGCTCAGTGACGTACGTCCCGGGAACGCTGGTCGAGATGGGAGGAAACTCGCCGCGAAGCACGGACGGCGCATCTGGTTTTGGATCCCACAAGTCCTGCTGACCCGGACCTCCCCACAAAAAGATGACCACACATGATCGAGCCCGGCCGAACAGCCCGTCCGTGCCGACGGCTTGAGAGGCCAGCACATCAGCCAGCGTCAGCCCGAAAGCAGACGACGATCCGACTTCCAGCAGCCGCCGCCGACTCAGGCGGGGCCGCAATCGATGTCGTTCTGTGTCTGTTTGCCGGCTCATCAGATCAAACGCTCTTCGCCAACCTGGGATGTTCACAATCACGGGACTCAGGTCATACAGGATAGCCTGCCGCCCGTCCTGCGACCTTACTGGAAGAGAATGTTCCGCAAATCGTGTATTACTCGACCACACAGAACAGTAGCCACCGCGGAGCATTTGTATGAGCGAACCACATCCCCGTACTCAGTCTTGGATCGGCGAGATTCCGGGCATACTGCGAATGATCGACCAGACTCGGCTACCGGCCGAGTTCGTTGAGATCGACTGCACGACGGTCGAGCAGGTGTGGGAGGCAATTCGATCATTAAGCGTTCGGGGAGCGCCCGCGATTGGCGTCGCCGCGGCCTTTGGTACTGTGATCGGCCTGCAGGAGACTTCGTTCACGGATCGCGGCGACTTCGATCGGCGGCTGCGCGAAGTGGCTGGGTATCTGGCGGAAAGCCGGCCCACGGCCGTAAATCTGTTCTGGGCACTGGAACGAATGCAGGCTGTTGCCGCGGAAGCTGTGGAACTGCCGCCTCGCGAGATGCTGCAGCGGTTGCTCGTGGAAGCCCGGGCCATTGACGAGGAAGACCGGGACATGTGCGCCGCGATCGGCCAGCACGGAGTCGCGTGCATGCCGGAATCGGGAGGTGTGCTGACGCACTGCAATGCCGGCGGACTGGCCACCGCCGGCGATGGCACGGCTCTGTCCGTAATATTCGCGGCCTGCGCCGCAGGACGATCGCTGGAAGTCTACGCCGATGAGACAAGACCGTTGCTGCAGGGCGCGCGACTGACGTCCTGGGAATTGCAGCAGCGCGACATCCCCGTGAAAGTCATCTGCGACTCAATGGCCGCACTGGTCATGCGTGAGAAGAAGGTGCAGGCGGTCATCACCGGCGCAGATCGAATCGCCATGAACGGAGACGCTGCAAACAAGGTCGGGACTTACTCGATCGCCGTCCTCGCCAAAGCTCACAGAATCCCGTTCTATGTGGCCGCGCCTTCCAGCACGTTTGATCCCGTTCTGAAAAGCGGCGACCAGATTCCGATCGAGGAACGCGACCGTTCGGAGATCAGTCATGGCTTCGGACACCAAACAGTTCCGGACGGCGTGGACGTGTGGAATCCAGCCTTCGACGTCACCCCGGCCCAGCTTGTCACTGCGATTATCACGGAACGAGGAGTCATTGACCCGGTGAACAGTGACACGGTGCACCAGGTCCTTGGCATGCCGCACTGCTGAACGCCAATTGACTGTCGGTGCTCGCCTTGAGGCTCGACTCAATTCCTCGCTGGCTTCGCTTTCGGCGCGAAACTCGCTGGTGTCAGCTTCGCGGCCGTCCACTGGGCGTCGGACAGTGAACCCGTGGGCTTCGGCCGGTAATCATCGATGAAGTTGACGTTCGTTTTCGGTGGGATGTCCTTTTCGTGCCCGGTCAACGACAGCATGGCGTTCACCATCAACCGTCGCAGGTCTTCGCTGAGCCAGTCCAAAGACGCACCGGCAGTCGTGGTGAACGATCGGCCCTGCCTGTCGGATGGTGCCGCATAGGTCTTGAACCAGGCGAACGGCATCCGGACGTCTTTACGATCGTCTTGTACGGGAGGATCAGTCGGCTTCAGTCCGGAAAGAACCTGACCGTGAAACAACACGACATCATCCTTCGTCAGACGCTTCACTGCGTTCACATCGGTGTGGCAGAAGATCGTATCAGCGACGCCGCGCAGCACGGGATGATTGCCATGCGCCCTAGCGACATGTGCCAGCGTCGATTCCTTTTGAAACTTGCCGTAATGAGCGATCCACGTGTCACCCAGAATCTGCTGTCCGAATCCGCCCGGCCATTCCTTATTCCGGAAATCCCAGGTCCTGTAGGCACTCGAATTGTTCGGCGAATATCGAAAAGCGTGTGTGGCGTTGCGAATGCCCAGCACGGGCTTGCCCGCGTTGACGTAGTCCACGATGTGTTTCATGTCGCTATCCGGCAGCTCGCGGAAGCGCGCGAAGACGACCATCAGGTCCGCGTTATCCAGTGCGGACAGGCCGGGGATGTGATCGTTCCTGTTGGGATTGATCAGCCCCGTTGCCGAGTCGATCGCATACAGCACTGTGCAGCGAAAGCCATGATGCCGCGACAGGATCGCGGCAAACATGCTCATGCCTTCTTCGGAGCGGTAGTATTCTTCGCCCGTCACAAAAACGATGTGCTGCCCTTCACCGAGACCTTCTCCACCTTCAATCCGCAGAAACGGCTCAGCCGCAGTGCTGACCGCAAGTAAGTGAATCCCCACAAGCACAGAGAGAACTCGATCAGTGGTCATAGGAGCCTTTGCAGTCCGACAGGAAACACGGCGTTTTCAGCCGCAAAGCGGCGGCAGGTGTTGGGCATCGTCCGTTCCACCATGACACCCCCGCCGCGTTGTAGCTCAACATGGTTGACCGTCATCCTGGGGCTTCCGCCCCAGGCTATCAACTGGCGCCGCCTCGCGACTGGCAGTCGCTGCACCTGGCTCACTCATCAACCGATGCGAAACGTTTTGTTGGTCACGAATAACGACCGTCACGTTACGCCTGTGACGAACGGGAGTCGCCGCTCTCTCGACAGGTCCGGACAGAAACAGCGATAGCCTCCGATGACCCACCGCACGCCGGCCAGGTGCAAAAGAGAATTGCATGAATCTCGTAAACGCGGGAAGTGACGTGCGGAGTCGTCGATACCGACGGTATAGTTCGAGATCGGTTATCCCAACTGCTGATCGAGTTGCCGGAGCCTGTTATGAAAAAGCGATCCACTCTTCTGATACTGGCACTTTCCTGTCTGGCACCGCTCTTGGCGGTCGTCGCTCAGTCCGGACCGCGGGCGGATCGATGGAAGCAGGTTGATGACGCTGTTCGGAAAGGGCTGCCGAAGACTGCAATCGAACGGCTGGAGCCGATTATCAAATCGGCGCTTGAGGATGAAGCCTGGGCAGAGGCCATCAACGCCATTGGTCGCAGGATTGCTTTGGAAGGCAACATTCAGGGCAACAAGGCTGAGGAAGAAATCACACGAATGCAGGCGGAGATCGCTAAGGCACCGGATGAAATGAAGCCGGTCATGCACGCGGTCCTCGCGCACTGGTACTGGCAGTACTTTCAGGCAAACCGATATCGATTCCTGCAGAGGTCGCAAACCTCGCAACCGCCTGGTAAGGACTTTGAAACGTGGGACCTGACACGGCTGTTCGCCGAGATTGACAAGCAGGTTGTGACGGCTCTCGCTCGTGCGGAAACGCTGCAGAAGATTCCGGTTGCTGATTTCGATGCAGTTCTTGTGAAGGGGAATGTTCCTGACATCTACCGACCGACGCTCTACGACTTTCTCGCGCACGAAGCACTGGCGTTCTACAACTCGGGCGAGCGGGCCGCCGCGCGGTCTCAGGATGCATTTGACCTCTCAGCAGACAGCCCGGTCTTTTCAGACGCGCAACAATTCCTCGCCTGGAAGCCGGAGTCCACCGATGAAGACTCACCGAAGCTCAAAGCGATCCAGCTTTACCAGGCACTATTGAAGTTTCACGCCGATGACGACGACCGCACAGCATGGCTGGATGCTGATCTCTTGCGGTTGAACTTTGGCTACAACATGGCGTTCGGTGAAGAAAAGAACGCCCGTTACAAAGCTGCACTGAAACGCTGGGATGAGGCTCACGCCGATCACCCAATCTCCTCACGAGGCCTGCATCGTCTGGCCACTGTAGTGCAAGGCGAAGGAGAACTGGTTGAAGCTCATAAGATTGCAACTCAGGGAAAGAACCGTTTCCCGGACAGCGTTGGCGGACGACGATGCCATAATCTCATTGAGGGCATCGAAACGCCGAGCATTCGGATTACGACCGAACGCGTCTGGAATAACCCGCTTCCAACAATCGACGTACGGTACAAGAATCTCAACAAGGCGTTCTTCCGTGTTGTGAAATACGATTGGAAAAAGAAGCTCGCCGGACGTGGCAACCGCCGGCCAGAGTATCTCGACCAGAACGAACGGAAATCACTGCTAAGCAAAGCGCCCGTCGTTGCGTGGTCGTCCAACTTGCCCGCGACGGAAGACTACCAGGAACGCCAGGAGCAGATTCCGGCACGCGACGACCTTGAGACAGGTTCGTATTTCCTGATTGCCAGTCACAACAAAGACTTCAATGCTCAAAGCAATTTCGTTCAGTTCTGTGACTTCTGGGTCAGCGAGTTGGCTCTGGTCATCCGTAATCGAAACGGCCAGGGCATTCTCGAAGGATTTGTTCTTGATAACGAATCAGGCGAGCCACTCGTGGAAGCCAGTGTCCGCGCCTGGAGAGCTGAACGCAATGGGTGGGTCGCTTCGGGAGAGACGACAACGAACAAGGATGGCTTGTTCACGTTTAAGGGGATCAACCGAAAACAGATCGCAATTCACGCACAGTACAAGAAGCAGGGCCTTTCCACCGGCAACTACTATTACACATACAGCCAGGACCTGCGTGCGAAGCCGTATTCGCGGACGATGTTTTTCACCGATCGCACCCTCTATCGCCCCGGCCAGACAATTCAATTCAAGGGCCTGTGCATCCGCGTCGACGCTGAAGCTGACAGTTATCAGACGTTTCCAGGACAGAACGTGACAGTCGTGTTTGCCGATCCCAACGGCAAGGAGATCGCACGCCAGCAACACAAGTCAAACGACTACGGGTCATTCAACGGGAGCTTTACCGCACCTCGCGACCGCTTGATGGGCCGGATGTCGATTCGCGTGGACGGCAACCCGCCAGGCTCTTCGCAGGTTACAGTTGAGGAATACAAGAGGCCGAAATTCCAGGTGGCGATCGAAGCCCCTGAAGAGGCTGGTCGCCTTAATGGCGATGTCACCGTCACAGGTCGAGCGACTGCCTACACCGGCGCTGCAATCGACAGCGCAAAGGTCAAGTGGCGAGTCGTACGTGAAGTGCGCTATCCTGGCTGGTACTACTACCGTTACTGGTGGTACCCGCGTCAAAACAACAGACAGGAGATTGCCCACGGTTCGAGCGAGACGTCCACCGATGGTTCGTTCAAGGTCGCGTTCAACGCCAAACCTGACGTAACGGTCCCAGAGACGCACGAGCCGACCTTCAGCTACTCGATCTACGCGGACGTCACCGACACGAACGGTGAGACACGTTCTGCCGATCGAGTCATTCGGCTTGGCTACACCGCGCTGCAGGCGTCACTCAGTACAGAAAGCTGGCTGACAACGGACAAGCCTGTGGAGATTACAATCCGAACGAGCACACTTGACGGTGTAGGCCAGAGTGCTGCCGGGACAATCAAAGTCTATCCGCTGATTCAACCGGAAAAAGTTGAGCGTTCACCGTTGGGTGGTCGCTACTACCCGCGGTTTCGCAGAGGTATGAACGTGCAGGCTCCGTCGCCTGATCCCACCAACATCAACTCCTGGGCACTTGGTGAGGTTGTGGGTGAAGCGGATTTCAAGACGAATGCTGCAGGCAACGCAAGTCACACATTCAAACTGGCCGCGGGTCCATTCCGCGTCAAACTCGAAACGCAGGATCGCTTTGGCAAACCTGTCTCGTCCGAGATTCCACTACAGGTACTCGATCCGGGGGCTAAGAAACTCGCGATCAGAATACCGAACCTCTTTGCCAGCGAGACAACAATCGTTGAGCCGGGAGAAGAATTCTCCGCGATCTGGGGAACTGGCTACGACAAAGCACGCGCCTTCGTAGAAATTGAGCATCGCCGCAAAGTCATCAGCAGTTTCTGGACGAAACCGAATTCCATGCAGATTCAAATCAGACAGCAGGTCACCGATGCAATGCGAGGTGGGTTCACCGTTCGCGTGACCATGGTTCGCGATAATCGCGCGTACCTGAACACACACCGGGTCAACGTGCCCTGGTCGAATAAGAACCTGACGGTCAAATGGGAGCACTTTGTCTCGAAGCTCAAACCTGCTCAGAAAGAAACGTGGACGGCAATTATCAGTGGTCCAGACGCTACGAAAGCGGTCGCGGAACTGGTAGCCGGTCTTTACGACGCGTCACTGGATGCTTACCTGCCACATCAGTGGCGACGGCATTTCAACGTCTTTCGAACCGACAGTTCGAATCTGTATTCGCAGTTTGAAAACACGCTTCGTTCATTCCAGTACATCCATGGGAGCTGGCCGCAAAACTACAAGGTCGCAGACATGCGCTACCGCATGTTTCCGGGAGGAATTATCGCGAGCCTTTGGGGTTATCAGTTTTTCGACAAACCTCTCAGTGGCGTACCTGGCTTCCAGCGAGGTTCGTTCGGGTACGATCGCCGCAGGAAGAACGGGAGAATGCTGGAAGCAGCGTCCGCCGCTCCCATGGCGATGAACCGACAAGCCAACGCGAACGCGGACGGTGTGGCGGCTGACGGGGAGGCAAAATCAAAACGAGCCGCCGCCGGTGGCAGCAAGCAGGCATCCGGACCCAATCTGGATAAGGTCTCCGCCCGATCGAATCTGAACGAGACCGCGTTCTTTTTCCCGCATTTGATTTCGGACAAGGACGGTCAGGTCAAACTCGAATTCAGCATGCCTGAGGCGCTGACTGAATGGAAGTTCCAGGGTTTTGCTCACGACAAGGAGCTGCGCGGCGGGTTCATTCAGGACAAGGTCGTCACTAACAAAGACCTGATGATTCAACCCAATCCGCCACGTTTTGTGCGCGAAGGTGACGAACTTGAGTTCACTGTCAAAGTTACCAATCAGTCGCCGACGCAACAGACCGGTACAGTCAGACTGAGCCTGGCGGATGCACGCACTGCACAGTCAGTTGATTCCGATCTGGGCAACGTGAAAACAGACCTTGAATTCGAAGTCCCGTCGAAGGAGTCCCGATCATACTCGTGGCGAATCTCGGTGCCGGACGACATTGGGTTCCTCACGTACAGGACAGTGGGCTCAACCGGTCGCCTTTCGGACGGTGAGGAAGGTCATCTGCCTGTTCTTTCACGTCGAATCCTTGTGACGGAGTCTCTGCCGCTACCGATTCGCGGGACGCAGACGAAAGACTTCGACTTCAAGAGACTGCAAGACTCTGGCAAATCGAAGACGCTCAAGCATCAGTCACTGACAGTGCAGATGGTCTCAAATCCATCCTGGTACGCGGTTATGGCTCTACCATATCTGATGGAGTATCCGCATCAGTGCAGCGAGCAGACGTTCAACCGGCTGTACGCGAACTCGCTGGCGCGACACATCGCCAACAGCGATCCCAATATTCGACGCGTCTTCGATATCTGGAAGAACACACCAGGTGACGCACTCGACAGTCCACTGGAAAAGAACCAGGACCTCAAGGCTGTCATGCTGGAGGAGACTCCCTGGTTGAGGCAGTCCAACACGGAAGGTCAGGCCCGTCGTAATGTCGGAATCCTGTTTGACGCCAACAGGCTCGACGCGGAAACCGGTCGGGCCATGCGGAATCTCACGGAGATGCAGCTTCCCGATGGGGCGTGGCCGTGGTTCCCTGGCGGTCCAGCGAATGATTACATCACGCTTTATATAACGACTGGCTTTGGGCGAATGCGCCACCTGGGAATTGAAGTTGGTATGGGGCCCGCAGTGAAATCACTGGGCAGGCTGGACGCCTGGGTCGATCGAATTTATCGCCGGACTACCAACAAACAAGCCAACCACCTTTCGACTACGATCGCTCTCTATCTCTACACCCGAACTTTCTTCCTGGAGGATCGCCCGGTCGCAGCACCCCATAAGGAGGCCTTCGATTATTTCGTCGGTCAGGCAAAGAAATACTGGCTTAAGCTGGCGAACCGACAGTCGCAGGCGCATCTCGCCGTCGCTCTCCACCGTCTTGCTGACAAACAGACTCCGAAAGCAATCCTGGCCTCTGTCGAGGAACGTTCCGTCAGCGCCGAGGAACTCGGCAAGTTCTGGCGAGACACAGAACGAAGCTGGTGGTGGTACAGAGCCCCGATCGAAACGCAGGCAATGATGATCGAAGCGTTCGATGAAGTTCTGAACGACCAGGAATCGGTCGAGGCGTGTAAAGTCTGGTTGCTCAAGCAGAAACAGACTCAGGACTGGAAGACGACCAAGGCCACAGCCGATGCGGTTTACGCTTTGCTTCTACGCGGCTCAGACCTGCTGGCCTCAACCGAACTCGTCGAGGTATCGCTCGGGGGTGAGAAGCTCAAGCCGCAAAACGTCGAAGCTGGTACGGGGTTCTATGAGCAGAAGTTCCTGCGGGGCGAAGTCCAACCGAAGTTTGGCAGTGTCAAACTTAAGAAGGTCGATGAAGGAGTTGCCTGGGGCAGCATTCACTGGCAGTACCTGGAAGACATGAGCAAAGTGACAGCTTATGACGGCACGCCACTTCAGCTCACTAAGTCGCTCTACACCAAGGTAAACACAAAGAAGGGACCGGTACTCAACCCGGTCGACGGGGCATTGGAAGTGGGCGATGAACTTGTCGTACGAATCACGTTGCGAACGGACCGTTCAATGGAATATGTCCACCTGAAGGACCAGCGAGGCAGCGGAACAGAGCCGGTCAATGTCCTTTCGAAGTACAAGTACCAGGACGGGATGTACTACTACGAATCCACTCGGGACACGGCCAGCCATTTCTTCATCGATTACCTGCCCAAGGGTGTGTACGTGTTTGAGTACTCGGTCCGCGTTCAACACCGCGGCAGCTATCAGACAGGAATGGCTCAGATTCAGTGCATGTACGCACCCGAGTTTAACAGCCATTCGGAGAGCTTCCGGCTGACAGTTGAGTAGCCTTCAAGTCGCCCACACAAAGGATGCCCTATGAATCGTGTACGATTACTGACACGTCGCGAAGCTCTCGTCGCGACAACATGTGCGGCCGGCACTGCAGCCCTGCCGGGTCTGGCCAGAGCAGCCGAAGTGCCAACACGACCCACGGTTCCGCCAGTGCCAGGGAAACTGGCCGTCAAGTGGCGTCATCGACCAAAGCTGGGCGATGAGCATTCCCTGGTAGAGGAAACCGTCGAGTGGAATGCGTCTGAAACTGCAGTCATCATTTGTGACATGTGGGCCGACCATCCGTGTAAGCTGGCTGCGATGCGTGTCGGACGGATGGCTCCACGGATGAACGAGGTCATTTCACTGGCTCGCGATCACGGCGTGGCAATCATTCACGCTCCCAGCAGCGGCGTGAAGTACTACGAGGACACGCCCTATCGCGCTCGCATGAAGAATGCGAAGCCTGCAAAGCCTCCGGTTGAGATTCAGGGCTGGTGTTATCACAACAGTGAACACGAAGGTCCGTGGCCGATCGTCGATGACATTAAACGTGGCGAAGCGCGCGTCACTGGTTGCGACGATCCAATCGCTCGAAAGCACAAGGACACCGACCGCCACCAACATCCCGCCATACAGATCATCGGCTACGACGGCGTCAGTCACGATGGGCAGGAGATCTACAACTTCCTGGAACAGGAAGGCCGAAAGAACATCGTACTGATGGGAGTGCATACCAACATGTGCGTCCTCGGCCGGCCATTCGGCATCCGTCAGCAGAAATATCTCGGCAAGAACGTCGTGCTGTGCCGTGATCTGACAGATGCTCTCTATGACCCACGTGACAAACCCTACGTCAGCCACGCTCGCGGAGTCGAACTGGTCATCGAGCACATCGAGAAATACTGGTGCCCTTCCATTCTTGGCGTGAGCCTTACAGAAGTCGTTCCCGGCACGTCTGGTCCGGTGGATTCGTGAACGGCGAGAGGCTCAGCCCGGACGATCCCGCAGAAGCAGGCCGCGCAACTGATCGTCGCTTGGAGGTGGAGTTAGCAGACTGACGAATACACCCACGACTACGGCCGGGACTGTGGAGAAGAGACCATCCCACCAGGTGTTGTCTTTCAGGCCCGCCAGCGGACCGAGTTGTTCAAGGGATTCGGGGTCCAGTTGAGGGAGCACGAAACGAATCAGCGTGAACATCAGCAGACCGGCCAGCATTCCGACGATGACGCCGATCGTGTTGGCACGGGGCAGCAGCATTCCCATCAACATGACGGCCAGTAAGAGCCCAAGAGTGGCGCCGGCGATCGACAACAGAATGTCGAAGACGGGCCAGTCAATCAGGGACAGCAGACACGCGATGGCCGTCACTCCGGCGCCGAACGCCAGTGTCAGACAGCGATTTGCAAACGTGCCTGCTTCCCGACCGTTTAACCAGTCGGTGACAAGAGACGCAGTCATGCTGTTGATGCCGCTGTCCAGACTGCTCATTGCTGCCGCGAACAATCCCGCCAGGATCAGCCCGGTCATCCCGTGACCGCCGGAGAAGTGGATCACGAAGTGCGGCAGCAACTGATCTTTCGTCCGACCTTCAGAGAGCTGCTGGAAGATCTCTGCGTGCGATTGCTGGTAGTAGACGAACAGTGCCGTGCCCACCAGAAAAAACAACGTGCACGAGACGAGTGTGAATGCACCTTTCACGACCAGCGCCTGCCGGGCCGCATTCAGGGAGTCGACGGTGATGTATCGCTGGTACGCTCCATAGGAAGCAACCTGAGCTCCCAGATAGACAAAGAAACCGTAAATGCACGCGGAATACACGTTGCGTTCTGCCATTCCGCCGTCCGTGCGAAACATCTCGAACTTCCCGGCCTCCGAACCGGTCGCGATGAAAGTCGCCCAGCCGCCATCAATTCCGTCCAGCAGTAGAAAGAACAGGAAGATCATGCCACCGCACAGG
>CAYSJO010000674.1:0-6918 GCA_964431285.1 uncultured Planctomycetaceae bacterium
AGCGTCTGAACAACAAGGCGAAAGTGACCATGAGAAAATCCTACGGATTCCGCACACCAGAAACGCTGGAACTCGCTTTATACCACAACCTTGCAAAACTCCCCGAGCCGAACTTCACCCACACATTCTGGTGAGGAGGCCCGGTGTAAGGATCATGGTCCGCCTGTCGGGAAAAAGACGGACGCGGGAGACGACCCGCCATCATCTTCGGCAACCTCATCCGCTTCGTCGGCAACAACAGCGCCAGCCGGCTCGACGACGGCTTCCAGTTGCGTGATCGTGACATCCAGTTTCGTCGAGTCGTTACTGACGTTGCCGTTCGGATCGACGACAAATCGACGACGGAACCTCGTTTCACGTGGCCCTGAAATCGAAGTCGATGCCAACATCGTCCTTCAGCTTCAGGTCGCCAGCGAACTTCTGTTGGCCGCCGACGAAGACGTGGGCTCGTGTCCCGTTGCCGAATTTCGCGTTCGCAAACTTGTGGAAATCTCCTTGAATCCGAACATCAGCGGTAACGCCGGACTTCCAGCGCAGGTCCACGAAGACCGGGTACAGGGGAGACGGTTCGAGGCTACCGCCGATTGCCGGCTTATCATTCCCTTTGGCTCCCCGCGGCGACAGATAGCTTTTCCTCGAATTGTTCCATCGCAGCAGTTTTCGGTCAGCATCCGGCAACGTCGGGTTCAGTGTGCGGGAGGACAAATACGTCCAATTGCCTCGACCGCTCCTGTCAGTATGCGCGTTCGCCGGCGGTCGCTTGTCTGCGGGGTATTCTGCCAGAGTCGCACCAGCAGCAAGCGACCTTTCCACGACGGGGGTCCCGTTCTGCACCTGGCCCCTCACGACCATCGTCGCCAGTTTTGCCGTCCGGCAGTACGTAGGTAGTACTTCAATCCGTTGAACTGCACTTCCTCAAACGGGAACGCCCAGAACTTCGATTCCAACAGGTCACCGCGCGGCACATCGCGAACGAACTGCACGATCAGAAACTCCTTAGCGACGTCTCCGCCCGGAGTGCCTTCAGTGTAAATGACCCGTTCGATATCAGCCGGTTTGATGGCAGAACGTGCCAGTTCGGCCTGTAGGGATTCCATGCCGAGGACAACTTTGCCAATCTCAGAAGCTGCCATCCGCTTCGGCTGAGCGACGATCGCCAGCACCGCGTCGCTCGGGATGTATGACATCGCCCCTCGATCGGGAGCATCGGCCCTGGCGACGACAGCGGCACGGTCCGACTTTCCACCTCCGGATTATTCCGTCGAACTCGGGTCGGGCTCATCAGACCCACACCCCGGTGCAACGCAGAGCACCACCGGATTGAGAAGCTGAACTGCGAATTTGTTGTGCATATGGCACCTCACACCGCCGAACCGTATTCAGACGGGCAGTGAGTGACTATACGACATTCGCGCAGACAATCGAGGTCCGATGCCCGTCGGATTAAAGTCGATCACCTCAGCGAATTCGATCACGAGTCGATTGCCGGGACCTCGTAGCCCTTTCGGTATTCTCGCTTCAGGAACCCATTCGCGGCACTCGCGTGGCTTCCGACGAAGACTTCGCGATCCGGGTCGAATTCCAGTACGGGGCTGAGTTTGATCTGATCGCTGGCGATTTTCACGCCGTGCGTGCCCAGGTGCTTTTCCATTTCGCCCAGCAGCCCGCTCCATACACCACGGTCGTTCTTAATCTCGGCGGCATTCGCATGCACAAACGTCGTTCCCGCCTGGAACGCAATGTTGGCCAGGTTACACCAGCCTGTGGACAGGTGACCGACCTCGACATCGGTGTTGAGTTGCGATGCGTTGCGACTGCGGACGGAATCGATGAAGTTCTGCTGGTGGATGCCCATTCCGCTGGTGCCGCGGAACGATTTGATCTGCTTGCCGCTCTTATCGAATGCCACGGCGCGGCCCCGCTGGCCTTCCAACCGACCGCCTTCGGCGTAGGCGATGTATCCACTGCCTGGGCCTGGATGCCGCGCTGTTCCTTTCTTGCCTGCACCGTCCGTGAGATTGCTCAGGCCGATGACGACGGGAATTGAGCCCGTGTCGAAGTACACAAAGTGCACATTCGGAGTTTTACCGGCGTCGTTCCAGGCAACTCGACCACCACCGCCGAAGATGCGCTTTGGAAGACTGACTTTGTCCAGGAACACATTGTTGCGCAGGTCGTCCAAGACGTGGACGCCCCAGTTGCCCATCTCGCCCGAGCCGGTGTTCCAGTCCCAATGCCAGTCGTATTGCAGCTTGTTACGGAAGATGGGTTTCTTCTGTGCCGGCCCCAGCCACAGGTCGTAATCCACGCTGGAACTGATTTCGAGTGGCGTCGATCGTTTACCAATCTGACCTCGTACGCCGTAGCGGTTGACTCTCGCCGAGACAATCTCACCCAGAGCCTTTTCCTTGTGCAGGAAGTTCTGAATCTGGGCCTGCATCGGGTCAGACCGCTGTTGCGTTCCCACCTGGCAGATACGTCCATACTTGCGAGCAGCCAGCACAGTCTGGCGCCCTTCCCACTGGCTGTGCGAGAGCGGCTTTTCGACGTACACGTCTTTGCCCGCTTCCATGGCCCAGATGGCTGCCAGACAGTGCCAGTGATTGCAGGTTGCAATCACGACGGCGTCGATCGATTTGTCCTCGATCAAACCTCGCAGGTCCTTCCAGGCCTTTGCTTTGGGGTAGCGTTTTTTCGCTCCGATCAGGCGACCTTCATCCGGGTCGCACAATCCGGCCACATTCACCCCGGCAAGCTTGTTGAACACGCCCATCAGTCCACCAGCGCGACCGCCGCAGCTGATGAATCCCAAGTTGATTTCTTCGTTACTCGCAGCGAACGTCGGAACCGATGGAAATCCGAATGCGGCTCCTGCCAGAGCACTACTCTTCAGAACATCGCGACGGGTGAGTTGGGACATGCCAGTTTCCTTTGTGGAACTAACGAATTCTGATTTAGATCGCCCGGCGGACTGGACGTCCTTTCTACGGGCGGCTGTCATCGTGTCACGCTTTCGCCATGATCGAGACTGAGACGACCAACACACCATCAATCACGACATGGCTTCCAACTCTTCCTGAATCTCACACCAGCGTTCTTCGGCTTCGCTCAGCGCGGTCGTCAGACGAGTGACTTCCTCGTGCAGCCGCATGGCTTCTTCCGCGTCCGTCGTGTTCAACAATTGTGCATTCAGCTCTTTCTTTTCGTCGTCGAGTCGAGCGATGGCCTTCTCTGTCTTTGACAGCTCTTTGCGAACCTTACGTTCGTCACGTCGTGGAGCTCGTTCGACGGGCTTGATCTGCTTGCCCGACGGCGCTTTGGACATGGCCGCGTGACGTTCCCGCTCGCCTTCATCGATTTCTTTGTTAACGGCGTACAGGTAGGCGTCGTAGTCGCCACCGTAGTTCGTCACGTGACCGTCGCGGACTTCGACAATGCAGGTGGCTACACGCTTCATGAAGTGTCGATCGTGGCTCGTGAAAATAACCGTGCCCTTGTACGCGTGCAGGGCCGTCGCCAGAGCCTCCACCGTGTCGACGTCCAGGTGGTTGCCTGGTTCGTCGAGGATAAGAATGTTGTGTTCGCCCAACAGCAGTCCGGCCATGCAGAGTCTGGCCCGCTCACCGCCGGACAAGACCTTGATCTTCTTCTTCACGGCGTTCCCGCGGAACAACATTGCGCCAGCCGCCTTCAGAATCGACTGGGCAGTCGTGCCTGGCAGCGAGTTGTATTCGAGGTAGTCCTGAACGCTGTAGTCCGGTGGCAGGCTGGTGTAGACGTGCTGGGCATACACGCCGATGTCGCAGCCGAATCCCCATCGCACTCCGCCTTTCACCGGCGTCAGCGAATCGACCAGTGTCCGCAGAAACGTCGTCTTTCCTTGTCCGTTGTCGCCGACGATCGCCGCTCGCTCGCCGTGTTCGATTTCCACATCGATTCCAGTGGCCACCGTGTGATCCGGGTATCCGATCGACAGATTCTGGCAGCGAACCGCCGGCCCGCGGCGCGGCTCCACAACTGGCGTGCGAATGAACGCCGTTGGCTCGTCGCTATCCAGCTCGGTCAGTTGCAGGCGCTCCAGTTGTTTCGCTTTGTTGCGGGCCTGCGCGGCTGTATTTGCGTTGGCGCGGTTCTTGTCGATGAATCTCTGCAACTGCTTCTGTTTGGAGACGACAGTCGCATTTGTCCGTTCGTCCCGAATGCGCTGTTCCTCGACGGTCTGCAGATACGCATCGACCTGACCCGGATACATGGTCAGTTTTCCGCGTGCCAGATCGAGCGTGTGGCTACAGGTCGCATTCAGAAATGCCCGGTCGTGGGAGACGATCAGGCAGGCTTCCCGGTAGTTACGCAGGAAATGCTCCAGCAGAATCTGGGTGCGCAAGTCGAGGAAGTTCGTCGGTTCGTCGAGCAGCAACAGGTTTGGTTCGTGCAGCAGCAGTGCGGCCAGTTTGACGCGAGTCTGCCAGCCTCCAGACAGCTCGCTGAGGGGACCGTCGAGGTACGCTCCTTTGAGTTCGAACTCGCCCGCGACCTCACCGCACTTCCAGTCTGGCTGCTCACTATCCCGCATCAGAAATTCCAGAGCCGTCTCGCCCGGCAGAAACGGGTCGTGCTGCCGCAAATATCCCAGTTTCAGTCGCGGATGCCGGATGATCTCGCCGCGATCGAGCTCTTCCTCGTCCAGCAGAATCTTGAGCAGGGTGGATTTTCCGGCGCCGTTGCGTCCGATGAAGCCGACTTTCACGTCTTCAATGAGCGTCGCTTCTGCCCCGTCCAGCAGGGTCTGATCGCCGAAACTCTTGTGAGCGTCTCTAATCTGCAGCAGCACAGCCATACGTCAACCAGACCTCGGAATCGACAGTAACTACAAAGACAGCCGGCCCAACCGATAGCATGCTCGACCCGGCGGGATGGCAGTCTGACCGCCTCGGCCCAAAACTGCTACGAAGGAGACACCCCCGTGAGTGCGGACGCCCGAATCACAGAACTTGGCCTCGAACTCCCCTCCGCTCCGGCACCCGGTGGAAACTACACGCCTGTCGTTCAGGTTGGTGATATGTATTACGTTTCCGGTCATGGACCGCTCAAAACGGACGGCGAGATGATGAAGGGCCGTGTCGGATCTGAGGTCTCTCAGGACGACGGATACGCGGCCGCCCGCCAGGTCGGACTGACGATGCTGGCAACGCTCAAAGCGAATCTGGGAAGCCTCGACCGCGTCGTGCGCGTTGTCAAAGTGCTCGGCATGGTCAACGCGGCTCCGGATTTCGAGAATCATCCGGCCGTGATGAACGGATTCAGCGATCTGATGGTCGAAGTTTTCGGTGATCCTGGCCGAGCTGCCCGCAGCGCAATTGGCATGGGTTCACTGCCCGGCAATATCAGCGTTGAGGTTGAGGCGATTCTGCAGGTCCGTAATTAGAGTGACTTAACTTGGTTTCGGCCGTCATGAGGGCTGCCGCCTGGGAGGGCGAGGCTCCTGCCGAGCCGCATGTGTGGGCGACCGGTGGCTCGGCGGGAGCCTCGCCCTCCCTGAAACGTTGATCAAGAAGAATACGACACACTCGGAGAAACGTATGTCGCTGAAAGTCTCTATTAACGGCGAACTGCTCGCCAAAGAAGACGCGATGATCAGCGTCTATGACCACGGGCTGCTTTACGGCGACGGCGTGTTTGAAGGCATCCGGGTTTATGGTGGAAAGGTCTTTCTCCTGGATGAGCACGTTCAGCGGCTGTACGAGAGTGCTCTTGCCATTCGACTTGAGATACCGCTCAGTCAGCAGGAGATGGTCGGTGCGGTCAACGAGACTGTCGCGGCCAACGAGATCGGCGACGGGTATGTGCGACTTGTCGTCACGCGCGGCGGGGGATACCTCGGGCTGGATCCTCGCCGTACAAGCAATCCTCAGGTCATCATCATCGCCGACACGATTGAGCTGTATCCTGAAGAGATCTACGAGAACGGGATGCAGCTCGTGACCGCCACGACGATCCGCAATCATCCCGGCGCTCTGAGTCCGCGGATCAAGTCGCTGAACTACCTCAACAATATCCTGGCTAAGATTGAGGGCACGGATCAGGGGTCAGCGGAAGCTCTGATGCTGAATCACAAAGGCGAGGTCGCCGAATGCACGGGCGACAACATTTTCATCGTCACAAGTGGCAGCCTGAAGACGCCGGGCAAGGAAGCAGGCATCCTGGGAGGACTCACACGCGACACCGTCATCACACTGGCGCGCGATGCGGGCTACCAGGTCACTGAGGACCCGCTCGTCAGGCACGACATTTACGTCGCAGATGAGTGCTTCCTGACCGGTACTGCTGCGGAGATCGTTCCGGTTGTGAGTCTCGACGGTCGCCAGATTGGCAACGGTAAGCCAGGCCCGGTCACGCAGGATTTGCTGGGCCGTTTCAAGGAACTGACTCGTAGTTAACGTGCGTAGCGCCCGTTACTGAATCAGTCGGGACTGTTCGCGGTACGATATCCGCCCACCGCCGATTGCGGGGCAACCTCATCCGTTTGTTGAGACGGAGACAGGATGCCCTGTCCAAATGAGAAATCGGATTCGGATTCCGGAGCGGGCTCAGTGCCGAGGATCGTTGTCATCAGCAGTGCGAGCATGGCAATGGCGCAGAACAGGACGAAGACGGTTCGCTCCATCCCCGTTGAGGAGAGGTACTCCGTCCGCTGTTTGTGAGGTGCACGGAGGTGAGTGTTCATGATGCTTTCCTTGAAGGGCAGAAGACATCTGCAACTGCTGACCGGCCCGGCAGACTAGGCTCTGTTTGAAAACGACGCGTATTAGAAAATGGCTCGCATGTACCGCTGAATGAACGCCAGGCGAACGATACCACCGAAGTTCAATGCGGTCTTTTCATACCGTGAGAACACCCGCCGGAACTCCTTGAGCCAGC
>CAYSJO010000675.1:0-10784 GCA_964431285.1 uncultured Planctomycetaceae bacterium
CACGCGATCGAACACACTTGTCAGAGCGTCGACCGAATCGGCAGCCGGTGTGATGGCAAACGTCGCTCCGACCCGATTCGAGTGACGGGCTACGTCGTTCAGAACATCGCACAGCAACTGATGAGCCGGCGACTGTGGATCGTCTGGAATGCGACCGACGCGACCGACAACAACCGTGACGCCCATTGAATACGCGAACTCCAGTGCCGCCTTCAGACCGGCCATGCGGGCGTCGAGTGCGTCCTGATCGCTGAATGCTCGGCGCGTCGGATACTCAAAGGACGATATCGACAACATTTTCTCGCTGAGCTGATGCCGGAGTTGTCGTCGACCGGTTTCGGTCAGCTCTGTGGGTTTCAGTTCGTTGCGCACGTCAAACTGGACGGCCTGAGCGCCGATTGAGGCGGCCGTATCCACGGCTCGCTTCAATGGCTGAACGAAGTGACGGGTTGCAGCAGCAAGTCGGAGTTGTGGCATTGGCGATCGCGGGGTTTTGGCTCGTTGGACAGGCGGGTGGCCGTATATCAGCTCTACACGGTGAATCAAGCTAACGACTCGGCTTCTCCGGTGATGGGCAAACGAGTATCGTTTGTCACTCTCTAGGGCCCCTCGGCCACACATCTCTCATCGGTAATTTCACTGCTCATGATCGCCATCGGAAACAAATCTATGGGTGGCTTCAGCGAGAGTTTTCAACTCGTGTGGCATGGCGCCACGGTTGTCATTATTCCAGCCAGCGACGTCGAAGGATTGCAGTGGGACCTGATTGAGCAGGCCGCTGAAATTGTCATGGACCCGCTCCGCGAGCAGGAAGTGCCAATGGTCGTGTTTGACCTCACCGAGGTTACTTACTTCGGTTCAGTTTTTCTGGCGCTGCTGTTGAGATGCCACAAACTCGTGAAGAGCCGCGGCGGTGAACTGGTCCTGTGTGGAGCAAGCAAGCTGGCCACGGAACTGTTACGGATCACCGCGCTCGACACGTTGTGGGCCATCTACGATACGCAGGAAGAAGCGATTGCGGCACTGGCCGCGTGACCTGTTCGTAGTAGCCGGATTTATCCGGCTCGGTGTTGATGCCGGTGGACTGAGCGAGCTTCCGTTGCCCATGTCGATCGTCGCGCGGAACCGCATAAATGCGGTTACTACGAACGGCAGTAACTACGGACAACAGGTACGTCATGGACGATCAAAGCAGCACGCCTCCCGAAGAATCTCAGCCGCAGAAACGCCCACGTGTCAGGCGTGACGACCTGATCTCGGAAATGCGGCGGACGATCGACCGGCTCGAACGTGACCGCGCCTCACGCGGTGACCTGAAAATCCTCAGCCGTTCGCTGAAGGAATTGCGATACGCATTTCGAGTTTTCTCGAAGTATCGCATGAGTCGTAAGGTGACAGTGTTCGGTTCAGCCCGGACACAACCGGAAGAAGCCGCCTACCAGCATTCCGTCAACTTTGGACGCATGTTGGCCGAGGCGGGCTGGATGGTGCTGACCGGAGCCGGCGGCGGAATCATGGAAGGAGCTCACGTCGGGGCTGGCCGCGACATGGCGATGGGCGTGAACATCATGCTGCCCTTCGAACAGGACGCGAACCACGTCATCTCCGGCGACAAGAAACTGATCAACCTGCGTTACTTCTTCACCCGCAAGCTGCTGTTCGTCAAAGAGGTCGAGGCTGTCGCTTTGTTTCCCGGGGGATTTGGCACGCAGGACGAAGGGTTTGAAACGCTGACTCTGCTGCAGACGGGGAAGGGCGACATGATGCCCATCGTGTGCATCGACGAACCAGGCGGCAGCTACTGGGCTGACTGGCAGGAGTACATCGAGAAACAACTCCTCAGTCGGAAACTGATTTCACCAGAAGACATGTCACTGTTTCTGGTGACGGACGATCTGCAGGAAGCTTTCGACGAGATCGTCAATTTCTATCGCGTGTACGACAGCATGCGATACATCCGCGACCGGCTCGTGTTACGAATGCGAGTCGAGCCCTCGGACGAGTACATCGAGGAGCTGAACGACGAATTCAGTGGCCTGCTGTCTCGCGGTCGTATTGAGAAGTCCGTGCCACACACCTTCGAGCAGGACGAAACTCATTTACGTGACCTCCCGCGGCTGCGCATGCATTTTAACCGTCGCAGTCTCGGGCGGCTCCGGCAGTTGATTAACAAGCTGAATCGCGATCTGGACCCGCCTGGTGATTCGGTTCGCGCGGACTGAGAAGTGCAATCGACAGTTGAGCCCTACTGTGCCGAGGACTTCCAGCCCGGTCGAATCACGCCCGAGATCATCAGGCCTTCATCGGTCTGAAACGGAGCCAGGCTGATCCGAACGGGAAAGTCACTACCGTCCTGATTGCGACCCATCAATTCCAGTCCCGCGTTCAGCGGTCGTGGTTGCGGATCCGCGACGTATCCGGCGAAGTGCTGGGGATGCGCCTCTCGGAATCGTTCGGGAATCAGTAACTCGACGGACTGACCAATCAACTCATCCCGAGAATAGCCAAACAGTCTTTCGGCCTGCGCATTCACGATTTTGATAATGCGATCGGTATCCGTGACGATCATCGCGTCATGAGTCGTATCCAGCAGGTTCTGAAACGCCTGCTGCTTTTTTCGCTGCTCCGTGATGTCGCGTCCAACCGCGTAGACCAGCGGCGCATCCGGGAGCCTGGTCAGATGCCACTGGACCCATCGGATTGAACCATCCTTGCACTGGCAGCGTCGGTCTAGGCCCGCGATGTTCTCGCCATCCAGAACACGCTTGAATGTTGCTCTCGGGTCGTTCATGTCTTCTGCATTGATGAAGTCAAAGACCGACATGTTCGCCATTTCTTCCGTACTCCAGCCCAGGAGCGACGTGACCGCCGGATTGACCTGCTGGACTCTGGCGTTGCTGTCGAGCGTTATGAGGGCGTCGAGTGACATGCGGAAAAACTGTTCTCGCTCCTGTTCAGTCCGACTGCGCTTGGCCTGATCCGTCACCCATTCCTTAACGGCTGATGCCAGTTCTGCAGTCGACTGATATCGGTCACTCTGGCGTTTAGACAGCCCTTTGAGGCAGATCGTTTCGAGCTCCGGCGAAATTTCGGGGTTCAGTAACCGTGGCCTGTTTGGAGCCGAAGTGCAGACCGCGAGCAGGATGGCGGGCACATCGCGTCCCACAAACGGAGGCAGTCCGGTCAGAATCTGGTAGAGGATTGCGGCCAGACCGTAGACATCGGTCCGCGCGTCGAATTTATCGACTTCACCCATCGCCTGCTCCGGCGCCATAAACGCCGGTGTTCCCATCGCCGCCCCGTGCATTGTCTGCAGGCCGTCTGAGGCACCCAGAATGCTCCCTTCGTCCTGATCATTCAGATCAGATTCCGTCTCCCCGATTCGCTTGGCCAGACCCCAGTCAATAACCACGACCGCGCCGTATTCTCCGACGACGACGTTTTCGCCCTTCAGGTCACGGTGAATGATCCCGCGTGAGTGCGCATACGACAGCGTGTCACAGACGGTGTCGAAGATGTTCAGCAGCTCGAGAAACTCACCAATATCGGCATTGGACTCGCGACGGCGCACGTGGTACGTGTGCGCAACCTCGCTCAGTGTCTCGCCGCGCAGAAACTTCATCGTGTAATAAACACGACCGTCTTCGTCTCCCGCGTTGAAGTCGTAGACGGGAACAGTCCCAGGGTGCTGCAACTGAGCCGTGATTTGAACCTCTCGGAGAAACCTCGCCCGCTGCACTTCGCTCGACAGACGTTCGGGTTTGAGCTCCTTCAACGCAATGTCGCGACCAATCGCACGATCCCGCGCCATCCACACACGGCCGATGCCACCGGACCCGTGGATGAAACGCAGCGACAAACGTGACGATTTTAATTGGTTTCCGAGGTCCTGAACGTCGGTTGTCGCTGGAGGCCCTTCGGACAGAATTGTCTGTTCCAATTCGTCCTGCGTCTCGTTCTGCGTTGTTGCGCTGAAGTGATGATCGCGTACGTGTTGATCCAACTGAACCTGAATCCGGTCCCGTGTGGTTGCGTCGATCACTTTGTCCCGCATGAGAACATCACTCAGGTCTCCGCCGGGGTGCTTCAGCAGAACAGCGCACGCATCCGCAAACTGCTGTGCACTGATCAGATCATCCTGCATGGCAAGGACACCGAACAGCAGGTTCGCGTCCTCGACCCGCTCGGGCAGCGTCGTCGGAAACGACAACGCAGACTCCCGGGGATGGTGCTCGTCAATGGAACCGTCCGAATTCATCAGCTTAACCACGCTTTACCAGGATACCGATTGCGATCAACCGCGTGCTGATTCTACGCACAAATCGTGCAGCAGGCCCTGGAACAGCACCTCGCGTCTTCAATTTAAGTTGGCATCTGAGATCGTGCAGACAGGAATCCTCATTATACGGGCTTCGCGGTGATGCGCAGTCATTGGCCGGGCAGATTTCGGACGGACGGATTTCCACGCCGCCACAGTACAAAACTGAAAAGGCCAAAAGCGGCCGCCACCACGATCCACCACGAGGGACCAAATACAACCGTCGCATTCAGAACGATAAAGGCGCAAGCCCATTCGTTCAGTCGGCGAACCGGCTTCCGCAGGCGGATCGGTCGCTCGCATCCAAACCAGAGAAAACAGACGTCGGCCGTCCACAACAGCAGCAACCCGTAGTTGAAATACAAACCACCACCCCAGTCGATCCCGGCAACTTCCAGGGTCTGCTTCGCGGTGTGCCTGAGTGCTTCCGTATGACTCCAGCCGTGCTCGTAGTGCATGGCCGTGAGCACGTGAATGGCGAGCACGACGCAACCCGCAGTCCACATAACTCGCCACACGAGTGTGCCCCGAGCTGAACGTCGGGCGCCGGAGAACACCACCAGCCACGCCACGAGGCAACACGCCACAACCGCCCGAGCGGTCCACAGAGTCAATGGATGTGCCATAGCATTGCTGACTGTGCCGCGTTGACAGGTTATTCAGGTCGAGCGAAGGTTCCGGATTCTACTCGTTTGGGAGGTGAAACTGCGTGTGGGACGAACTGAGAACGCGCATTGAACAGGCGCTCGACGAATACCTCGTCACCGATTCTGCATGCCCGGACCGGCTGAATTCCTCACTGAGATACAGCGTTCTGGCCGGCGGGAAACGGTTGCGTCCTGTGCTGGTGCTGCTCTCGTGCGAGGCCTGTGGCGGTGAGATCGAGGCTGCAATTCCCGCTGCGGTCGCTATCGAACTGATCCACACATATTCGCTGATCCACGACGACCTGCCTGCCATGGACAACGACGACCTGCGACGTGGTCGACCGACGAATCATCGGCAGTTCGACGAAGCCACCGCGATCCTGGCGGGCGACGGACTGCTCACACTGGCCTTCGAGATTCTTGCTCGGGACGTCCATCCTCCTGAGGTCGCCGTGTCGTGCGTCCTTGATCTGTCCTCGGCGGCTGGAATCACCGGCATGGTCGGCGGGCAGATGGCTGATCTGCAGGGCGAACGCCCGGAACTGCGTGACTCGAAACCAGACGAATCCGGTCAAAAAAGTGACCAGACAGCAGCACTCGACCAGCTCGAGGCGATTCATCGGCGTAAGACAGGCAGGTTATTACGATCTGCGCTGACGATGGGGGCTCGAATCGCGAGGGCTGATGTCGATACGGTCGAATTGGTGGATCATTTTGGAAAATGTGTTGGTCTGGCCTTCCAGATCGCGGATGACCTCTTGGACTTCACCGGCGACGGGGCGAGAATGGGCAAAGCCGTTCGTAAGGATGCGGAATCTGGTAAACTGACTTACCCCGGACTGCTCGGGGTCGAGGAAAGCCGCCGGCGGGCAGAACATCTCATTGAAGAAGCCCGTTGCTCCATCGCCCCGTTGGGCGATCGAGGTCAACAGCTGGATGCCTTGGCGCGTTTCGTTCTGGAAAGAGACCATTGATGAATCTCGAACTGCTTCCCCGAATCACATCGCCAAAGGACCTGCACGATTTCGACGCCGGACAGCTCGAACAGCTTGCCGCCGAAATTCGGGAAGTCCTGTGTACAGTCGTCGAAGAACGAGCCGCTCACTTCGCGAGCAATCTGGGCGTCGTCGAATTGTGCATCGCGCTGCATCTGGCATTCGACTTCTCGCAGGACCGCTTGATCTGGGACACCGGACACCAGATCTACCCCCACAAGCTGGTCACGGGCCGCTATGAGGATTTCCAGAACATCCGCACGCGCGGCGGGCTGATGGGATATCCAAATCCCGAGGAATCGCCCTACGACCTGTTCATGACCGGACATGCTGGCTCCAGCGTGTCGACGGTCCTGGGTCTGAAGAACGGGGACGATCTGCTGGGCGAGGATGACCGTCGCGCCGTGTGCGTCATCGGCGACGGAGCTCTACCGTCTGGCATCGTGTGGGAAGCGATGAGCAACGCGGTTGGTCAGAAGAAAGACCTGCTGGTCGTGCTCAACGACAATCGCATGGGCATCTGCCCCCGCGTCGGTGGCATTGCCGAGTATCTGGACAAGGCACGCCTTGCTCCGTTTTACAGCGGCCTGAAGCGCGACGTCTCGTGGCTGCTCAACAAGGTTCCGGTAGTCGGTGAACCGGTCGAGCACGCGATCGGCAACTTCAAGGAAGCTATGAAGGGCTTTCTGCACGGCGGAATGCTGTTCGAGGAAATGGGGTTCCGCTACGTCGGTCCGGTTGATGGACATGACATCGCCGCCCTGAGACGCCACTTGGAAATGCTGCATGACGTCAAAGGTCCGGTCATGCTGCACGTCCTGACGGAAAAGGGTCATGGCTACGAACCCGCGTGTGAAGACCCGGTCCGCTACCACACGCCAGCTCCCTTCCGCCGCGACGACAGTGACATCATCCCCGTCAAAAAAGGCAAGAAGTCCGCTTACACGAATCTCGTCAGCGACGGCATCTATAAACTGATGCAGCGGGACAACCGAGTCGCCGTCCTGACCGCGGCCATGTGTGCCGGGAACGACCTGAGCCGTATCCGGGACGACTTCGAAGATCGATTCTTCGACACCGGCATCACGGAAGGTCACGCCGTTGCGTTTGCGGCCGGCATGGCGAAAGCCGGTATGCGACCCATCGTCGATATCTATAGCACGTTCCTGCAGCGAAGCTATGACCAGCTCTTCCAGGAAGTCGCTCTGCAGAACCTGCCACTGATTTTCGCACTCGATCGGTCCGGCCTGTGCGGACCTGATGGACCGACCCACCACGGCGTGTTCGATAATACCTATCTCCGGTCGCTGCCGAACTTCACGCTGATGGCACCAGGCGACGAACATGACGTCGCACCGATGCTCGACTTCGCACTCAGCCACAATGGACCGATCTCGCTGCGTTACCCGAAAGCGACGGCCGAAAGTGTCGAACGCCCCGTGTTTCCCATCGAACACGGTCGCTCAGAGATCCACCATTGGGGAGCGGACGGCATGTTCATCGCCTTCGGCTCTCTGTTTCCAAACTGTGTCGCCGCAGCCGAACAGCTGCAGGCGGATGGACTCGATGTCGGTGTGGTCAACGCGCGGTTCACCAAACCACTCGACCATGAAACGATTCTGCGGGCTGTGTCTGACTGCCCGTTTGTGATCACCGTCGAAGAATCGACACTGGCCGGAGGCTTCGGGTCAGCGGTTCTGGAAGCCGCGAACGATGCCGGACTGAATACGGCGAATATCACCCGTCTGGGGATCCCGGACCAGTTTGTCGAACACGGGGAACGCGGCGAATTGCTCACGTCGCTGGGTCTCGACACCGACGGACTGGCCACAAAAGCCCGGGAACTGGCCAAAACGTCCGGTGTCACGTCACCGCAGCAGGTGTCGAAGTCCGCTGGCTGACAGTAGCTATCGCATAGAAGCTCGTGTGCCACTGGCTGTCACGCAACGGGAATCGATTCGTGTCGCATCGCGTCTTCGTGTCGGAATACATCTGCGGCGGCGCCTGGTCGCAGGGACCGCTCGACAACTCTCTGGCTATCGAAGGTCAGTCGATGTTGGCGGCGATCGTCTCGGACCTGCTCCGCATTTCGGACGTACTGGTCATGACCACGCTGGATGCTCGCCTGCAACAACCATCGTCCTGGATCGCGAGCACAAGTCTTGAAGTCAGCACTGTCTCCTCACCGGAGCAGGAAGCCGAGCTGTTCCGTGAGTTATCCCGCCGGGCCGACTCCGTGCTCGTGATTGCACCCGAATTCGAAAACCTGCTGGCCGATCGTTGCCGACTTGTTGAGTCGCAGAACGGATCTCGTTTGTGCGGCTGTTCCAGCCAGGCAGTCCAATTCTGTGCCGACAAGCTGACACTGGCAGAACAACTGAAATGCGCGGGCATCGAGACGATTCCAACTGCTTCATTCAATCTCACAGCTCCGGATTCCCCGTATCCGTATCCGTTTGTTATCAAGCCACGGATTGGCGCTGGTTCGCAGTTCACATTTCGCATCGATCGACCCGACGAGCTGACCGAATGCGTTGATGAAATCGCCGCTTCCGCACAGAAAACGGAATTCATTCAACAGCCATTTGTTCCCGGTGTCGCCGCCAGTGCGGGGGCCATCTTCGGAAATACGAGTGACGTCATCGACATCTTCCCGGCAGGCCAGCAGGTTCTTTCTGATGATCGACGCTTTCAGTACGTCGGTTGCGATCTGCCAGGTCCATTCAGCGCTGCAAGGCAGGAGCAGATCGCCACATTGATTTGTCAGTCTCGCGACAGGATCCCCGGCCTCAACGGCTATGTCGGCTTCGATCTGATCATCCCGGAGGATCACGATCAGACACCAGTGCTTGTCGAAATCAACCCGCGACTGACGACCGGATATCTCGCGTGGCGGAAGCTCACCGCAGACAACCTTTCCGAGAGAATCCTGCATCCTTCGACGGCCTCTCGACAGATTCGCTGGCATCGCCGACTGGTACGGTTTCGGCTGGACGATCTGACGCAGTGAACGCGTTTATTCGCAACGCTCGGTGTCGAACCCGCGCATCCGCATGTACTCAACGGATGTTGCCAGTTCATCCCACACGTCATCCGATGAGCGGACCTCGAACAGGTACGGACCGCGATAGCCAATCGACTCCAATGACGTAATCTGCTCGCGCCAGTCGACATCGCCGTTATCCATCCGCGGCAAGACTTCACCGTCTCGACGTTGCTTGAAATGCACCATCGAAAGTTCATCTGCGGAAAGTGTTCGCGTGACGGCACCGGGATCGACATCGGTATCCCCGAACAACAGGTTGACCGGGTCGTAACACAGCCGCAGAGAATCAGCCCGTTCGCCCAGCAAACGCCGGGCTTCCCGAAACACGCTGAGAAATGGTCGCCACGGCTGTAGAGAATGTTCAATCGATAGCCAGCTGTCGCGTCGAATCATCAATTCGGCCAGCTGCGCTACGTTTCGCGAGAGTTCAGCCAGCGTACCGCTGGCAAGTTCCGAAGCCGATGTGGTGAGATCCACCAGCCGTAAGTGTGGCCGATGCACCCCCGCTACCGACTGGGCCGCCATTACGGCCGCGTCGAAGACTGGTGTCGACTCGATCTTCTCCGCCTGAAGAAACGGCACGTTGACCGCGATGTTGAACACGACGTCCGGAAAGGCCTCTGGTAGTTCTCTCAATGCCGAAGCATCGGGAACAGGAGGTTCGCCGCGTTCGAATCGCCCAAGACAGGTCTGTCGCAATTCGACGCAGCGACATCCTGTGCCGATGGCCCGAGTGATAAGATCGAGCAGGTCAGCACCTGAGTCGAGTTGCTTCTGCCAGCAATTGGAAACAAGTCCAGTTCTCACGATTGTCCCTCACTCATACCTATTGATGTTGCGAGTTTTGAGTCGCCGAGCGACGGCATGCGATAGCCTGGGGTGCCAACCCCAGGAATGTGCTGTTTCCGCAGCCTGAGCCGCGAAGCGGCGCCATGAAAGTTGCAAAGTAAACTTATGGCGCTGCTTCGCAGCTCAGATGATTCGGTCACCTGAATACCTGGGGTTTGCACCCCAGGCTACCACATTCCACCGCTATCACGGTTCAAAACGTGGAATGTCCAAACTCGCACTTGATCCACTATCCCTGCGCTTCATCAGCCAATCTAACTGCGACAGGCACAGCCAGCGGAGTCCCAGCAGCACCAGGCCGTAGATGGCCGTGTTGATAGCAAACAACAACACGATAGGCATATCCCTGGGCAGTACCTGATGAGCTTCGAAGAGTTCGTTCAAAACAAAGAATGGCAGCGGGCTGGCAAGCAGAAACACGGCCGCGCCATCGCCTGGCCGTACGCCGAAAGCCTCGAAGATCCCAACTGCGACAAACATGGGCAACATAGCCCAGGTGAACATGCTTCCCAGAGACCAGATCAGCGCCGTTGTCTGTTTCCGTGTCCGCATTCCAATGATGGCCGCCATCCAGCTCAACCTTGGAATATAGATGGCCACAGTCACAAAACTCGAAAGGACATAGATGCCGAATGTGAATTCGCCATATCTGCGGCGTTTGAACCACTCGTGTCCATTGATCTGCTTGAGTAAACCGTCGATGAGCAGCATCACCAGAAACGGAATCGCGAATGCCAGAATCAACCGGTAGATGGCGGACATCTTCTCCCAAACGATCTGCCGATCTGACAACGGCGTACAGAATAGAATGTCGAGCGTTTGCCGTGACCGCTCCGATGCAAACAGTGCGGTGCTCTTTGCCACAACTGTCAGGGCGACAACACTTAGAAAACTGAAGTAGCCAGCCGCAAGGCCATCGTCATTATCTA
>CAYSJO010000676.1:0-15470 GCA_964431285.1 uncultured Planctomycetaceae bacterium
GACCTGCTCCAGTTCGTCCAGGTTACCGGGCCAGTTGTAATGCTCGAAGAGCGACTTGACCTCATCAGTGAATCCAGAGACCTGCTGTCCGCTCCCATGATTGCGCAATTCCAGAAAATGTTGCGCCAGCAGTTGCAGGTCGCTCGTGCGATGTGTCAGCGGCGGCAGCTCGATCTGCAACGTGGTCACCAGAAAATAGAACTCCTCAGTCAACGACTCGTCGTCACGCAGTTGAGTCACATCAACCGCACTGGCCGTCATCAATCGCACCTGATTCCGAAACGCGGTTCCGTGTCGGGAAGGAATGAACTCCAGCAGTCGCTGTTGCAGATCGCGCGGCAGACGTTCGATGTGATCCAGAAAGACCGTTCCGGGTTGCAGTGCTGACGCCGTGGAAACATCCGCCCAGTCGGTTTCGATCAGTCGCCTGAGCGATTCTCGCAGTTCAATTGCTGGCAACTGGCGACAATTCAACGGCACGAATGCGCGTTGCCCACTCGGTCCCGCGTAGTGAATGGCTCGAGCTGTGTGTTCTTTGCCTGTTCCCGGCTGGCCGGTGAAGTGCACGATGGAGTTCGACTGGCGGGCCAAATGCACCTGTTCCAGCACACGCTGCATGCTCGCCGAATGACACACAAAGGACGAAATGTCGTAGCGTTCCCGCAGATCGTGACGGAGGGCTGCGAGTTCAGCATGCACCGCTGCGATCACTGAAGTTCCTGGCGGCTGTCTCGCAGATGGAACGCCAGTCACAACTCCCAAGATAAACTCGTTGCGATCGCTGTTGTCCAGCGGAAAGAAATGGACCAGTCTCGCCGATGATTGCAGCGTATTTCGGTTGACGAAATATCGCGGGGTCTGAGTGGCTGTGCCCTCAAAAACTTCTGGCGGCGGACACAGTGACTGGGTCAGTGACTCAACGACGGTTGGCTCAGCCGAAGACGCGAAGTCGCAGACACGGCCGACAGTTTCAGCGGCCGTCCATCCCGTCAACAGTTCACAGCACTGGTTCACGAACACTACACGGCGTCCGGCATCGATTACGAACACGGGCGTCTCGACCGCGTTGAGAGCGGTTTCCAGACGGATGCGTCGTGTGCCTCGTTTCGCCACGGGTCGGGTCGTCCTCTTCACACAGCCGGCTGCAGTTCGAAAACCGTGATTTCCGGTTGCACCATAAAACGCACGCGGCGCAGATATCCAATACCTCGATTGATATACAGCGTTCGCCCGCCCGGTGCCTCGACAATGCCGGCTACATAACGCCGATTGCTGACAGGCAGGACGGGAGCACCCAGGCCCGGAATGCGGCACTGACCGCCGTGCGTGTGCCCGGCAAGGATCCAGCCGCGGTAATTTCCCCAACCGGGCAAATCAGCAGCGTCCGGGTTGTGACACAGGACCAGCGACGCAACATCGGTGTTGATCCCGTCGATCGTTTGTTCCAGATCGAAGTCCGGTGTCCACAGGTCATCGACTCCGGCAATCTGCAGTCCACTGACGCTGGTCGTTGAGTTTCTCAACATGCGGATGCCGATTGCATCGAGTCGATCTGTCAGTCGGTCGGCCACGGAACGACGGTTCCAGCCTTCGCCGTAGTCGTGATTGCCGGTAATGGCGATCGTCGCCAGACGCCCCGGAGCCAGGTCTTTCAGCAGGCTTTCCGTTTCGACAATTTGCTGTGGCCCGATGTGATGGAGAAAGTCGCCAGTGATAGCAACGATGTCGGCCTGCAGCGCAGATACCTGCCGAATCGCTCCGGCGAGATAGTCAAAGTCGACGACCGGACCGACGTGCAGGTCGCTGATTTGAACCAGTCGGCATCCCTGCAGTCCCTGGGGAAGATAGCGAATCGGTAGAGCGACACGCGTGACTTCGACCCAGTGGGGTTCGACAAGGGTAGCATAGGCAGGCAACCCGACGACTGCTCCGACGGTGGCGGCAAGCCCGGCCTTCAGCCACCGGCGTCGAGTTAAACGCCGCGGATCGCAGCTGGCAGAGTCGGCCAGGTTGGTCGAGCAATCATCCATTCGACGCCCGGCGTCGCACAACCAGGTGGTTCATGACGCGGTTCACGCCGGATAATTCTCGTGTGATACGTTCGATGTCCGGCAAGTCGTCGTCGACTTCGATCACGCCCTGTAGACAAACTCCATCGCGAAATCGTCGGACAACCAGAGACGAGAATTGCACATCCGACTGATTCAGCAGTTCCAGCTGGATGGCCCGTTCCAGCGCGTGAGGCTCCTCACTGGCCGACTCCGTCGCTTCCGACTCACCGGCGGGTAACTCGGTGTCGGATTCGTCTGGCAGGGGGTTTGCGGCGCGTCTCAATGCTGCGACGGTCGGAGCTGAAACCGAATTGCCTGCCGTGTCGGTCTCCGGCGTGTCGAAACGCAGTTTGCGTCCTGCCATAGCTTTTCCTCCATGCAAAACATCCATGAACATCCCCGTGGTGCGGGAGTCTATCCGCTTCGTGTGCAATGTGAACACTTTTCCGAGGCAGCTTGCGAAACGCGAATCAGGATGACAGGTTCGTGTGGCCGAGTCGTCCGGTAATTCCAGCCGTTCGTGCGATCGTGTGCCCCTTTTGTGCAACATTGGGAAGCCGGTCAGGGCCTGGTTGTAAATGAGGTTTTCGGGTGTACGCTGGGACCGGTTTGCCGCATGCTAATTGCATGTTTCGTAAGTGCAGGTGCTTCTTATCCCACGATCAGCGGCTCCCTCTGGCAAAAGGCCGATTCATGACCTTCTCTATCAAACTGACTTCGACGCTTGCGCTGTTGTGTCTACTGTCGGGGAACGCGCGATCGCAGGACTCGCCAGCTCCGCCGGCAGCGACTCCCGAGGCACCGGCCGAGCCCGCGCCGGAAAAACCGGCAACACCAGCCCAGCCGGCCGAACTGAAGCACCCCGATCCGGCAGATGTGCTGACGGGTATCAAGGCATTCATGGCCGACCGTCCGGGCTTCGACGGCAGCATGGTCGAGACAGCGAAGTTCCTCCCCCATGCAGCCGCCCCGCGGCATCTGGCGTTGACCGGGAAAGTCGCTTTCGGGTTTCAGCGGCGAGCAATCGCGCGACAGGCCGCGACCATCCTGAAAACCGCATACGGTGACGTGCCGGCGGGAGTTCAACTGCCGGCCGTGCAGGTCGACGGGCTCAAGCTCGAGCTAGTGGCTGCCGATGAGATTCTCCGTGGACTGAACGCATGGATGCAGGACCGTTCTGGATTCGACGACTGCCAGATCACGGCGGCTGAGTACGTACTGAATGAGGACGGCGATACCGACGTCAGTCTGTCCGGTCGCGTCAGCATTGCGTTTCAGAAGGCTGCGATCTGGAGCGCCTGCAACAATCTGCTCGCCGCGCGATACGGAGATGTCGCAACGGCAGTAGCCGAGGCGAATGTCGCTCCACCTGTTCCGGCACGTGAAGCCGATCCAGCAGAACCGCCAGTGCCTGCAGCGAATCCAGCTCCAGACGATTCATCGGCCGCTTTGATCCCGTCGGGTAGTGGCATCGTCAGAGCAGCGAGTCTGAGCTATCGGCTGGCAACGATCCGTTTTCTGCAGGTGGGACTACTGCAGGATCAGGAAACGACACCGGCACAACCCGCCACACCAAAGCCCTCTACAAAGAAGCCACCAACGCCGCCAAAACCACCGACACCTCCAAAGCCTCCGACTCCCGGAACTACGCCAAAACCCGGTGTGCCGGATATTCCGCTCCCGGTTCCCGCCGTGCCCGAACCCGCGACTCCGACAGCTCCGACGACAATTGTCATTCCCGGTCTGCCGACTCCACAGCTGGACGACGTCGAAGTCGTCTCACCTGGGGCGGATTCATTTCTGCAGACGGTGCAACAATGGGCGGCTGCCCAGCCCGGACTGGGAGGCTGTAAAGTCACGAGAGGAGCATTCAGCGTCGGCCCCGAGGGTCGCGACTGGCTCGTGCTTGACGGGCAATTTGGATTCGCATTTCAGCGGAGTGCGATCGAGCAGGCGTGCTCTGGCCTGCTGCTTGAGAAGTATGGCCCACAAGTCGTCGCGCCCGGTCAGGTTCCCGCCGCGACAGGTGACAAGATGACGCAGGTGTTTCCTTCAGCGGCCCCGGTTCTGGCCGATCTGCAAGTCCATTTGAAAACAGGCATTTTTGATGGCTGTTCGATCACAACTGCCAGTTACAAGCCCGGCCCGGGAACTGCGGATGTGATGTTGCTCGAAGGCCAGATCGGGTTTTCATTCCAGAAAGCGCCGCTGGCTCGGGCAGTCTCAACGGTCTTCCGCAAACGGTACGGTGACGTCATCACTGCTGTCTCGCCGGCCCCGATTCCTGAAACGGACAACCTGAAGGTTGTGCTTCCCGACGCTGATCGAGCTGTTGTCCGCATCCAGTCTGCTTTAGGAATGAATGCCGCCTGGGATGGCATTCAACTACGCGGCGGGAAGTACGTTGAGGAGGATGGGCAGGTCTACTTGGAGCTGACTGGATCGCTTGTCACGGAAGAACAGCGAGCCACAGCAGCGGATGTTGCCAACCAGGCTCTGCAAGCATCGTTTGGCAAGCTGGCCGGAACGTGGCCCACGCCACGCGTGGACGAGCTGGGAATCATTGTTCCGTCATCCGCAGACGCCGCCCGATACTTCAACCGCGGTAAAAGTCTGTACCTGCAGAGAAAGTTTGAGAAGTCACGTGCTGCATTCGACCAGGCGATCGCGACTGATCCGTATGACCTGGCGTACCGATACTGGCGAGTTGCCTCTGTGCTGGGTGTTGGAGATGACGACAGTGCACGGGCACTGCTGCGACCGCTGACAATGCGCCGCTGGCAGGGAGGTTCGGACGGTTTCTCGACCGAATACAAACAGGTACTGACCAGTCTCGAACGTGTTCAGGGGCCTGTTCGTCGCCGGATCCGCCAGTTGGAACGGGAGATCTTCGTCGAGCTTGTCCGTAGCGGCCGGTGATTCTGCCGTCTACCGCGACGTAGACCGGGTGGACCGATGCCAGATTCCGCAGGTGATGATGCATTCCAGGAACGGGCAGGCGTGCAGTTTGTGATTGCCGCCACCGTTGTGATCAGTGCGGCGCTGCTTTACGCCAGCCTTACCCGGGATTGTTTTTTCATTGGACCGGCGCCACCGCGTTCGGTCCCGCCGCTCACGATTGTTCTCTTCGGATTGTTCACGCTGGGCGACACGGTCGCATGGGCCGCCAATCCCTTGTTGATTTGCTCGTGGACGCTGATGGCGTGGCGTCATTCGAGGCCTGCCGTTCCGTTCGTCGCGGCGGCAGCCCTTGCTGCTGCACTGAGCTTTCAGCTGGTCGTCGGTGACGAAATCATGACTCACGAGGGGGGCGGCGCGGATAGACCCGTCCTTGGAGTCGGGGCCGGCTATTGGCTGTGGATTCTCAGCATCGGTGTAACTCTGTTCGGCTCGATCGTCGCGTGGCTTGGTTCGATGAGCGATGACAACACTGATGGCTCGAATCGCAGGCCGCGGGTGATTGATAGCGTCGTCGGCGACATCGACGAGGATGCCGAAGATCTCGGATTGCGCGACGACTGCTTTTCACAGGGGTCTCCGCTAGACTGAGACGCTTTGCGCAGCCAACGGCTCATCGTGGATTTCGCCGCAACGTCCGGTTTTCGGCGCTAACGGCCGGACAATGATGCCCCGAACGCGTCTTGTGTCCTAATCTCTGCGATTTCCTGGGTATCCCTGTTGAGAGGCCATTGTTCCTGTGAGTTCTACATCTGTGATCGGGCTTCAGTGGGGTGACGAAGCCAAAGGGAAAATCGTTGACCTGCTGACCTCGCAGCATGACGTCGTGGTTCGCTACCTCGGCGGCAACAACGCCGGTCACACCGTCATCTTCGACGGTGAGACGTACAAGCTTTCGCTTCTTCCGGCCGGTATCCTCCACGACTCTGAGGTTTCAGTGATCGCCACCGGCGTCGTCATCAATCCGAAGGCGTTTCTTGACGAACTTGGCGGGCTGGTCACACGTCGAGGCGACGTTCCGCCCGAGCGACTCAAGATCAGTGACCGGGCGCATGTTGTTTTCCCGTATCACATGGCGCAGGAAGTCGCTTTCGAAAAGGCCCGCGGCGGCGAGGCAATCGGGACAACAATGCGTGGCATTGGTCTGTGTTATCGAGATAAAGCGGGACGGACACACGCCATCCGCATGGGCGATCTGGTGCGTCCTGATGTACTTCGCAAACGGCTGGGTGAAATCGTCCCGCAAAAGAACGCGGCGATTCAGGCAATCGACCCGGATTTTCAGCCACTCGACATCGATGCCATATTTGAAGAGTACACTGGGTACGCCGAGCAACTCGGCCCGTTCGTCACCGACACGACGGCATTCCTGCACAAGGCTCTGGCGGATGACAAGCGTCTGCTGTTCGAGGGTGCCCAGGGATGTCTGCTGGACATCGATCACGGGTCGTTCCCCTATGTGACGTCCTCGAACAGTTCCGGTTGCGGCATCCACAGTGGCAGTGGTGTTTCCGAACGAGTCATCTCGAAGATGATCGGCGTGGTGAAGGCTTACACGACGCGAGTCGGTGGCGGGCCTTTTCCCACCGAACTGCACGATGAAATCGGTCAGCACATCCGTGACGTCGGACACGAATATGGCACGGTGACGGGCCGGCCGAGACGTTGTGGCTGGTTCGATGCCATTGCCGCCGGTTACGGAGCCCGCATCAGTGGAATCGATGTGCTGGCCGTCATGCTGGTTGACGTCCTCGACGGACTCGATGAGGTCTCCATCTGCGAGGCGTACGAGATTGACGGGGAACGCACGACCGATTTCCCCAGTCACATTGACGATCTGGCGAAGGTTAAACCCGTCTATCGAAGGCTTCCTGGCTGGAAGCAGGACATTACCGGGGTTCGCAAACGAGCCGATCTGCCCGAGAATGCTGTGCGATACGTCGAGACAATTGCGGAGCTGATCGGCTATCCGGTCGACGTCGTTTCTGTGGGCCCGGATCGCGAGCAGACAATCCTGGATTGAACGTCCCGTCGTTGGGAATACGGTCACGCCGAAAGAGGCAGGTCATGAAGTCGCTTCGATTCCTCGCTTCCACACTGGCAGTTCTGGCACTTGGCTCAGTGACACGGGCGGATCCCCCTCACGTGAGCTACATCTTCCCGGCAGGGGGACAGCGCGGGACGACTGTTGTGTTTCGAGTCGGAGGGCACAATCTGTACGAAGGCTGCCCGTTCGAATTCAGCGGCCCAGGCGTGTCGGCGACAAAACGAATTGAGCGAACCAAGACAACCTGGTTCGAAGGCCCGGTGATTCCACAGCCGGCGTCGCAGCGCAAAGAGGATTACCCGAAGGACTACGCCGGAACGATCGACATTGCCGCCAACGCAGCGTTGGGACCGCGATACTGGCGAGTCTCGACATCACAGGGCGTAACGCCCCGAATGAAATTCCTGGTTGGTGACCTGCCGGAAGTTATCGAGCAGGAAATTGATGGAGATCCCGTACCCGTCGCCGTAACGCCGCCCGTAACGATCAACGGGCGCATTTTTCCACGAGAAGACGTCGATATCTGGACCTTTGACGCGAAAGCCGGCCAGCAGATCAGTTGCGAAGTTCATGCATCTCGTCTCGGCTCCCCTCTCGACTCCCGCCTGGAAATTCGCGGCCCGGACGGCCAGATGATTGCGCAGAACGTCGACACATTCAGCACTGACTCGTTCGTGCATTTTGAAGCTCCGACGGACGGCACTTATCAATGCCGGATTCACGACATCAAATTCAACGGGCTGCAGGATCACGTTTACCGGCTGACAATTCGCAGCGGAGCGTACATTCGCTCGGTCTATCCGCTGGGTGGCAAGCGCGGTGAGTCGGTTTCTCTGGCACTGTCTGGTCTGAACGTGCCGGACCAGGCTGTTGCCGTGGCGATCCCTAAGACGGCCGGCACCGTTCATCACTGGCAGATGACAGGCAAACCATACGCATCAAATCCCGTCAGTCTTGTGACAAGTGAATTTGATGAGCATCTCGAATCCGAACCCAACGATCTGCTTGTTGGTGAATCCAGCGAGTTGATACCAACTGTTGCGGCCAAAGTTAGTGACTTTGCCGTTCCGGCCGCGCTGAATGGTCAAATCAACGGGCCCGCTGACACCGACCTGTGGCGGTTCACGGCGACAGAAGGCCAGACTCTGGTGATCGAAGCGTTCGCATCCCGTCTCGGGACACCACTGGATGCCGTGTTGAGTGTCCTGTCGAGTGAACTGAAACAGCTCGCGCTGAATGACGATGTCAAAGGCGGCGTCACCGATTCCCGTCTCAGCTGGAAGGTCCCGAAAGGCGAACACTTTTATGTGCAGATCCGCGATCAGTTCCCATCCAGGGGAGGAGACGAATTTGCCTATCGGATTCACATCACGGAGGCGGCTTCCGACGTCATGGGATTCGCGCTCGTGTTGCCGTCCGATGCCATCACGGTGACTGCCGGCGATGAGGCTGGCGCGAAAGTCAAGCTGACTATCGACAGGTCCGCCGGCTTCAAAGGCGAGATCGAGATCTCTGCGGAAGGACTTCCCGAAGGTGTCACGCTCGAAGGAACTACTGTCGGTAAGAACAAGCCGAATACAACGCTCATCTTCAAGGCCGCGGAAACGACGAAAATCGGACTCGCAAATCTCCGCATCACTGGTCGATCAACTGAACCCGACACGGACATCGTCAGCACAGCTCATTTTCCTGGTTCGTATGGCGAGCCTGAACTCTCAGACATTGCGTTTGCCGTGGCACTCAAGACACCGTTCAAGTTCCACTCTCCATTTGAAACCAAATACGCATCGCGGGGCACGGTCTACGGCCGGAACTACCAGATCGACCGTGGTGGATTCGACGGACCGATCGAAGTCGAACTGGCCGATCGACAGACTCGCCATCTGCAGGGCGTTACGGGGCCGAAGGTCATCGTTCCTCCGGGTAAGTCCGAGTTCCATTACGCAGTCTCGCTACCCCCCTGGATGGAGATCGGTCGGACAAGCCGAACCTGCCTGATTGCGTCAGCCATCATTGAAAAACCCGACGGCAGTAAGCACCGAGTCAGCTATTCGTCCCAGGCACAGGACGATCAGATTATCTGCCTGGTTGACCCGGTGCGTCTGAGTGTCGACACGCCGCGTAAGCGTCTGGGGGTGCATGCAGGTCAGACTATTGAACTTCCCATCACTGTCGGACGAGGCACCGGCCTCACAGGCCCCGTAACAGTTCAACTGCTGTCTCCAGATCACATCCGTGGCTGGTCATCCCAGCCGGTAGAGATTGCCGCGGATGCCACGCAGGCCACCCTACCCGTTCAGTTTGCGGCGGATGACCTTGGCCCGTTCAATGCTCCGTTGATTCTGGAAGCAACCATCCTGGACGCCCGTGGCATGCCAGTCAAAAGTGAATGCCCCATTCGAGTGCGGCTGCTTGCCGCGGCGCGGTAGTACGTTTTCAATCAGGCCTCCTGCAGCACAGCGGCCGGAGTAAGTCGACTGTTGCAGATCGCATTGTTTGACGCGTGCTTTGTTCGCGAATCCGGAATGACCCGTGGCTGATTTGCACCAGGATTATTGAGACCTTGACTACATGTATTTCCATTTGCATTTTGCAATTTGAGATTTGCAATTCCCACACGCACATAACTCGCTTCCCTGCTCCGTCTTGTGACTCAAACCGCTTCAATCCCTGCCCCCCCGCAGATGTGCCAACCGGTCTGCTACGGAAGTCTGCATCTGCCGTCGCGCTACCTGCTCTCGCCGCTCGCCGGATTTACAAACCTGTCGTTCCGCAGAATCGTGCGGCAGATCGGCGGAGTCGGACTCGCAACCACCGATCTGGTTAGTGCCAACGCGCTCGTTCATCTGAACGAAAAGACGATGAAGATGATCGAGACGCATCCGGAAGACCGTCCGTTTGCCGTGCAGATTTTCGGGCAGGACACGGCCACAATGGTCGATGCGGCTCAACTGCTGCAGGACCGCGGTGTCGACACCATCGATATCAACATGGGCTGTCCGGTTGAGAAGATTGCGGGTGGCGGTTCGGGAGCGGGGATGATGTGCAACTTAAGTGGCACGCTTTCACTCGTGCGGAGTGTGGTCGAGGCCGTTCAGATCCCAGTCAGTGTGAAGATGCGGCTGGGCTGGGACAGCACACAATTGTCTGCACCGACGTTTGCCCGTGAGTTTGAGCAGGTCGGAGTGGTGGCGGTCGCGATTCACGGCCGAACTCGCGAACAGGGATTCAAGGGTTGTGTCGACCACAACGGAATCCGCAAAGTCGTCGAGGCTGTTCATTCGATTCCGGTCATTGGTAATGGCGACGTACGGAACGTTCCGGACGCTGCCCGGATGCTGAGTGAAACCGGGTGTCACGGTATCTCGATCGGTCGCGGTGCCCTGGCCAATCCGTGGATCTTCCGGCAGCTCGTGCAGTGGGAACAGACGGGCCAATGGGATCCGCCCGGCAGTTTTGACGATCGTCTTCAACTGCTTCTGCGACAGTTCGGATACATGCGGCATCAGTGGGGGGACACTGCTTACGTTCGGTTTCGCAAGATGGGACACTGGTATCTGAAATCAATGCGCGTTCGGAAGTCGCTGCGACATGTGTTTCAGCAGGCACGTAACCGCGAAGAGTTTGATGCGGCAATCGCAGAGATCGCGGCAGCAGGTCCGATCGGGGGAAACCGCACGGGACTCCTGCCGGATATGAACGTCCCCGTCCCCGCCGGCCCTGTCGAACGCTGGTAAGAGCCGACCGGCGGTCACCATTATTGCGCCAGCCCCTCGCCGAACAATAAGTGCTCTAAATCTGTTCCCAGTCATCACCGAAGGCTGTATCCACCAGGCTGCCGTCAAGCTGACTGTTGCTGTCGCCATCCTGGTATACATGTTGGGCATCGAGCAAAGTGTCACCAGGCCTGGCCGCCGCGTAGGACGACTCGATGATGCGAATATCCAGAGTCGTTATGGATCGACGAATACCCGGATCAATGAAGGCGATCATCAGGTCGTTGGGGTACACGTCCGCATCGACGTGATCGACTGAGCGGTCGAGCGCGATACTGTCACCAAGACTCGTGACGAACACCGACGATCCATCCGGCTCAGATTCCACACTCTCGACAAAACCGGCAAACGCAGTACTGAACCCAATCGCGTGACCGATTTCGTGCGTCAACACACTCAACAAATCATAGCTGGATGAGTCCACTGGGGATGAATCAAGACCCGTGTACCAGCCCAGACCCGCCGCATCGCTGTCGATGACAACGCGACCAAGTTCGGGTAATCCGTCCGCCCCGACCGAAATGAAGCTGCCGTGTCCCAGTTGAGCTCCGGGCAGATCAGCAACGACCAGCTGAATGTCAGGCAGATCCACATCGAGTGCTGTGTCCCAGTCGGCGAGTGCCGTGTCAAAGACGGCTGTCAGTGAGTTCTGGCCATCTGAGACAATGTCCGATCCGCTCCACCGCCTTTGGAATCCCGATGGGAACTCGAGCAGGTCAGCCGAATTGCGGGTCAGTCCAAAATTCTGGCCGAACAATGTCACATCGCCAAAACCGACAACGCCGGACCGATCAAGGTCCGTGTACCATGTCTCGGCCGCGTCAGAGTTTGCCACCGTCGTCGAGAGGGCGGTCGCGAGGAGCGACATGTCCGAGTAGCTGATCGTTCCGTTGTCATCGAAGTCGTAAACAACAGGCCACAACTCAGTGTTCTGAGCCTCGTTGTTGAGTCTGGGAGTGACGCTGCTGCCATCCACCGAAAAAGTGACATTCGAAACACTGATACCCAGATCGTAGGGTGTCCCGCTGTCACCGATCGGAACCTGGTCGTCACCGAGAGACTCAAACTGAATGCGTCCCAGCAGAACGTTAGGATTGCTCGCCACGCCGTCAGCAATCTGACCACTGACACCACTGATCAGGCCAGCCTCATCATCAATCGTGATTGTGGACGTCGTTCCGTCGGCGTTGGAAAGTGCAGCTCCGAGTTCAACAGACGTCGCGGTGAAGTAATCACTGTTGTAGTTAAGATCGAATGCAGCAGCATTCAATGACCCACTGCCCGCTGAGCCCCAGACTTCCACCTGTAACGAATCCCATTCGTGAATCCAGTCCATACTGGGCGGCACATCTGCGGCGGTCCCATTCGATTCCAATGACGTCGGCTCACGCACAACGGTTGTCGTGATCGTGGGAGAATTCGGGTCAGCGACGGTGGCTCCGACCTGAGTTCCAAACTGGGCACCCGATCCCTGTATTACCGTGACGCTAGGTCCTAGAGACACCTGGCTGAAATCAATATTACCGGATGCTCCCGCGTTACCCGCCCCTCGTGCCGGGTTCAGGAAGGTTCCACCATTGGCCGTAGCTACCGCGGCGTCGAGGTCCAGACTAAACGTCTGCGTGCCGACAGCATCAGCAGATATCACAACAATGCCGGCCCGTGCGAATTCATCGACTCCAACATTTCCAAGTCCACCGGACGACTCGAAACCGCCATTCCTAAAATTCCTGACGAACCCGTCATCAGCCAGATCGGAACCGCCACCGAGAACGTTTGCAAACGCGGCGGAACCGTTGGTCTCTCCTGTAATCGGATTCGTTGTGACGGCTGATGTGTCAACAGCGAGCGCGTTGGCAATTGACCCGTCAAAAAGTATGTTTGTCGACATGCCAGCGACACCGGTCGACGTGTTTGCGTTCGCAATCGACGTCTCGTTCAGGAGTGGTGAAAACCGATCGCGGAACCAGATTTCGACGACATAATTCGTCCCAACTTCTACAGTGGCTACGGATGCGTCCAGTGCAGCCCGGCGCGGCATCGAGTTTCCTGAGAACGCGTCGGTGTTGTCTGTCACGACCAGGAAGAACTCAATTGTATTTTCTGGAGTGACTGTCACTGTGAAGACATCATCGACTGTCAGGTTCTCCGTAGTGGATGTCTCGGTTGCCGTCAGAGTGATGGTCGCAGGCGTCCGGTCTCCGGCCGCCGTATAGATCGGATAGCTGAGCCGAAGCGTGTCGTTGTTTTCGATGGTTGCAACAACCAGATCTGTGTTGGTACTTACGACGCTGAATGTCAAGGCGGCGTTCTCTACGTCTGAGAAGATGCCACCAAGTGCGATCGTGTCGTCCACGTCGCCATCGGCTCGCGTTAGGTTACCAACAGGCGCGGCGACAATCGGAGCATCATTGATCGGCAGGATGCTAATCGTGACCGAGTCGGAGCCTTCCTCGCTGTTCGCGTCCGCTGTTCCCCCACTACCTGCTGCGCCCGGGTCCATCCCCGTCGCGCCTCCATCATTCACAGTTATTGTCAACACAGTGCTTGTTGACGGGTCTTCAAGTGTCGCGTAATCAATCGTTCCTGTCGTCTCAGCACGACCAAGAGCCTGCAGCTCAGCCGCAGTGCCGACCAGCGTGACAGACGATGTTCCGCTGTTGCTCACGACGACACCGGAATTGCCTGCAGTTGCGGTAATCGTGCCCTCACCCACGGCCAGCGTTGCCGTCAGATCGGCCCCTCGATCGTCCACGTCCGAGACTGAAAATGTTGGATCCCTCAAATCCAGCACGGTGTTTTCAGGCAGAGTACCTGACACCGTTGGTAGAACGACGACTGGCGCGTCGTTGACCGCTGTGATGTTTATCGTCAGGGACGCCGTACCCTGCTCGCTGTTGGTGTCTGCTGTTCCACCGCTCCCTTCCGCTCCCGGGTCAGTCCCCGATGCACCACCGTCATTGACCGTCAGAGTCAACATGGTACTGGTTGATGGATCATCGATCGCGTCGTACGTGATGGTTCCGGTCGTCGCATCACGTAACAGAGCCTGAAGTTCAACTGATGTACCAACAAGCGTAACGGACGATGACCCGCTGTTGCTGACAACGACGCCAGAATCGCCATCAGTGACGGTCAGCGTGCCTTCGCCGACGGTTACCGTTGCCGTCAGGTCGCCACCCTGATCGTCCACATCGGACACGGAAAATGTGGCATCTGTGAGATCACGAGGCGTCCCTTCAATGGCCGTGACCGGGCCCGCCGGAAGGACGACCACCGGTGCGTCATTGATCGGCATAATGTCGATCGTCACCGACGCGGATCCTTCTTCGCTATTGGCGTCCGCTGTTCCACCGGCACCTTCGGCTCCCGGGTCTGTCCCGGTGGAGCCCAGGTCATTGACCGTCACAGTGAGCGTGGTACTGGTCGACGGGTCCTGTATCGTCGTGTACACAAGAGTCGCGCCCGCCTCACCACGACCCAGCGTCTGCAATTCGGCTGCAGTGCCCGTCAACGTGACCGACGACGTCCCGCTGTTACCCACAACAACACCCGAAGTTCCTGCGACTGCCGTGATAGTACCCTCGCCGACAGTCAGCGTTGCAACCAGTTCGTTCCCCTGATCATCGACATCGGAGACAGTAAATGCGGGATCCGTGAGGTCCAGCGGCGTGTCTTCCGGGAGCGTACCGGACTGAGCTCCCAACACGACGACCGGTGCATCATTCACCGCCGTGATGTTCACGGCAATGCTTTGAGTATCCGTGCCGGGATTTGCGCCAGTGCCCTGGGCGTCGCCGCTGTTTCCGTCATTGACTGTGACATCCAGTGTGGCACTGGCTGGCGGCACGTCAGATGTGTTGGCATAGGCCACCGCCTGCAGAATGGCATCGACATCAGAGGCTCGCGCGTTCGCATTAAAGCTGACGGTGAATGTTCCATCAGTACTGGTGAACGTGCCTCGTGAAGTACTGTCGATCTCCAGATTCGTGCCATTGACGGTCACCGTACTGCCACCGAAGCTCAACGTGTCGTCCGCGTTAGCGCCACCGCTACGTGCAACCGTCAGCGACCCGCCGTTCCAGTTGTCGGCTGCATCCAGTTCGAAGTCCTGCAATGTGGCGTTTGTGTCGAGCAGAACCGCACTGCCACCTTCGGTAAACGTGTTTGCCGAAGTCGTGTCCAGACCTCCGATCACCGGCGAGTCGTTCACCGCCGTGATATTCACGACAAAGCTTTCAGTATCTGTGCCGGGATTTGCGCCGGTGCCCTGACCGTCGCCGCTGTTTCCGTCATTGACCGTAACATCCAGTGTGACACTGGCTGGCGGCACGTCAGATGTGTTGGCATAGGCCACCGCCTGCAGAATGGCATCGACATCAGAGGCTCGCGAGTTCGCATTGAAGCTGACGGTTAGTGTTCCGCCCGAGTTCGAGAACGTGCCCCGCGAAGTGTTGTCAATCTCCAGATTCGAACCGTTCACCGTTACGGTACTGCCGCCGAAGCTGAACGTGTCGTCCGTACTGGCACCACCGTTGCGTGCGACCGTTAGCGATCCGCCGTTCCAGTTGTCGGCCGCATCCAGTTCGAAGTCCTGCAGCGTTGCGTTCGTGTCGACCAGAACCGCGCTGCCGCCTT
>CAYSJO010000677.1:0-7235 GCA_964431285.1 uncultured Planctomycetaceae bacterium
ATCCGGACTTCCGCAAAATCGGGATGGAAGGATTGATGATCCTGATCAATGGGGCTGATGAAGCGCGGACGGCGGTCAGGCGACTCGTCAAGGATGGCATTGAGTGGGTCAAGACGTATCCGACGGGTGACGCGGCGGCTCCGGATGTAAACGACCATCACACGTTGTGCATGACATTCGAAGAAATGCATGCCGTGGTCGCGACGGCCCACAATCACGGCATGAAAGTGACCGGGCACTGTCGCGCCACGCAGGGCATTAAGAATGCAGTGCGGGCCGGGTACGACACACTGGAACACGGCACGTTTATTGATGACGAAGCGCTCGACATGATTCTCGAACGTAATGTCCCGGTCGTTCCGGCTCTGTATTTCGAGCAGGCCAGCATTGAACATGGTCCCGGCTACGGCATGTCGCAGGCCGTCATCGACGGTCATCAGGAAACGCTGGAAGGTGGCGCGGAAAGTTGCCGACGTCTGCTGAAGGCCGGTGGTCGCCTGGGGATGGGAGGCGATTACGGTTTTGCCTGGAATCCGCACGGCGATTACGCCCGAGAGCTGAGTTTCTTTGTTGATTACGTCGGCTTCAGCCCACTCGAGACGATCAAATGCGCGACGCAGACGGGTGCGGAGATCATGGGCCGCAGCGACGAGATTGGCACGCTCGAAGCCGGAAAGCTGGCCGATGTCCTGGTCGTTGCCGGTGATTCGGTCACCGACATCAGTGTGCTGCAGGACCGTTCACGCTTCATCGCGGTCATGCAGGGCGGTCTGGTCAAGGCCGGACAAGTACCACTTTCCAGTGTTTAGAATCGTCCTGTTGCTGAAAACCTCCGGGTTGCTCCGATCCCGACACCGGGCGTAGACTGGATAAGTGCAGGGCCAAATGAACTTGCCACCACCGCTTCGTCAAACAGCGCCGCCTGTCTGACTCTTCAAGAGGTTCGACTCATGATGCGTTCTCAAATCAACTCGCGCTTTCCAATTCTTTTCCTTTGTGCATCGCTGGTTTCGCTGGCTGGATCAGTGGCGGTCGCACAGGACGAGAAGATTGAAGGCGAAGCGCAGGCTGAGGTCACCAAAGACGGTTGGACCGTGCATTTCACCTACTGGGAAGGCCAGGACGACGAAGACACCCCGATCGTCGTTCTCCTGCACGGACGTAATGAAAACCGACTCGTCTGGTCGGCCCGACAGACGGCTCAGGTACTGGTCCACGAACGGTATGCGGTCATCGCAGTGGACCTGCGCAAGCACGGTGAGACAAAAGCTCTCGAAGGGGCTTCTGCGGCCGACAAGAGTTCGAAAGTCTCGAAATTTGACTACGAAAAAATGGTGGCGTACGACCTCGAAGCCATAAAGAGGTTTATCTACGAGCAACACCAGGCCAAGAAGCTCAATATGCGAAAAATGGCCATCGTCGGCTCGGACATGAGCACCGTTCTGGCATTGAACTATGCAGCTCTGGACTGGGGGAAGAAGCCCTATGACGACGCCCCGACACTCGCGACCCGCACGCCCCGCGGGCAGGACATTCAGGCGATGGTTCTGCTTTCGCCAATGGACTCGGTCAGTGGACTGAGCTCGCTTAATCCGATTCGAATGCTGCGACAGACCGGGATGGCGGCCTTGATCATGTACGGCGCGGGTTCTTCAACAAAACGAACGGCTGGCAAAATTTACAAGCAACTGGGCGGCGACAATCAGGATGAGGAAAACCAGCGTCTGTATCAGCAGGCATTCGACATCAAGCTGCAGGGAACAGGTCTGCTGGGACAGGGCATCGGAACCGAAAAACTGCTTGCCGGATTTCTGAAGATTCATCTGAAGGACAAGGAAATCCCCTGGAAGGACCGCAAGTCACGACTGGCCAGGTGATCGAGTTGCGTTTTCGTAGAGGAATGGAGTCCCGAGCATGAGCGAAGCTGTCGCAGTGGTCCTGGCCGCCGGCAAGGGCACTCGGATGAAGTCCGAACTGCCCAAGGTGCTGCACGAAGTGTGTGGCAAGTCAATGGTCGAACACGTGTTTGATGCTGTGCGAGGCGCGGGAGTCACTCGCATCGTGTGTGTCATCGGGCATGAAGCCGACATGATGCGCCAACGGTTGTCCGGTCACGCTGATGTCGACTTCGCGCTGCAGTCAGAGCAGCTTGGAACCGGACATGCCGTGCAGATGGCAGTCCCGGCCATCTGCGATCACGACGGCCCGGTGCTGGTGCTGGCAGGCGATACTCCCCTGCTGAAGTCCGAATCGCTTCGCGGCCTGCTGCAGGAGCTGTCGGGGCAATCGGCCGTGTGTGTCGTCGGCTCGGCTGTCACCGAAAACAACGCAGGACTGGGGCGGATTGTGCGGGACGATGCGGGGACCTTCGAGCGAATTGTTGAGGAGAAGGACGCTCGTAACAACAACCCCGATCTGCTGACGATCACTGAGATCAACACGGGTTGTTACGCCTTTGACTGCCGGTCGCTGGTCGATTCCTTGAGTGAGCTGCGTCCGTTGAACGACCAGGCCGAGTACTACCTCACCGACTGTCCGGCCATTCTGAAAGCTGTGGGCAAGACGGTCGTCGCTGCCGCAAAGCTGGATATTAACGAGGCCATGGGCGTTAACACCCAGGAGCAACTTGCCGCTGTGGAGCAGGTGCTGATTTCTCGTACGGGTTCGTAGTAATCCGATTTATCGGGTTCCTGAGGGTCGGCATTCTTCAGTTTGCACACGATCTGGCCAGGTTGCACGCGACGCCGCGATTTCGGCAACCGCATAAATGCGGTTACTACGAACGGGCCACCATGCCGATCTGCCGATACACTGAGGCTAATTGTCGCAGAGACTTGGATGGTGACGGAGAAGTGTGATGCTGAATGCAGCGAAAGACGTCTCACGCAGGACATTTCTGACGGCTTCCGCCCTGGGCTGGGCCGGGATGCAGTTTGGTCGACCGGGCGTGGCAACGGCCACGGAAGGAGCCTCGGCCATCGGAGGTTCCGCGAAATCCACAATCCTGTTTTTTCTGTGTGGTGGTGCTTCACATGTCGACACATGGGATATGAAACCTGATGCTCCGGCCGAGTTTCGCGGGCCATTTCAGCCGATTCAGACGTCGGCTCCCGAAGTTCGGTTGTGTGAGCACTTGCCGTTGCTCGCTCAGCAGGCGCACCACTTGAGTCTGATCAACTCGATCGGCGGCACGGTCAACACGAACGATCATCACGCGGGCTACTATTACAACCTGACAGGACACGTACCGGACCTCACGTTCCGCACCAAGGGCAATAACCGAACACCCTATCCCACCGACTGGCCGTACATGGGAACGGTCGTTTCGGCCAGACGGTCGGCACATTCATTTCTGCCGAACGCCATTTCGCTGCCGCACATGCCCAGTCGGAAGCCTTACACGAGGCCGGGACAGTTCGCCGCTCGGCTGGGAGTGGAACACGACCCGCTTTATCTGCAGGGCAGCCACGCAGAGCCGCTGAAGTTTCATGCGCCTTCGCTGCAGCTTCAGCAGGGCATTGACGGTTCACGGCTGGTGGGGAGGCGCGAGTTGCTGAATTCCGTCGATGCCGCGCGACGCACATTTGATGAGACACCGAGCACGCGCACCTGGGATCGGCAGACGGAGCGGGCGATGTCGTTGCTGGTCTCGTCGGGTACGTCGGCCGCGTTCGATATCTCAGGGGAACCGGAATCCGTTCGCGAGCGATATGGCAAGTCGGTCAACGCGATGAGTCTGCTACTGGCTCGCCGACTGGTCGAAGCTGAGGTCCCGTTTATCACCGTATTCTGGCTCGGACACGGACCGAGTTCTCCGCGGGCAAAGAAATGTAAGAGTGCTGGTAGCTGGGATACTCATGGCAACAACTTCAATTGCCTGAAGGACGGTCTGTTGCCGGAGTTTGACCGTTGCTTCTCCGCATTGATCGAAGACCTGCACGATCGCGGAATGCTCGATTCGACCATGCTGCTGGTGACGAGTGAAATGGGACGCAAACCAAAAATCGGCGACCCGCGATCCGGCGGCGTGTCCGGAGCGGGGCGTGATCACTGGACGCACTGTCTGACCGACGTGATTGCCGGCGGTGGCATTCGCGGAGGCCAGACATTCGGTTCGAGCGACCGCTATGGCAATTACCCCGCCGACCGACCGGTCTCACCGGCGGATGTGACAAAGACCGTGTATCACGGCATGGGGATTCACGACTTGGAAGCCTTAGATCGCCAGAACCGCCCCTACAATCTGCTCGCCGAAGGGGCACCGATTTCTGAACTGTTCTAGAACGCCCGGCAGCTTTCTAACGTCTGCCACCAGAGGCGGGCATTAGACGATGCGTCACGATTCCCGGTTGCTGCGCAGATTCAGCGACCCGTCCAGATCGCCACAAGTGCCGGGCTGCTTGAATCCCCGAAACGCGACTGGCAGAATGCGAAACTTCTGCAAATGGCGGACTCCCGCTCTGCCCGGCGTCACCTCTGCTTAGCTGCAGGAATCGATTCCGATTCCGGCCCAAAGGAACATTCATGAAGCTGCTCGAAGGCCAGACTGTCGGTATTGACCTGGGAACCACATATTCAACGATCGCGCAGCTCGGCGATGACGGCATGCCCACGTGCCTGAAGAACGTCGACGAGCAAGTGATCACGCCATCCGTCGTGCTCCTTTCCGAGGATGGCAAAGTGGTCGTCGGGCCATCGTTTGAACGCATCTCGCTTGAAGACCCCAGCAATGTGATTGAAGCGATCAAGCGCGAGATGGGGAATGCGGACTTCTTCATTGTCTATCAGAACAAGAAGCTGACGCCTGAATTCGTCTCCGCCCTGATTATCAAGAAGCTCAAGCAGGACGCGGAGCAGACGATTGGTACGATCACCAATGCCGTGGTCACCGTTCCGTACTACTTCAACGACGTGCGTCGAAAAGCGACTCAGGATGCTGGCCGCATTGCGGGCCTCAACATCATCGACATCATCAACGAACCGACCGCAGCGACGCTGGCGTATGCATGGGAAATGGGTGAACTGGGACGCGCCGACCTGCCGCAGAACGAAAAGACGATTTTGGTCTACGACCTTGGCGGCGGAACGTTCGACGTCACAGTGGTCCGCTACACGCCAATGAGCTTCCGAGTTTTGGCCACGGACGGTGATGTGATGCTGGGTGGTCTGGACTGGAGCTGTCGGATTGTCGATCACATTTCCGAGCAGTTCTCACGAAAATACGGTGCGGACCCGCGTGAGGATCCGGAATCGCTGCAGGTTCTTGCTCAGGAGTCTGAAAGCGCGAAACGTGAACTGAGTACCAAGGCTCAGACTCCGATCAATGTGTATCACCAGGGCAAGTCGATGACGGTGTCACTGACCCGAGGCGACTTCGAACGCATGACGGCTGACCTGATGCAGCGGACACGCGACACCACAGAACTCGTTATGCAGCAGGCTGGCGTTGAACCGGACGGACTGGACGATCTGGTGCTGGTCGGCGGATCGACGAACATGCCTGTCGTCGAGCAGATGCTGATGGAAGTCTGCCAGCGTAAACCCAATCGCGACGTCATTGCCGAGGAAGCCGTCGCTCGCGGTGCTGCGATTCATGCGGCCATTCTGGAAGCGCGTGTCACCGGTGGCGAAACACGTATGGGCAAGGCCGTGATCGACAGGCTGAGGTCTGTTTCGACAACCGACGTGAACTCGCACTCGCTCGGCATCAAGATCACAGACCCGGGGGACCGGTCCCGCAAGATCAATCACATCATGATTCCCAAGAACACGCCGATTCCATTCGAGAAGACGCAGCGGTTCGTCACCAATTCGGACAATCAGCAGCGGATTCACGTTTCAGTACTTGAGGGGGATGCCCCCGACCCGATGGCGTGCGAGCAGATCGGTGACTTCCGCGTCTATGATCTGCCAACAGATTTGCCCAAGGGTTCTCCTGTCGAAGTCATGTACCGATACGACGACAGTGGCCGGATCAGCGTGGCGGCACGGGATTTGACCGGATACAAGGAAGCGTCCTCCGAAATCGTCCGCGACAATCAGTCGGTCACAGACGACAATATTGGTGGTCTGGAAGGTCTGGCCAAGGGGTATGAGGTCGAATGAGATAGACGCAAGTCAGCTTTCAGGCATGTGAGTTCAGGCCAGCCCTGACGGGAGACTTATGCAGCCGTCTTGTGTCACGGGCGCGCGATGTGGCCGGTAAATCTGAGGGCGGTCGTTTGTCACCGGTCTGGCGTGTCGGTGTGAGATCCGGGTCAAGCAGCAAAGAGGCAAAACGTGGAACTGGATGTCTACAAGGATTGGCTCGGAATTCCGGATGGTCCACGCCCTCCGGACCAGTACGAACTGCTGCGGCTGGTCAAGTTCGAAGACGACACTGAAAAGGTCCGAGCGAATTACAAGAAACTGAATGCGCACGTTCGCAAGTACGCCACCGGGCAGTACTCCGTGCGTTCCCAGGAGCTGCTTAACGAGCTGGCTCTGTCCATGCTCTGCCTGACCGATCCCGAGCGCAAACACGAATACGACGAAAGTCTCGGTCGGGAATTCGATGAAACCGAATCCGGTCCAGTTGCCCTGGAACGAATTCTGGTCAAACAAAAACACATCGACCGCGACCAGATGAAAGAGGCTCAGAGTTTCGCGGAGGAGCGAGGCCTTTCGATGCGCGATGCGGTCGTGCAGATGAAGCTGGTCGGGTCGGACGTTGCCACACAGGCACTGGCGCAGGAACTCGGTCTGCCCTACATCGATCTTGAGGACACGGAGCCGGATTTCGTGGTCCTGAAGAAAGTGCCGCAGTCTGTCTGCAAACGGAATACGATTCTGCCTCTGTTTGTCGATAACAACGTTCTACTGGTGGCGTGCGCCGAGAACCCCGACCACGAACTTGAGGACGAGCTGCGGCTTCGATACGCAGTTCCGATGCGCCGTGTGCTTGCGACTCCCCGCGGAATTCGAAAGGGGATTGAACGCTACTTCGCCGAAATGGATGAGGCCTTGGCCGGCCTGGAGGCAGCTGGACAAAGTCAGGACAGTCCAAAACCATCGACGACACCGCGACCGAGTAAGAGTAAGCAGGCGTCGGGATCCCGCAAAGTTTTTTCCCAGCTTTCAAACGACGAACAACAGCAGCGTAAGAACATTGGCATGCTGGCTATGATGTGGGGAGTGATCGGCTCAATCCTGTTTGACCAGTTTGTTGTGAAGGCCATCATCCCCGCATTGAACCA
>CAYSJO010000678.1:0-3004 GCA_964431285.1 uncultured Planctomycetaceae bacterium
CGGCGGTGACTCTCATATATATCGGATGTCATTATGTCGCAGTACTATATATAGAGATCGAGAACTGCCACGGTTTTGCCTGATGTTTTGCGAGAAATCCGAGAATTACAGCAATCGCCGACTCGCTTCAGCCGGCATCGCGGAAGCGATCCGGCACGAGCTTTTCGTTTCGTCAATCGATTAGCTGCGTCCCCTGGGATTCACGGGGAACTTGCACTACTGGGAATCGCCGTCCGTACCGGATTGAATCAGCGCGATTCTGAATCCGACCTTTGGATAAAACCTGGCAGAGAGTCCCGCTCTGTATGAATCTCGACAGGACACCGGGCGCTCTTTGCGTCGTAGTTGTAGCAGGAGCCGCGCGTGGTGCGTCTCTTTCCCCGAGGCCCTGGCTTGTCGGTATAGGGATCCGTTCCGCCAGCGGGTGAGTCCAGATACCAGTCACGGCACCATTCCCAGACACTTCCCGAAGTATCATGGATCCCCCAGGCGTTGGGTTTCTTAAGACCGATCGGATGTGGCTCGCGCTGCCGAAACCAGACGTAGTCAGCCATATCGTCGATGTTGTCACCAAAGAAGAACCGAGTCGTGGTTCCTGCCCGGCAGGCGTATTCCCATTGCGCCTCTGTCGGTAGCGTATATTCCCAGTCGGCAGAGATGCGGCTGGCTTTCCGCTCCTGTTGCGTGAATCGTTCGCAGAACTGGAGCGCTTCCTCGCAGGTGATGGTCTCAGCGGCGAAGTTGTCACCGACTGGCAGTTTCTGTGGTGCGGCCCAGCGGTCGACCTTCATCAACGAATTCCACTCCTTCTGAGTAACTTCGTATTGGCCAATCCAGAATCCCGCTGTCAGCGTCACCTACTTCTGAGGTGTATCGTTCTTCATACCGAAAGCACCGTCCTTCGGCATGCCCATTCGAAACGTTCCTGGCGGACACCAGACGAGTTTCGTCTTCAGCTGATTGTCATCGCGGATCGTGCCCGCAACGAGTTTGCCGTCTCCATTGGTAGCGTCGTCGGCGCCGGAACACATCGACACGCCGAAACCTGACGTCTGGAATACTGCCAGTACAACGAGTATCCGCACGCAGCTGATACGAGCCATTGATTTACCCTTCCTGTCGAACCGACTTGGCCAGTCTCACAGCAATCGTTCTGGCAAGTCTATAGTTCCTCATTCGAAGAAGCAGCTGTTTTCCGACTTGAACTGAGTTGGGTAGTACTTCCAAGGCAACAAGGCACTGGTAGAGCCAGTCGTGGCAGCGCGCGTTCCCGAGTCGCATTCAGCGAACATAAGACTGCGATGCCACGACAAAGCGGAAACCGGACTCAAATGGCTCGATCCTGAAGTACGTCCGGCGGATCTCCTGCGCAGGCTTATGGCGATACTCACGTTCGATGGTTGCTAGGTATCGCTCGATTTCGGCCGGTATGAAGAGCAACAGAATCGCGTTCGACACATCGACGTCCACACTGCGAAACAGAATCCGGTCAAGGTCCCCACGCCGATCACCTCGCCAGCACATGTGCAGACGATGATCGGTACCCTTCACGATTTCCCGCACGGTCGGCCGGTCGGCTGAGACGTTACCCAGGTAAGCCAGTCTTGGCCCTCCGGGCGAATACGCTGGGAAATAGGCACCAGGTTCGATGCCAAAGTAGTCGAGCTGGCGAGTGTATTCCTTGAGGGTGGAATCATCGAACTTGATATACCAGCGAACTGCTGCGGGAACTGCACCACGCCCATTAATCAGCCGCCACGGTTGTGCGGCTCGGAACTCTTCGTGCGACAGCCGAAACTCCAACTGCCGCGCCGCCAGGTCCGACAACTCGACTGCCACATCGGCCTGTTTTTCCACTGTAATCCTCGTTGCATTCCATCATCGCCGGCCCGAGCAGCCCGGAGGGGACTTGCAATTCTGGCAGTTCAACTGGAACTGCGGGGCCCTCGTCGGCCAGATCGACAACCTCAATCAGCACCGCCGAATCTCTGACATTGCGATGCAGCCATCCCATGACAATTGCCGCGAGGACCAATGTGATGGCGAGATTGCACATAAGCCAGCGGTCGCTCGGTCGTAGCGTGTTTCGGTCATGACTGTTGTCGGCTGAAACGTCCTGTCGTGGCAGGCAGTTCCGGTGTCAACGCGATATCCTTCGACGAAACGAGGTGAGCTCATTCTACAGATACGGAACGCAGTCGAAGGAATCCACAGCAATGTTTACGGGACTTGTCGAAGGGCAGGGCACGGTCAGGGCGATCGTTCCCGAAGGCGATGCCATTCGTCTGGATGTCCAGTTACCCGACGAAATGACGCAGGGGCTCGGCCTGGGCGACAGCGTTTCCATCAATGGTTGCTGTCTGACTGTCGTCTCACATGATGGTGCTGTCGCCGCGTTTCAGGCGGGAACGGAAACGCTCTCGAAAACGAACCTCGGCCGGCTTGCGGAAGGCAGTCCCGTCAACCTGGAGCGGTCACTGCCCGTCGACGGTCGGCTGGGCGGGCATTTCGTGCAGGGACACGTGGACGGTGTCGGGCAGGTCGCTCTGGTTGATCGCGACGGCGACTGGATCACCATGTGGTTTCAGGTGCCCGAGACACTGGCAAAGTACCTCGTCCCGAAGGGGTCCGTTGCCGTCGATGGCATCAGTCTGACAGTCGTCGATGTGGAATCGGACCGATTCAGTGTGGCTCTGATTCCACACACGCTGGAAGTGACGACGCTGGGCATTCGCAATGTGGGCGACCCGGTCAACATCGAGACGGACATCCTGGGCAAATACGTCGAGCGCCTGCTGGCCGCCCGCGACGCGTGAAAACAGTGCGTTGTTGACCGTGGGGTGCATTACGTCCGTGGGATTTGATTGATGATTGTCGATTTGTGATGTGTGAAGTGTCAGGACTGGTGGTCCATCTGGAACGATTCCCCCGTACCGCTTTCACTTCGAAAATCAACACTCATCAATCGACAATCATCAATTCGTTCTGCACGTGCTTGTCATAA
>CAYSJO010000679.1:0-17816 GCA_964431285.1 uncultured Planctomycetaceae bacterium
CAATCTTTATAATATTTTACTCTTTTATTTTTCTGGCTTTTTTAATTTCTTTCCCTCTCTCCTTGCCCATGACTCGATTGAAGACTCTAACCACTTTTCGGGCGTTACTTCCAGCGTCAAGGAGCATTCACAATGAACAAACCCTATATCAGTTTGCAGCCCAGTGAGGCAGTCATTGTTCAGGCAGCCGCGACGATCTACTCCGGGTATGTCACGTCCGGGAGGGTTTGTGATGGTGAGGACGAAAAGTGGTTGAAGCGTTCGATTCAGGATGCCGTGCGTATCGCCAAGGCAACCGACGACAACGTCATGGCAGATAAAGAGGTCCTCTGACCGTCGACAGACATATCAGCCGTCACTGATTTGAGGTTGTTGGTTTTCGCAGGCCTCGGGACAATCGTTTTCGCTTTGGCAGATCACAGACTCAGGCGGGCGCGCATGCAACACGATCATTTCTCCAGCGTCGGAACAAATGTCGGCCGACGGACGATGCTCAAGGCGGGTGCAATTGGCCTGATGGGTCCGACTCTGGCCGACATTTCCCGCGCCAACCCTGCTGGTTCATCGGCGAAACGCGTGTTGTTTATTTTTATGACTGGAGGGCGCTCCCACCAGGACAGCTTCGATATGAAGCCGTTTGCACCGGATGATGTGCGGGGTGAGTTTACCCCTGTGTCGACCACTGTTCCCGATATGCAGATTTGCGAGCACCTGCCCAGGCTCGCACAGCGGGCCAGCGAATACGCCCTCGTTCGCTCCGTGGCAACCGACAGCAGTTCCCACGGTCTGGCATGTCACGCGCTGTTGAGTGGCCGACTCGACTTCCCGGCCGCATTTGACGCGTCCAACGTGCCCAGCCCGAATGAGTGGCCATCGATTCCGTCACAGGTCACCTATGCGTTTCGCAATCGACAGTCAGACCTGCCGCCGTCCGTCATCCTGCCTCAGCCCAGCATTAACGAAGCGGCCAAAGTTCGTCTGGGTCAGTACGCCGGCCGGCTGGGACCGAAGTACGAATCCTGGCACATCGACATTGCTGCGCAGTGCCCTTTGGGAAACGGAGCCTGCCCCAACTGTTTCCGTTTCGAACACGATGATTTCGAGCACGCGTCGGGGACAATCTTCGACACGCCGATGCTCACGCTTCCCGAAGGTGGGCGATTGCGGCTGAATAACCGGATCGGCCTGCTCGCAGACATTGAGCAGCAGCAGAAACGACTGGAACGGGAAGCCGGAGTCCGCCAGCTCAGTCAGCATCGCCAGCAGGCGATCTCCGTCCTCGCCGACGCAAAGACCAGTCAGGCCTTTGACGTCGAGAACGCGGATCCCGCGACACTGGAACGATATGGCAAGAACAAGTTTGGTCTGTCACTGCTGATGGGTTACCGACTGATTGAAGCCGGTGTTCCTCTCGTCCAGGTCAACCTTGGGAAAAACTCATCCTGGGACACACACCGACGTAACTTTGTGAATCTGAAGAACAATCTGTTCCCGTACCTGGATCAGTCCGTTTCCGCAGTCCTGGACGATCTGAAGAACAGCGGCTTACTCGAAGACACGCTGGTTCTGCTGACAGGAGAATTCGGCCGGACGCCAAAGATCAACGCCAACAGCGGCCGCGACCACTGGGGCCCGGTCATGACATCCCTGTTCGCCGGTGGTGGCGTGCGTGGAGGTCATATCGTCGGAGCATCGGACAAGATCGCGGCCTACCCGGCCCAGGATAAATGCACGGTCGAGAATCTGGCCGCAACGATGTTCAACGCGCTGGGTATCCCCCGTCATCAGATGTGGGATGACATTGACGGTCGTCCTCACGAGATGTATCGCTCCGAACCGCTGTTCGACCTGTTCTGACCCGCGTGCTACGTTCGCGCAACGCCGAAACGCAAATGGGCCGCAAGCCATTCAACAACACGCCAGTCCATCCAGCGGCGATCGGGATCAATTCCGGGCCGGGCGATATACCCCAGATGGCCGCCGTGCTCCTCAATATGAACCTGCACTGCTGGCACTGCCGGCAGTTGCTCAAACGACATGACGGGAATCAGCGGGTCGTCGCGGGCGGTCAGAATCAGAGTCGGCACATTGATGGCAGGAACAAACTGAGCACCGCTGCAGTTGGCGTAATAGTCGTAGACGCCGTCGAATCCGGACACGGGCGCTGTGTACTTGTCGTCAAACTCACGCAAACGATCGGGAATGGAGCCTCCGACTGGCCCAGGCGCGTCGACAACCTGATCAATCCGCTCCTGGACCTGCTGAGCCAGCAGACCCGTGAAGTGTCGATCGTAAAATCGGTTGGATCGTTTTCGCAGAGCGTCCCCACACTGCTCCAGGTCAATCGGCGGATTCACGGCGGCGGCACAGGCAAGGTACGGCGGCACCCGATTGCTCCGTCCGTCCTCGCCCAGCATCTTCAGCAGCATGTTGCCGCTCAACGAAAACCCGACGACGCCACCCAGCGAGCCGTTACACAAACCGGCCGCGCAGTCGCAGGCCGCCCGCACGTCGTCGGAACGCCCCGCGTGATAAGGCAACCGCGCCAGCTTCGCGCCGGATCCGCAGCCGCGGTGGTCCAGGCGGAAGACTCGTACGCCTCGGTCAACCAGTTTCCCGCCAACGCGGATCATGTAGAAGCTGCCATGGCAGCCAGCCAGTCCATGCAGCAGCAGGACGAACGGCGCTCCCGGTCCCCAGTTCGCGGGGCAGTCATCGTGAAGAATCAGGCGGTCGCCATCGGGCAGTTCGATGGTGTGTCGAGTCGCCGAGTAGCGTCGCTGCTCTCCCTTGAAAGCGTAGGCTGCAAGAGTTTGTCGATGCCCGCCTCGCAACAGTGGATGCGGGCGGAACGGCGGCAGGATAAATGAATCCTCGTTGCTCATAACCGAATGCGGGTTTTCCTGACATTGCGTCATTTTCGGACTGAAGGCAGGATACGAACCAACGCCAGACGTCACCGCCAGAGAGACACACAAATGGAAATCCTGTCCTGCGATCAGCTGTCGAACAAAAAGTGCGTCCCCTGCGAAGGCGGCGTGCCCAGGTTCTCACCCGAAGAAGCCGAAGAGCAGATCAAACAACTCAACGGCTGGGAATTGACGCACAATCACGAGCGGATCCGCAAGTCATGGGTCGTGACCAACTTCATGGCGGCCATGCGGTTCTTTGAGCAGGTCGCGGAAGTCGCCGAGTCGGAAGGGCACCACCCTGACCTGCATCTGGCGCAGTATCGGAATGTGACCATCGAACTCTGGACGCACGCCATTGGCGGCCTGTCCGAGAACGATTTCATTTGTGCAGCGAAATTCGACGAGCTGTCGATCGATCTGAAGCAGTAATCCGTACAAGACTCGCAAGGGATTGCGACATGCATCAACAACCCGACCGTCTGCGGCGACGAAGCCAACTGCACGTCTCATTCGTTGGGATCGTCATCCTGTCAATCTCTGGCTGTGGACCCGCTTGGTACAGCCCGCCGCCCCCCATGTATCCACCGGGACAGCGGATTCCGCCCGGCCAGATTGCTCCGGTCCCCAGGCCACCAGGCACGCAGCTGCCACCGCTCAAGACGCCGTCGACCTTCGAGAACGAGACACTGCCCGGAAGCCTGAACGAAGTGCCGAGTGTCCCGGCTGACCAGGTACTGACCGTTCCGCCGCCGCTGGCCAATCCGACGTATCATGAGGTCAAGGCTGGCGAGACGCTGATCGGCATCGCCAAAGTGTATGGCGTAACGCTCGAGCAGCTACGAGCGGCGAACACACTCAGTGAGAATCACGTAATCAAGCCATACGACCTGCTGCGGATACCGGAGTAAGTAACTGGCAACCAGCTGATTCTCGAATAGCCGCAATGTGGCAACGCTGACCTCGAGACTCGAAACACGGCCGGAAACCTCGACGTAGATGTCAATCTGCAAGGCTGTTGGATCAGCATGTTCGACCTCGGGCCGCGTTTCACCAGTATGCGGGCTCCCGGACCGACGGACGCTCTTGCGATTCGCCTGTTTGTGGATTCAGACTGTGTGAGTGTCCGAAATCGGCGGCACGAAGAGGCAGCAACTGGCCTCTGGTTTGAGAGCCCGTCGCGACGCGGGCTAAGATAAATGCTGCCGTTGTGATCCTTCGACCGGATGATGCATCCGGTCATCCAGTTTCCCGGGCTGGCCTACTTTGCCGGAAACAGGTTCTACGATGGAAATCTCGCTCAAAGTCACCACACCCAAACGTGGCACGAAGACCTATCAGGTCAGCAACCCTGAAGTCATCCTTGGACGCAGCAAGGAATGCGACATGCAGATACTGTCGACGGACGTCAGCCGTCGACACTGCCAGTTCAAGATCAACGACACGGGCGTCACAGTTCGGGATCTCGGTAGCGCTAACGGAACCAACATCAATGGCCAGCCGATTCAGGCCAACACAGACATCCCACTGACTCCGGAAACTCTGATCGAGATTGGTCCGCTGAAGATTGTCGTCACGTTCACACCGCCGGCGACCGTGTTCGATGGAGATGCGACCGTTCCGGCAGTCGGTGACGGCACAGTCCTGAACGAGACTCCGACAGAACTGGAACTGGCAGCTCAGCAGACATCCGACGAAATTCCGATCGTCTCGAAACTTCCGAACGCGCCAGAGTCCCGCGACACAAAGTATCCAGTCGCCGAAGAAACTCAGGAAGAGATTGTGTTGCCGCCAAAGAAGGACATGGCGCCCGTCAAAAAGAAAGCACGCCTGGAGCCTGACGCTCCCCCCGCTTCCCAGGCCACTGCGGAGAGCAGTGACGAGCCACTGGAAACTCTGGAACCAGCCGACGACAACGAAGACCAATCAACGGTCGTTGCCGAAGCAATTCAGCCGTCCCCGGTTGTCGATCCGGAAGAAATGACGGTGGCAGAAGTTCCTGCGGACGCCAGTAGTGTGACGGAATCCTCTGACCCGGTGACGGCCGACAAGAAATCGGGTGGCTTGAAGTCGCTGTTCGGGCTGATGGGACGTGGGAAGAAGAAAGTGGCCCAGGAAGTGGTTGAGGGCCCCGATTCTCAGGAACATCCGGATGCGGCAACTGACAACTCGCCCGAGGTGGCGCCAGTCGCCGAAGCGGCGGTTGCCCCGTGGCCGAAGTCACTGCACAACCTGAAGACGAGGGGCTCGGCAACCTGGATGACGACGAGGTCGTTGATGAGTTATTGGAAGCACTCGACGAAGAATACGACGAAGAAGAACTTCAAGCATTGCTTGCGGACGAAGGTGTCTTAGAAGAGCCGCCACTCACAGAAGCACCTGTTGTGAATGTGGCTCATCCAGCACCCGCCGATCCGGGACTGGCTGATTTTCTGAAACAGATTGGTCAGGACAGCTAGAACTGCGTGAGGACTCGGTATCCGACATTCCCTTTCCCCGTCATCCGCGGCCAATGACAAGGAACGATCGATAAACGAGCAATGAAAATCTGGTTCAACAAGATCCACGACAGTCGGCGACAGAGCATCGAGACTGAAGAGCCCACAATCTCGGTCGGTCGCGATCGGTCTAATGTGCTTGTCCTGCACAGTCCGCTGGTCTCAAAGCGACAGGCGGTGGTGCGCCGAGGCAACGGGACGCTCGAATTCGAAAACGTCGGCATCAACAGTTGTATGGTCGGCGACACCGAAGTCATGGGCGGAGAGTCCATCGGCTTCTCCGCCGGCGAAACTGTACGAGTTGGCCCGTTCACGCTCACCTTTGAATCCGACGAAGCCGCGCCAATCAGCCGGGCCGAAATGGAGGCCCATCTGCGGTCGATCATGTCGGACCTCGAACTGCGCGTGCATCGAAAACTGCTCGCACGTTTCGATTTGTACGAGCTGGAAGCCAGCCGGCTCGGAGACAACGACAGCATCCTGCTGCTTGAACGTCACATCGAAGACGTCTGCCGCGAATTGAGCCTGTTCGGTGAAAGCAATCAGGGACTGCTGGAAGAGGTCATCGCGCTGACACTGCGCGACTTGACGATCAACCAGCTCATCCTGGAAAGCGACCGCGAATCGCTCGACAGCCTGGCTCGGCTGACATGGAACGAATACGACATCCCGCAAACACTGGTCCCGGAGCGAGAGACCGAACTCGACAACCTGCTGTCCTTTACGCGCGAGCGGCTGGAACTCGACGAACAGCCCGACCTCAGTGGCCAGATTCATCGCACGGAATACAAGTTCGCCGAAGTCTTCCCGCTTGTCCGCCCACACCTGCACGCCGAACTCAGTCGCTACATCGTGCTCCGCCGGTTGAAGAAAGATCTCAAAGACACGGTCTTCGGTTTCGGTCCCCTGCAGGACCTGCTGCGTGCGCCGACTATCTCAGAAATCATGGTCGTCAAGAGCGACCAGATTTATGTGGAACGAGACGGTGTGCTGGAGCTGTCGGGGCGCCGGTTCCTGTCCGACAAAGTCACGGAATCGATCATCGAACGCATCGTGGCCGGAGTCGGACGACGTATCGACAAGAGTCAGCCTTTAGTCGATGCGCGGCTACCGGACGGTTCGCGTGTGAACGCCATCATTCCGCCGCTTGCCGTGCGCGGTCCATGTCTGACCATCCGAAAGTTCCCTGCGTACCGATTCACGATGGACGACCTGATCGACAAGCGATCGATCACGTCTGCCGCTGCCATGTTCATGCGGGCCTGCGTGGTCGATCACAAGAACGTCCTGGTGAGCGGGGGAACGGGAACTGGTAAGACAACCATGCTGAACGTGTTGTCGAGTTTCATTCCGCACCGCGAGCGGATCGTCACGATCGAAGACACGACCGAACTGCAGCTTCATCAGGACCACGTGGTCACGCTGGAATCGAAGCAGGCAAACGTCGAAGGCGCCGGCGGGTACAACATCCGCGACCTGGTCAAGAACGCGCTGCGAATGCGTCCGGACAGGATCATCGTGGGCGAATGTCGCGGTGCCGAAGCACTCGACATGCTGCAGGCCATGAACACCGGGCACGACGGCTCGCTGACGACCGTTCATGCCAACAGCACGAACGACGTCCTTAAGCGGCTGGAAGTGCTCGTTCTGATGGCCGTCGATCTGCCCGTCGTTTCGATTCAGCGTCAGATCGCCTCGGCCATCGACATCATCATTCAGATCGACCGCAAACCCGGCGGACGCCGGGTGGTTACGCAAATCTCAGAGATCGCAGGCTTCGACCCGGACCGCAACGACCTGATCGTTCACGACATCTTCAATTACCGCGACGGTTCAACCCTGCAGCCCACAGGCTATATGCCCACCTTCGCTGAGTCACTGATCGAGAAGGAACTTCTCAAGCTGGAGTTTCTGTACGGCCAGAAAGACCGCTTCGCGGAGAACAGCGAAGCTGCTGCCCTCCCCGACGCCCGTACGCGCGGCAAAGATCGCCTCGACCGGTTTCTGTAGTCACACCGGTTACTTCGCTCAGATGAGCCAGTTGAAAAAGTCGTCAACCTGTTCGCTGAGTGGTTCATCCGTCAGATCAACGACATGAGCCGCCAGATTACTGGCCAGAGTCGCAAAGTTTTCAGACAGCGAATCTCTGAATGACTCACCCGTCCCGAGATTGTCTAACAACGCGACCGGGAGTCCATGAAAGCGAATCTGCTGGGAGAACTTCCCACGCTCGAGATCGTCTTCTCTCTCACGATCTTCTTCGTGGTCACTTCGTTCTGCCCACTCACGCCGCTCTTCTTCTCGTTCCTGCTCCTCTTCCCGCGGAGTGTTTCCCCGTTGCCCGTCGTCGTCACTCGCATCCCTGCTGTCTGAATTGTCTCTCCGCACCAGGTCCAATACCTGGGGATCGCCGCGCTTTGCTTTGCGGACAGACAGGTACACTTCGACGACGTTATTCGACTCGTCGGTTTCCGCATTCGCGTGTTCGGGATCAACTGTGAACCTGAGGACGTAGTCTCCGCGTGCTGAAGGTGTCCAGCGTGTGTCGAACGGATCGGATTCGTTGGGATTGGTGTATTCACCTTCGAGTGTCTCGCCCGCTTCAACAGTTCCGACGAGGACCCCCACCCACACGGGTGTATCCAGATCGTCGGCATCGTAGATGTCGAGTTCCGAATAGTTATGGAACTTCCCGGTTCCATTGTTTCTCCATGCTCCAGTGATTTGTACTTCGCCTTCGGCCCTCAGTTTCTGTCGCGACTTACCTTCCAGCAGGACGTGTTCAAAGTCAGGCTGTCCACCTGCAGGTTGACTGTAAAACTCGCCTCGATCGCGGGCTGGTCTCCGAAGTATCGCACCGTGGACATCACGATTCGGGTGTCGCCGTCGGCGACTGTCCATGCGCCGTCGAGACCTGGATGCGACACATCGCCCGGCACCAGTGAGGGCGTACTGGGCGAACCGAAACGGCCCGATGTGTAGTCAATTTCCGATTGGCCCGACTCGTTGAGTCGGTTCAGATATCCCTCGAATGCGACGACGCCGTCATGCGGATCGGCAATCGGGTTGTACTCATACGTGATTCCGACGACCTGCAACGAGTCGCCTAATTGAAGCTCGATCTTGTCGTAACTGTCCGTCAGGACGATGTCACGGTCGCCGTTCACACGAAGATGCACTTCGGATATGGCGAATTCCTGTGCGGCTGCCGACAGAAGCAAACGAGGTTCCAGCGACTCAAAGGCACTTAAAGTCGTCTTGAGGTTTCGTCGTCGGTCGCGTTGCCAACTCGGCAGCAATGTGCGCAGACTCAAACCGCTTTTGCGAAGTGTCATCTCTCGACCCTCGGTTGTAACTCATGGTGCTGTTCAAAGTGCAGGCAACCATTCGTCACGCCGGGAAGAGCGTCAAACGGAACTGGAGGGATTCGCCCCAACACCCGGTAATTGGAGACCTCTCGACGGCAGGCGTGACAGTCCTGTCAGGAACGTCAGGCTTTCTGTGGCCCGGTTTGACCGGAAAGCCATGCAGTACTGTCGCCATGCGTCAGGCGAACACTTCAATCGCTGCCCGAACTCTCCGACTGATCGGTGTCGCAATTCGTATCGGTGTCGGGAATCGGACCCGTGAAAATGAGCCAGTTTCCGTCGGGATCTTCAATCTCGAATTCTCACAATCCACATGGCTCATTCGTGGGCTCGTTTCGGATTGTGACTCCCGCAGCGGACAATTCCTCGAACAACTGATCAACTGGGTCGGCATCGACCCGTACATAGAGGTTCCCAATGTGCCGACGGTCCTCACACTGACAGCCCGTCACATGAAACTCAGCACCACCACGCTGAACACTCGCGTAGGTGCCTTCACACTCGGACTCGGATTCAATCAGGAAGTTCGTTCGAAAGCCGAGTACATCGCTGTAGTACTTCAGAGCCTTCTTGACGTCTGCGACGAACAGCAGTGGAACCGTTCCGCCCACACGCGACTTTTGTGGGACGGGTCGACCGGCGGCCTGTGAAAACAGTTGGCTGATCCCGACGACGTTCCCGTCATCAGCTTTCTCCAGGTCCTCGCCTAGACGGTCGACCAGATCGAGAACTGTGCCGGGCTCCCATCCACACGGTGCATGGATGTCGGCTCCGAAGTCCAACAGGACTTCGATGACATCGACCTCTTCGGTACACACGGCGCCACCGAGTGCAGTGCCGTTCTCGTCGTCGCGTCGCACCTCGACACCTGCTTCGAGTAATACGCGTGCCGATTCAGCGGCGCGAGGACGGTGGCTAGGCCAGTCAATCAACTGAATCAGTAGCGGCGTGTTTGATTCGCCGCGAGCGCTCACCAGATCCGGATCTTCGTTCAGAAGACGTCGCAGGCTCTCGGCATCACCGGAATCGATAGCAGCCACAGCGGCTTCATATTGCGATTGCATCACCCATCCTCTTCAGGAAACAGAATCGGACCGTATCAACTCAATCAAGGGCGCGAACCATGCGTCGTAGCGTTTGAGCTTTGCGCCTTCGATTGTGATCTCCAACACGATCGGTTCTGTTCGGCCCGGGAGTATCCAGGCTCCACCGCGCAGACAGCAGTCGTCGATGATCATGCCCTCGATCTTCTCGGCCGAGAAGCCAGACGGCGGGCAGGCCGTGGACCAGTCGCGATCAGATTCAATGGCCAGCACAAGTTGCGATCGACTTCCGGCGAGCCAGATGTTGCCCTGCGGCACCAGGATATCGCCTGGCCAGGAAACCTTCACGTCTGCATAGAGCACTGTGATCGGATCGCCGTCGGAAAGCGCGGTGAGCAACGCTCGTGCTGCAGATCCGGAGACACGCGTTGACGCTGCCGCACCTGACAGGCGTGTGTTCAAAAGCTCGACGTATTCGCGGTCGAGATTCGCGCGATCCTTCCCAATGTCGCGACCAAAGTACGCCGCAGTTTCCAGAACGACATCGTCGGGATGCACATCAAAGGGTGGAACACACACGGCCAGGTGACACAGGTCGCTCATGTAGACACCCAGAATTTCACTGTCCGGATCGATGTCCGGCGGGTCGAAGAAATGCGGCGGCCGATTCTCCAGATCGGCCAGCATGCTCTCAGCGGCGGAAACACCGATGTGCCCAACCAGAACCAGTTTGTCAAAGTGCTCGCGCAGCTCGCGGACCGGGCGACCTTTGACCGTGCAAACGAGCGCCGCAAGTGACTCGAAGGCCGACGCGTTCTCCTGCTGCCCACGGTCCGACGAACCGGATATGGCTTCGTCCGCCGCGACGTCAAGCCGGAACCCAAGACGAGTCTCAACACCTTCGATCCACTCCGCCACACGCTCCGGCTTTCGCCCATGCACGAAATCACGAAAGAACTTTTCAAGGCGATGCGCAATGTCCTGCCTTTGTTCCGGGTCCAGCAGCGTATACGCATCGACCAGTGGTTCGGCCGTTCGATGAGTCGACAGGCAGCGATACAGAAAAACCCGGTCGTATTCATTCCGTAGCGTCAATGCCCCTACCTCGCGCAGAGCACGCGCCAGGTTTTCGCGTGAGATCGGAAAGCGGCTCATCAGATTGGTCAATTCGCTGCCATAGACCCAGTTTGAGTCGCGGTGCCGGAAGTCGCCTCCGTACACGCTCGCAACTTCAAAGCCAACAACACGCACCAGATCGCCGAGCATGGAGATGGCCTGCTGGTCGACAAGCTTCTGTCCAATCGCCTTCGCCCCGCGTTTGCCAATCTCGGTCAGCGCCCACGTGATGCCCAGCGTCAGAGGATTCGCCCCGGAGGCCATGCGGCCTGCGTAAAGAGCCTTAGACGCGTATCCAAGATACGGCTCAGCAGCCGTGTAGATTCCGTATGCCTTCACGGCCTTCTGCACATAACCATGCAGTGTGGCGAAGCTGGCGTCTTTCAGATCAAACGGCAGTCGCTCCAACGTGATCAGCAGATGCAGACACACGCGGCTGCCAGCGCGCAGCAGATCGTCGACGCTGGTTTCCAGCAATGGATTCTCGGCATCCGGTCGATAGACTTTCGCGACACGCGTGACAAGGTCCATCACTTCGTCGCGAATAAGCTTGGTATCCAACTGGCCATCCGTCTGGTAATAGCCTTCCTGCAGATTTTCGTAGAGCCGCTTGGCTTCAGCATCGAGCAGCTCAATCACCTGCTGGTCGCAATCGGTCAACTCGGCGGTCGCCAGCGAAGTCGTCTCAGTCACGCCGCCCACGGCTGCTTCAGCGCCTGGATACTCAAGCCACTCCTGAAACGCGACAAGTCGGTTGGATAGCCGCATCTCGCGTTCGTTGATCTCCTGTGCCTGCGTGTCCAGCTGCGATTCGATTGTCTTGCGCAGTTCATCGAGTTCGGCGTCCAGCTGATCGCGTTCGCTCTCGACCGCACTCCTGGCTGACGGGACGGGACGCGCGAAGTACAACCCCATAAGCATCACGATGCCGCCGAGTGCGGTGAGCCCCGGGGAACTGACTGCTCCCGCCTGCGACCACCCCAGCACAATGCCGCAGATGGCGATCAACCCGGCGAATATCACAACAATGTTTCGTAAGATCGGACGATTCCGGCTCAAGTGACTCTCCAAATCCTGTTGTGCATCTCGTTCCGAGCTGCCTGGCTGCGGCATCCGCAGTGCAGAATAAGACCGTGTCATTCAACCCACGAGATCAACGCCGGTTTGCTTTCAGGTAAAACGCAACGAAGACCACGCACAAATTCCGGCAGGTACACGAAAACGTCGGTCGAGACCGTCAGCTCAAAGAATTTCGTGTTCCAGCTTGAGGCCAACGGCGATGTGGCTCGTCGGCGGACAGCAAACCGAGTGGCGCGAATGCTGTGGCCAGCAGGCACAGGCCAATCCATTGCACGAACATCTGTGTTCTGCCTGGCTGCATTCTGTTGCCTCCGCTTGCTGCCGCGACAGGGCAAGCTCAATAGCCCCCGGTGGAATTCTGCATTGGATTGTCACCTGTCACAATTCGATCTCCGCTCCGGATTGAGCAGACTTCAGGATGGCATCACAGACCTGCTGGTTGGCGAGCGAGATCGCCGGCCACGAAGCGTCCAGCGTTCCACTGCGGACGATGTCACAGAATCGCTCCACCATGCACTGCTCCTGGATGGGTGTGCCCGACTGATGTTCGACAGCCAGATCCGGCGGCGCATGCGTCCAGAATCGCATGCGCGAAGCATCATTCGGACCAACAAAATCGTCGCACACCAGCGACTTCGCCGTGCCCGATACTTCAAACCACTTGCGTGTCGCCATGTCATAGCCACAATCGAATGAGGCCATCCGGTCGCCATCAAACCACAGCGTGGCGGTTAGATTCAGGTCGACACCGTTGAACCACCTCGCCGATGCGCTCACACGAACGGGCATATCTTCGAAAGCCCACAAAATGGCACGCACGCAGTACCAGCCGAGATCGCCCAATGCACCGCCTCCGAGGTCTGGGCGCAGACGAAGTTCCCAGGCTTTGGATTCCTCCAGAGAATGTGTTGCACCTGCAGGAGCCAGGTGGGAGGGGTTCCCGGGGATGTATCGATTGAGCTGGATCGAAAAAGCAGATGTCACCCGTCGCAATTCGCCAAGGCCTGACAATTCTCGATGCATGTCTGCTGCCCGGGGGTGATGAACCCACATCGTGGCGTCCATCAGTTGTACGTTGTTTGCGCGACAGGTGTCGATCATCTGCCGCGCTTCGTCCGCATTCATTGCGAGCGGTTTTTCACACAGGACGTGACGGCCAGCAGTCGCCGCTTTGATGGTCCATTCCGCATGCATCGATGGTGGCAGCGGGATGTAGATCGCATCCAGTTCGTCGTCGGAGAGCAGTTCGTCGTAGCTGCCGCAACTTCGCTTGACGCCGTTCTCGTCTGCCCATGCCGCTGCCCGCTCAGCCGACCGACTCGCTACCAGAGTCAGTTCTGCTCCCGGTGTGTTGTGAATCGCCACGGCAACTTTGCGGGCGATACGCGCAGTGCCGAGAATTCCCCATCGAAGTGGATGCGCAGTCTGCCTCATGAATCAGCCGACCAGTTCGGGAATGGGTTTCCCCTGATCCACAACAGGTGTCGGGCGGCCATTGAAGTCTTCGATGGTGATCCCCGCCGAATCAATTCCGAGGTGGCGGTAGATGGTGGCCAGGAAATCTCCGGCTCCACAAACTCGTTCGATGGAGTCTTCGCCTCGCGGATCGGTCGCACCGATGAATCGTCCCGTTTCGATTCCGCCGCCGGACCAGATGTTTGAAAATGCTCGAGCCCAATGGTCCCGGCCGGGTTGCTTCGTACCTGCAGGTGCGCTGGCGTTTCCAGCACCGGTGCTGGGCGGATAGTTCACCTAGTGCGTCCGTCCGAACTCGCCGGTAACTACCACCAGCACACGTTCATCGAGACCACGTTCGTAAATGTCTTCAATCAGTGCCGACACGGCCTGGTCGTAGGCTCGAGACCGGTAACGCAACGCATCAAAGACGTGATGATTGACGGCGTGATCGTCCCAGTTGTTGACGCGACCACAGAGCGGTCCTCGCAGGCTCGTCGTCAAAACGTCGACACCGGCTTCCACAAGACGACGGGCCATCAGCAACTGCTGGCCCCAGGTATTGCGTCCATAACGATCGCGGACGGCGTCTTCTTCCTTACTCAGATCGAACGCTTCTTTCGTCTTTGGATTCGTCAGCAGTGTCATGGCCTGCGTCTCAAACTCATCGAGAGCCAGCAGTTCTCCCGATTGGTCAAAGGCCCGTTCCAGCGTGTCGAGATTCTGACGCAGAGCCGCTCGGCGTCCGAGACGCTTCACTTCTCCCGCATCGGTCAGTCCAATGTTTGGAACTGAGAAGTTTGGCTTGTTGGGATCACCCGTAACTGAGAACGGTGAGTACGCATCGCCAAGATACGCTGGCCCGTTGTAGTTCGTCGGTCCGTTGACACCGACATAGGAGGGCAGTGGGTTTCTGCGCGGACCACTCAGCGACCGCAGATAGTTCGTGACCGACATCCAGTCCGGCAGTTTCGCCTTCGTCTTGTCGCGCGTATCGGTATCTCCAGACAGCATTCGCATCGTGCCGGCGGGATGACCGGGACTGCCGTGACGCATCGACCGCAGGACAGTGATCCTGTCCGCGATCTTCGCCTGCATGGGTAGCAGCTCAGTAAATCGCATGCCCTGCACGGCTGTCGGAATCGTCTCGAACGGACCACGGTACTCGCTGGCGGCCTGGGGTTTTGGATCGTATGTGTCGATGTGCGAGCAGCCACCTGGTTTCCAGACCATGATCACGGACGTCTTTTTCCCGTCCTGCTGAGCAGGGCTCGCCGCACGCAGCCGCAGGATTCCTGGCAGGCTCAACGTGGCAAAGCCTGCCAGTCCCATTTTGATGAACCCGCGTCGGCTCGCCGCGCCAGGACAATGAATTGATGCTGCGTGAAACGGGTGAGTCATTTCTGCTCCGCACTGGCTGCTGCCGGGTGAACCCGGATGGTAATTGGTTTCGTCACAACAATGTCGACAATGTCGCGCGGCCGTGCTTTGGCCGTCACATCTTTGAGTTTCTGTTCAGCGGCCTGAATATCGGCGTCAGGCAGCCCTTGCTGCTTTGCCTGCTCCAGCGCCGTCTGCGCTGCAGCCACTGCATTTGGGTTATATCGGTATTTCGCAACGGCGCTTCCATAGAAAGCGAGCACGTAATCGCCTGGCTTTGTTTTCAAAGCCGCCAGATCGATCACAGTTTCTGATACTTCCGCATTCAAAGGCGCATCGAATCCCGGGACCTTGCCCATACCCACGCACCAGCTTTTCATTGTGATGTTCGCGCCCGAGAAGTCAGAGCGGCGAGCGTGCACGAAGGGGATCGTGAGTTTTTCACCTGCTGTGACTTCAAATGTGCCCTGCTCCGTGGCAATTGTGATTGGAGCCAGCTCTGAACCAGACACAGACACCGGCACGTCAGCCAGTAGCCGAGGACTTGGGATTTCTTGAGACGCGTCGCGAACGGGCCATTGCATCGATGCCAGTCGACAGGGTCGAGTGATGATCTTACCACTGATTTTCGACCGTCCGAAAATACTCGCGCTGCTGAGACCCCGCGGTGCATCCTGATCCGCAGTGATGAGCACGATGCCGCGAGACTGTCCCGCTGGAATCTTCACTCCCGCAGCGGTGACGCCGGCAGGCAGATTGTCCATGAACAGCTCAATCTCTTCGGCAAAATCGTCCCGGCCAACGACAACTACCTCGATGGCCATTGTTGTCCCACCACGCAACGCGATCGGTTTTGAGAATGCAGCGCGGTCGCCATTCCGCAATCCCATATGCAGCGCCCACCCGACAAGCGAAAAACCTGGAGACGCTTTTCGAACGATCATTCGATACACATTCCGGGGATCGTTGCGAGTCCCTCCGAACAGATCGCGTACCTGGATTCGATGGAGTCCATCTTCCTTGACGACAAAGTGACCATTCACATCTGACGAACCGGCGTTATACGGTGGGCCGTCGTAGGAATAGCCATTGCTCGACACCTTCATTGGACTGGCGATATCGCTGAGTTCTGCGACATCGGTCAGCGTCTGGTTCTCGCCCTCTCCACTCACGTGCTGCACAACGACCGAAGGATCAGTCGGCAGCCCCAGCCGGTGCGATGCTACCTCCACCCACCAGGTTTCGCCTTTCCTGGCTGTGAATTCAAAGGTGTCGACATCGGCGGCCGGATAGAAACTGCCCGAGATGTCGCAGGGCAGAGTAATCTTCTGAACTTCGCCGCTACGGTTGTTCGGTTCTGTCTCGGGCACGGCCAAGTCGTCAGTTAAACCGACCGGCGGCCACGAAAATGAGTTGACCAGCTCGACGGCAGGAAGTCGGGTCACAGGCTGTCCAGGAGCAGCTTCTGTCACGGCCAGCCGATAGAAGTGGTGGGCTCCGCCGTTATAGGTCAGATCGTGCACCTTGATGATGTATGTGCCCGACTCCGGTGCCGTGAAGTCGAGAGCCCCACCACGACGTTCAACGAACAGGTCGGCTCCAGTGGCGTCGCCAATAATCAAAACAGGTTTCAGCTTCGAATCGATTCCCCGAGCAGCACAGTCGACGATGATCCGCTGGTCTTTGGATGCTTCGAAACTGTAGTAGTCGATCGCCTGCGACGACATTACACTGTTGCAAATTGAATTCACTTGAAGTGCCATCGCGGCCTTCAGTGATGTATTCGGTTTGGAGCGTGTCACTTCCAGTGCATTGCCAACAGTAAACACTCGAGAGGATGACACTCCGAGTCGTGTCATCACGCGGGCTTCGTGAATTCCCGTTGGGCAGTCATCGGCAATGGACACCACAAACCGGTTGACGACAGGCAAGCCACTCTCGTCCAGTTTTGGAGTGGTTGTGATGCCGGGATGCGAAAAACTCAATTCGTCGAGGCCATCGATGTTATCGCCCGTGATCACAATCTCGACTGTCGTGCCCACCTGCCCACCCATCGGCATTGTGGTCAACAGACGAGGCGCCGGAAGACAGACCGACTGAGCACTTGCTGTTGCCGTGAGCAACAGTGTCAACGTGAAGAAGAAAGGGCATGTCTTCATCCTGCGGTCCCGCAGCAACGAGGATCAGTGGTTGAACATGAACTCTTTAGTATTAGTCAACGCCCAGATGATGTCCTGGAGGTTTTCACTGGCGGCCCTGTTTGTATCAACGGGTTTACCGGCAGCATCCAGAACCGGGTCGTTGAGGTACTTCAGTGCAGTCCGCAGTTCGGACGGCGCCGGCCTCCGCGAAAAGGCGGTGAGATAGAGTTCTGAAATCTTCTCTTCATCCGGAATGTCGGATGTTGCCAGACGGGCGGCTCGGCCCTTGGGTGTCGCGAGTTTTGTTCGCGTTTCACCCGAGTTAATTAAGTGCAGACTCTGTGCGAGACTTGACGACTGGACACGCTCACATTCGCAGACGCTTTGACTGTTCGGACGTCCGAACACCTGCAGAAATGCCGACGACTTGTTGTAGCTGTTGTCCGGCAATGCGATGGCCCGAGTTCCCGGTGGCAGATTGGAGAACTTCGTTGTTGCTCCGGTCACGTCATCGATGGCATCCAGCAGAACTTCGGCCTGCAGACGTCGCGGGTAGAACCGGGAGTAATTCTGGCGATCCGCAACATTGTGTTCGTTCGGTATCGCGCTTAGCTGATACGTCCTCGAACGGGTGATCGCGCGGACCAGTTCCTTCAGGTCGAATCCGCTATCAATGAAGTGGGGTTCGAGGGCGGACAGGAGTTCTGGATTCGTTGGTGGATTTGTATCGCGAATGTCGTCTTCGGGCTCGATCAGGCCTCGCTTGAAGAAGTGTTTCCAGTAACGGTCTACGAGTGCTTTGGCGAAGAACGGATTTTCCCGGGAA
>CAYSJO010000680.1:0-7907 GCA_964431285.1 uncultured Planctomycetaceae bacterium
GGACTGATTGTTTCCACGCTTGATTGTGCCGTCTGAGCCGACCGTTCGCTCTTGCAGCAGGTCGGCCCAGATGGGCGCGAATGCGTCACCGCGAAGTCCGGCTGTATTTCGCACATTGTTGGAGGTTTCGCGTCCGAGTTGCCGCATCGCCTTGAGAATCTTCCCACGCCGTTCGTTGTACTTCGCCGATTCCTTGTCCGCTTCTGCTGTGCTTTCCGCTTTTCGCGTGCTTCGGCCGACCCATAGTCCCCAGCGTCGGCCGCGCTTCTCATCGCGTCGATAGACTTATTGACGGACACAGGGACGGGGTTAACGCTACCGACCGAGCGAATCGAGGGGTCGGGTCCGGGCGCAAACCTGCTCATCGGCCGGGGGGCCCCTGGCCCGGTCTGGCTCTGCCGCTGAAGCCCGTCAAAGCCCGGCACACGTCTGCCGGCAGCCTCGCCTGCCGGCAAGTCCCGAAACCCGCCAGCGAATGCGATAGAGTCACTCAAAGCGTTTAGCGAGTCCGCCCCTGTCTCACCGGGAGCAGGAGCGAATGCGTCACGACCTGCGCCTGCCATCCCCAAATAGTCACGTCACCTGTCCACCTGGTGTACTCATGATTTTGAGCATACTGAACAAAGTAGTGTAAAGTTCGCCATTGGCGTAACCCGTTTCCCTATTTGGCGTCATTTGAGGCCGGCAGATGTGAACACGAAGTGAGGGGCTCATGCAGACTTTTGGCCGGCCATATCTGAGTTTGGCCGCCGGCAGCACCGATTCCGACGATGTCAGCAGGGGCGACGCTCACAGGCAGCGACCGGGGAGCACACGTCAAACGACCGGAATCAACGCTAAAATCTTTCCCAGACCTTCGGGACTTCCTATTTGAATGGGCAATGTCCCGGCCTGTCCACTATTTGTGCACTGCTTTCCCTGCCTCGGCTCACGGCGAGCCAATGTCACTTCTACGTGTCAGCCCACCTCCCGCATGATGTCCACCGCCTTCTGCAGATCCCGTTTGGCATAGACTTGAGTCACGTCCGCGGATGCGTGTCCCAGGATGACCTGTGCGGCTTCCAGCCCGTACCGTTTACGAATCTCCGTTCCGGCCGAGTGACGCAGCCGGTTCGGACTCCAGCGATGGTCTGATTGCCACTGGTCGAGTTCAGTTCGCTGCCTGTCCGTCAGTCGCTCCTGCCAGTTCCTGACGCTTTCGCCATCACGACGGCAGAGTGGTTCCGGGGCCGGGAAGGCCAGATCGCACGCGCGGTGGATCGCTCGGCGGTAGCTTCCTGTGGTGTACTGGTCGCCCGCGGTGCGCTTCGGCTTCCGCTTCCGGTTAGTTCCGGGCCGATTGCCGTATGACAGCGGCGTCCTGCGGTTCGCGTGCTGTTCGTCGCGGCGTTTCTTCTCCGAATCGACAGGGCGGAAACAATGTGATTCCTTCTCCCGCAAGAGGTACGGTCGCAGAATGTCCTGCCCCTTCGGGCCGATGGGGATAGTTCGCTCCCGGCCGTGGTGCTCCGTCTTGTGAGTGTCCGGCCGGTACAGCCAGACGTCTGCCGACATGTCGATGTCACAGGGCCGCAGATTGCAGACATCTTGCGGACGACATCCGGTGATCCGCTGAAAACGGATCATATCTGCCACCACGGGCGTCAGATGCGGCAGTGTGGCCTGCACGGTGGCGTCTTCCACTGGCATGACCGGATCAGCCTCACGGGCTTCTGAGCGGCCTTTCCGCAAGCCAGAGACGGCCATCAGTCCGTGGTACATGTCCAGACGGACCAATTCGTTTTCCACTGCCCATTTGAAGCATCTGCGAATCCGACCGATCGACTTGTTGATGTATCCACGGCTCCAGCCCGTACCAATCATGCGTTCCCGAACAGCCTTCAATGCCAGGGGGCCAAAGTCATTGGCGGTCGTTCGACCGTACAGTTCACGAACAAGCTTCAATGCGTCCTTGATATGACCGAATTCACTCGTGACCCGGCCGTCTTTGCGGTAGTAGTCTTGAGCGAACTTCCGGTAGGCGTTGAGCACTTCGACTACCGTCGTGTCGGCATCGCTTTGCAGACATCGCCCGCTGGCGAGGAACTCGGCGATGAGGCGGTCGTACTCAGCCCTGCTCGCTGCAGTGTTCCATTTGCCGAGGTACAGGTCTCTGCCGTTGATCGTGACAACAGCCTGCCCTGTGGGCTTGTGGCGGCGATAGGACGGGACGCGACTGGACTTTTTTGGCATGGGATGCAACCTCCATCTCACCGAATCCGGTAGTCTACCGGATTTCGTTGAATTTCAGGCTGCACTGCCGAACGTCGACAGGTAACAAAAGTTGTTGTTTCAGCGTCAGTTAGAGATAGTCGGGATGACAGGATTTGAACCTGCGACTTCCGGCTCCCAAAGCCGGCGCTCTAGCCAAGCTGAGCTACATCCCGTTGTGCGTCCTCATGCTGAGAACGGACCTGAGTTCACGGATGCTATCTGGCAACGCGGAGATTTCCAGGTTCATGGCTGATCGACCTGTTCAATGCTCAATCTTATCCGGTTGCCACTGGCCAGCAGCTCCACGGAACGGCTTCGCCGGTCCAGACGCATGGAGTGAATCGGAATACGTCCGGGCAATGTCTGGTCCAGAAGTGGGCTGCCGTCCGACTTACGGAACAGCGTCAGTCGCAGACTTTCGTTGGGAATTCCCAGAGGAGTGCTGGATGGTCTGAGAGCCAGGAGAAACGGGCTGCTCGACAACTGGTCGAGAATCAGATACTGGTCGGAGAGTGACTGTCGCCAAAGCTGCTTGCCGGTGGCTGCATCAAACGCGAGGAGATGACCGGAAATCAGAGCACTTCGCAGTGATGGAGCCTGATAGTCACGATCCGTTTCGCCGTTGAGGATGACGTACCAGCGGGTCTCGTCCCGCAGTACGGAGAAATCGGACTTGCCGATTCGCAGTGAGGCTTGAATCCGGTCAAAGGACTGGAGTGCTCCCGTCCGCAGGTCCAGAATCGCAAACATTCCGCGGTTGCGCATGATGGCCAGACTGGTGCGACCGACCATTCCGAAAGTGTGCTCCGCTTCGAATTCGTGGCTCCAGACGGGCGCATATGCATCCGGGCTTCTGGATTCGATCGTGATTTTTTCACCAGCATCATCCAGGTGGGCGGTCACGGTCTGATCGCCGATCTGTGCGAGTGGCGAATCCTGTTGTTCTGGAATATCACTCAGCCGCCGCCCGCTGCGGGCATCGAAAGCAGTGGTGACCTGACCGCGACGGACAAGGCAGATCATCGATCCCATCACATAGACACGCGCTGTGCGTGGTGCGGGATCGAGTTGCCACAGCAGCTCACCGGACAGCGTATCAATGACGGACAGCGACTTTCTGCCGCGACTGCACACGTATCGAGAATTCACGATCGGCAGTGGGTCGTTGGCGCTGGCAGCAGATCGGTCAGCCCATTCAATGCCAGACTGGAGCTTCACGGCTTTGACCTTCGGAAACTTCAGCGGAGCATCGGGCATGTCGACCGACCGGGCCCACAGGACTCGCCGATCTGAAATCGACAGGCAGTTGAGCACACCACGATGCAACACCAGCAGCAATGGACCGGTCCGGCGCAGGCTGAGAAACCGTCCGCCTCCCGAATTTCCCCGCAACACCACGGACCACGCCACTTCGCCACTGCGACGCTCGATCAGTGAAAGACGTCTGGCATTCCCTTCTCCACTGATCTGGATCCGATAACGCGAGCCAGCAAGTGATTCCCCGTTGACCGGATCAACTCCGAATGTGGTCGGCCTGGAGTGGCCTCCGCCTGTTCGGGTCAGGGTAACGTGAAGCTGTTCCGAGAGTGGCCATTGCTTTTCTTCCGATGAGCGGTACTCGGCTGCCCGTGTCTGGAAAGTCTGTCTCAACTTTGTCAGTTGACTGGTGATGGGGTTCTCGCGAGGAAAGCCAGCCGTCAGTTTTTCTGCACGCTCGATGTTGCCCTGCAACTCGCTGTGATCAATGAAGTTCTGCAGGTTCAGTTCGATCTGTTGGGTCAGAGCTGCCGCGGCCACGTCCGTGTCGGCGGACTCCATCGCCTGTCCCAGCCAGTAACTGGCCCGCGCGAACTGCCCCTGTTCAATGGCTCGATCGGCAAGTTTTGATTGCAGTGAGGCCGTAGCCGGATGGAACGCAAGCAGCCGAGCGCGACGTTCGCGGATCAGTTCGGAAACATCGGTGTCGTTCAGTCGCGTGGCAACCGCGATCACGGCTGTCTGACGTTGCCGTTCCGATAGTTGTGACCATGCCGTCGAAAGACGCTCTTCCATCCAGGCGAACAATGAGGCCGTGACACTCGGGTCACCGATCATGTTGACTGATGGCGTCGTTTCGAGCGTGTCCAGTTTGAGCAGCAGTGCAAATGCCTCGTCCGGGTGACCGGTGCGTAACAGGACTTCAATGGCCAGTTGCTTATGTCGAAGTGACTCTTCGGCCGATCCGGCCAACCCTTCAAGTTCGCGAATCAGAGACAAACTGGCAGTCGGTGCCGTCTCAACATTCTTCAGGATTGCCTGGCCGAGCAGGGACCGTAAGTGGCTGCGAATCTGCGGACCCGATGGAATCGCGAGGGCGTCCTTCAGCACAGTCATGGCCCGTCCGGATTCACCACGTGCCAATGCAAGTCGAGCATCCAACAGAGCCGTCGACGGGTCATGTCGGCCCTGCGAGCGGGCCGTCGCCAAACGCTGTTCCACGACCGTCGTCTGCTCAAACGCCTGCAACTCAGCAGGATGGCCCGAGATCAGCGTGCCACGGTACATCGTCAGGTTGCCGAGCGGTCGGCTTGTGTCGGGCAGCGTGAGTCGAGCTGCAATTGTGCCATCCGTCAGATCGATCTTCAGCAGATTCGATTTCTGGGTTGGCAGCCACAGCGAAGTGTCCGTGATGACCCCTCGACCTGACGGAGCACCGACCTCGCGGGGCAGATCGACATCCCACTCGTGTTTGCCTTTCAAACCGTAAGCCACGACAGCGTCGTTCTCGACCACAATAGCCCGGTTGTCAGACACTCCTGCAAGGTATCGACCCTTGCCACGTGTCTTCTGCCAGATGCGTTTGCCGCTGAACAGGTCGAGACACGCAATCACGGTGGTCGACGGATCGTCTTCGTTCCTGGACTCGGCCGGCGTCACGAAGACGCGGCGTCCGGCGATGATCGGAGCCGATGCCACCCAGCGGCTGTTAATCGGTTCGCTGGCCATCGACGACAGACCAGAGCCCATGAAGGGATCGAAGGATGGCGTCAACAGGTTACGTTTCTTCTGTGTGTAGCGGTGCGCCCACAACAGTGTGCCCGTGCTGCGATCCACAGCAACCAGCCAGCCAACGTGAGTCGGGCACACAACGACTCCGTGTGCGACTGAGGGTTGAGCTGACCAGATACGTCGCACCAGATCCCGATCCGGCTGGTGATCTGCAAACGCCAGCAACTGTGACCAACGTGCCGAACCAGTTTCGACATTGAGACAATACAGCCGCACGTCCCTGCCCTTCATTGCGACAACGAACAGATCGTCACCCACAGGCAGCGGAGCCCCCATAAAGAACAGCCCGGTCAACGGACTGGTGAGCGGGTCGGTCGATTGTGGCCCTCCCGCCTGCCACGAAATGCGACCCGTTTGAAGATCGCAGGCCGTCAGGCGATTCGCAGTTTCACTGCCTGGCTCCGGAGCTTCGTCGATGCCCGCACTGTTCCGCATACTCGTGCGTCCCAGTGTGAGGATGGCATCATCTTCGATGTAAAACACCTGGCGACCGTCGCTACTGATTTGCCCCTGCGCGGCGTTCTGATAGACAAACTGACTGCGCGGTCCGGCCATTTCGCCCCCGACTACTGCGTCCTCACTGATCAACTGCGACCAGGGACCCAAACGCCGGCTCTGCCTGGTCGACGAAGACTCCAGCAGGCGTTCGACTGAGCCTCGCTCGTTGGTTGCCCATAAACGCTGTCCGGTCGTTGCATCGACCACCTCAATCCCACGGATGGTTCGACTGATGATCCGACCGCCCACGCAGATTGGTGTGGCGACTGGAACACACGCACTGCGTCTCTGGGTCAGCGATTCGATCATCTCGTCGATCGAGTCCTGCAACCGACTGCTGGAGACGGTTGAAACGGCCCAACGGGGAATCAACACTGGCTCGCCGCCTTGCGTTCGCGCATGTCGAGCCGCGTTTCCACCCGACAAACGCCATTCGTCAACCAGTTCGGGCTGAGCCGTAATCAGGCTGTTAGCCAGCGCATCGAGTGCTGGGGTGTCGTCAGGCGCGTTGGCCGACCCGCCCTTAAGACCCATGATGGAACGCACCAGTCGCGTGCGTTTCTGCCACGCTGGATCGTCCGTACCAGGTGCGCTGGCTTCCTGAAGCAGTAACAACCAACGCGCCGCGAGGGCAAAGTCCCCCTGGTCAAGTAGACGAGTTGCCAGACGGCTTGCAGCGGCGTATCCCCCAGACGTTCCGAAGTAGCGGCTGGCCACGTGACTCAATCTGTTCAAGTCACCGGATTGCACTGCGGCGTCGAGCTGACTGCGTGCGCGTCCTCCGAACTGCTCTTCACGCTGCTGACGTTGTTCTTTTGGCAGGCGCAGCAACAAACGCGCGGACTCCAATCGACCTGATCCCAGCGAGCCATCACGCTGTCTCACCAGAGAGTCTTCCTTGCCATCATCTTTCGCGCGTTCGTGCCATTGCTCAAGGAATCTCAGTACGTCGTCCCACTGAGCGGCGTCGGCCGCTGTGGTTGCTTTATCCCATGCAGACTGACGGGCTTTGCGAACGGGAGCTCGCTTGTCCAGATTATCGAGGTTCGACCGGGCTTCATCCACGACTGGCGCCGCGACGTCGGCAGGAAGTCCGGGTGGCGCCTGCAGGAAGACCTGTTCGCCTGGGCCAACCGGTTCCACGGCGAATTCAGGTTCCTGATTCTCTCCAGGAGCTCCGTCGGCGCGGGGGATGGCTGGCGGTTCTGCGCGAGCCGCGTGAGCGCACAGCATGCCCAGAAGCAACGTCAGAGCGAACTGAGTGTTAACGGGGTTGTGACGTGGCATGAGAGTTTGACGCAGGGAAAGAGGCCCGTTCCGGTACAGCCCCGTCAGTATATCCCGCGCTTGAGCCACTTCCACAGGGGCACGTCACTTGCCTCGAATTCCACTGCATCGACAGCAGTCAGGTTGTCGGGGAAATCGAATGCAGTCAGCAAGGCTGAGTCACTTGTGCCGCCTCAACCGCCTGTGCCGAATCTACAGAGGTCACGTGACTCAGCGGGCCGATAGCGACAGTTCCCAGGCACGGGACGCTCTACGGATCACTTAGACTTCAGCTCGAAATCAACATTGACGTTTTTCTCTCCGTTCTCGTCAGGTTCCGCAGCCACCTCCACAGTCAGCGTGGACTTTGTGTTGTACTGCGCAGGAATGTAGTTCTCGCGTTCCGGAGCAGCCCCATCACGAGCAAACTGTTCCCCTTTGCCGGATTTTCCTACTGGGGCAGAAGCAGTGGACGACTCCCTGAATGCGTTGATAAACACCCTCTGCTGGCCAGGTGAGGGACCGTCTGCCGCTTCAAACCTGTATTTGCCATCCCGGATAACAGTCGTGATTCGTCGACCAATGCCACCGCTCCTGGGCATCGATTCAAAGGAAATCGTCCCTTGTTCGATTGGCTTGCTATCCAGCGTGACGGCCCCCGTCACGGTTTCGTACTGCGCGTCGCTCGAACACCCTGCGAGACATCCAGCGGACAGTAAACAGAGCAGCATCGGCGTGAAGCCACCGGTTCGACACATCTCACTTTTACCCTTCGTTTAGAATTCGCCAGTGACCTGGTTGTCACTCCTGGCAGCCAGATTCACGTAGGTGTTCAAGTCAAT
>CAYSJO010000681.1:0-24035 GCA_964431285.1 uncultured Planctomycetaceae bacterium
TCAATTGCACTCCAGCCGACTCATCGCGAGGACTGATCAGCCGCACGGAATACGGGCCGATGATCTCTGCCGTCCATTCACCCGACCATGTCTTTGGTCTTGGCGGAGTCACTAATTCCGGGCCGATGTCAAAACGACCTGCACTCATCGAGGTGCGGCGACCTGGTCGCCAGTCTTTTTCGTCGTCGTCCATCCACATGGCGTCGACCTTGTCGACAGAGAATTCCAGCACGCGCCCGCCGGCCTGTGGACACAAAACCGCTCGCACGTTGCGCCGCTTCAGTTCGGTGGCCCAGGTGTAGTTGTGGACTTTGATATATCGCGTCGATTGCGTTTCACGGCCACGATGTGACTGGATGGCGAGTTCAGTGAAGGCGTCACGAACATCTGGCCCGTCCGCGTTGCCTAACTTTGCACGCTGGATCATCAGGACGAGGATCATTTCGCGATCAGGATCGATCCAGCCTTGAGTGCCCCAGACGCCGCCGTGACCAAACGTCCCACGAGACAACAGGCGTGTGACGCCCTGCGGGTATCTGACAACACACCAGCCCAGGGCCCAACGATTTCCCGGAGTAAAGCCCGTGGTGACCGAGGTCGTTGCCCTCTGGATCATCTGATTGGCATAGATGTGATGGAGCAGTTTTCGAGGCTGCATCATCCGATCATTTAGAACGGTCTGGTAGAACTTCGCCATATCCGCCGCAGTCGAATACAGACCGCCGGAAGGATTCGGCGTTCGTGCAATCGTCGGGTCGGGTATCTCGACGGCCTTGAGTGTCGCTGGTTCATCACCAGGCTCGTACGTCACGGCCAGTCGTTTGGCCTGTTCTGGTGAAAGGCGAAATGTCGTGTCCACCATGCCCAGCGGTTTGAAGATATTCTCGGTGACGTAGTCCTCATAACTCTGACCTGACAGCACTTCGATCAGCCGGCCGGCTACTGTCAGTCCTGTGCTGTACCGCCACTTCGAGCCGGGTTCGAAGTCCAGCGGTCGACTCGCGATCAGTCTCGCGATCTGCTCCAGCGAAAGCCCTTCTGTCTCTTTCCGAGACGGCCGGTTCAGCCCGGCGATGTGCATGAGGATCTGAGAGATCGTCACGTCACGCTTGTACTTGCTGTCCTTTACTGACTGGTCTTCAAATTCGGGTATGAATTTCGACAGTTTGTCCGTCATTCTGAGCTGTCCGCGTTCGACCAGCATCATGAGCGCTGTGGCGGTGATGGGTTTCGTCATCGATGCAATGCGAAAGATCGTGTCGTCCCGCATCTCGCGGCCGCCAGCGATGTCGGCCTGACCGACGGCTTTCAGGTGGACGACTTTGTCCGGAGTTGCAATCAAGGTGACGGCCCCGGCAATCTGCCCGTCATTTACGAATTGCTGCATGCGTTCCGGGATACGGCTCAATACATCAGCATCGAACAGACGCTCCCGTTCCTGGGCGTGTGCGGTAAGCGCCAGAGAAACAGTGGAGAGTACAGTCAACGGTCGGAGCATCATACGACTCCTGTCAGTGGCCTGGTTCGGCAGCAGGTATCAGCGACAGCCAGATGCTACTCGATCAGGTCCTGCAGGATGAGTCGCAGACGGCGACGGATGCAGATAGTTGGCCTGCCGGATCACCTGAGGATTGACGCCGATCGATTCTGCAACTTCGACCGCGCTGTGGCCGTCGATCGCGACTTTGACGAATGCGCTCCAGTTCTGCTCGCTGAACTCGGGCTGAATCAGGTCCATGGCCCGTTGATCCAGCAGAGCGTGCTCCTCACCGGCCTCTTCTTCGGTGTCGTCACCCAACGGGTCGGCGACTCCACTCTGGCGCATGTTGGCGTCACTGCCACCCTGACCGACTGGTTGCTGCGACAGACGTCGAAAATGATCGGCGACCTTTGTGCGAGCAATGGTGCGCAGCTATGGACGGAAGGAGCCAACCTCGCGAATCGGCTTGAATGTCTCAAGGTGAATCGAGACGGCTCGGAATGTCTCCTGAAAGACGTCGGCCAGATCGTCATCCCGCAGGCCGGCCCGACGGCACCACTTTTGAACCAGCGGCCCATAGAGGTGAACGATCTGACTCCACGCTTCCTGATCGTTCGATCGTGCCCGTTGCAGCAGGCTCATCGACGTCGGGTCAAACGCATCGGGAGGCACGGCAGAGGTCCTGGTTGGTGGATGGCGGGCTGCGTCGCGACCGCCTCATGATTCAGCCTTCAGGATAGCAGGGCAGCGAAGCCAATGAAGCCTGTCTGTCCCGCGAATCGGAATCTACCGCCACAACGTTCAATCGAGATGCCAGTCAGTCTCGTCCGGTGCCTGGCCGGATCGATTCACTTCCCGAATTGATTGCGCCAGTGACACACCCAACGAAACGACTCCAACGACCAGCAGAACTGCCAGGAACGCGAGCGCCGCGTTTGCTGACGAAACGCCGGTAATGAATCCCGACAGTGTCAGGCTCTGGAAGATCGCCAGGCTAATCAGCAACATCTTGAACTCAGTCGGACCAAAACGGCTCAATCGAAATTCACCAGTGAGTTTCGCTCGGATGTTGGTTAACACGGCGGTTGCAAACAGACAGATGACGCCGGCCAGTCCAAGTGCCAGACAATCGGCAGCCACACTGATGCCCGTGATCCAGTAGGCAAAAGATAATGGATCGCCAAAGTGGTCCAGCAACTCGCCACCGATGCGCCATTGACCAGTCCGGCGAGCGTGCGTTCCGTCGAGCACATCGCAGATATGATTCATCACAACGCCCAGTGAGGCCAACGCCCCCGCCATCGAATACTGGTCAGCGAAGGCAAACGCGAAAGCCGCCGCGACTGCAAACAGGTGGCCACTGATCACAATCGCTTCAGGTGGCAGACTGGCCGGTATGTGGAACAACTGATATCGGCTCTTGAGGGGGACCGTCAGCCAGGGATCGAGCAGACTGCTGGAGACTTTGGCGGCCATGATCGGTTCTCGGTTGTTGTGAGATGTCAGTTCTCACGCAGAGCGAACTTCGATCTGAAACACAACACGGATTACGACCTGAAACCTCACGGCGGCCCATCGGGCGACCGATTTGAGTGTGCCGAAGCAGCCGTCGGCACTCGTGATTCGATATCGAACCGGAACCAACAGCTTCCCCACGCAGGAAAAAACAGCAGCACGGGTTTCAGCCAGGCCCGTCGTCGACCATGACGACTCCGACCGTCGGCGGCGTCACTCGCGCCGGCCCGGCCGTGATAACCACAAGCGTACGGAGTTGAAGGATCCCGCCGTCGAGTGGGGAGACCATGATGCCGGGTCCGCAGTCCCATCCGGTTCATCGACGCCAAGCCGATTCGCGAGTTGTTCTGATCTGTGCGTCGTTCTGGCCGCGTCATTGCTGTGACTTAACGATCAACAGCAGTGGAAATCCGATGAACACCACCCACAGGCACGCGATCGCCAGCGTCTGTACAAAGCTGGAACGGTCGCGTTGGCGGTGAAGGTCGAGCAGCGTCCCGATCAGGCTGCCTGTGAGCGCACCAACGGGAACTCCCCAGCAGACGAATGAAAGCAATGGTGCCAGCGGGCCACCTTCGAGCGACAGGATGTCGTTGGGAAAAGGGCCAAACAGTAGGCCCAGGCATAACGCCAGCCCCACAAGTGGACCGATCACTGTGCCACGTATGAGTCCGCGAAGGCAGTGCCGGGACGCGTCCCGAGCAACGGGGATCGTTTCGTCGTCGGAGACGCGATATCGATCCAACCGCCAGCCCCAGACAACATACTGCAACGCTCCCAACCCGATGAGTCCTGCCAACACGAGCATGACGAACAGAATGTCCGGGATGACGAGAGCGGCAAGGCATAGCAGTCCGGCACAGCAGCTCAGGAGCCCGAACAACGCGCCAAATGTGGCAGCGTTTCGGTCCTGATCCGGCAACGGTGGACTGGGCATATTGAAGTCGACCGATCAAGTGGGTCAGGCATATTTCAGGTGGATCGAACGCAACTCACGACGCTACTCGGCAACGGGTGGTGCGTCACTGAGCAGTCGTTCCAGTTGCTCGTGCCTGAAGTCGAATCCGATCTCCAGATTCTCGCGAATCCGATCTGCCGTCATGATCAGGCCGACGACTCCGGCGGGCTTTTCAAATTCAATTCGGTCAATGATGACGACGCGACCGTCGCCGGCATCTTCAAAATGGTGCTCGTGAATCCACTTCTGAAACGGTCCACTGGTCTGTTGTTCGACAAATGAGGCAGGTTCGTCAAACGCCGTGACCTCATGCACGATTTCGCGCACGAGTCCGAATGCCTGAACTTTGAATTCAATTCGGCTGCCCAGTGCATACCGGTCAGGAGTACTGGTAAAGGCCAGACCGACATCCGGAGGACTGATCTTCCGGATATTTTCAGGCCGAGCCACAAAGTCGAATGCGGTCTCCGCCGAACAGGGCACGGTGAGCCGTACCTCAAACACTTCCATGAGAAACCTCGTGTTGACCAATTGCGTCGCTGACTCCGCCACTACTTACTGGCGAACTTGCGGGCGCTTTCCTTGTCGGCTGCCGGAAAATCGTCGGGAATCGGTTGAGTGACATTGCCAGTCGCCGCCCATTCCGTCCCACGCTGCAACGTGACGATGAAGCCGACGCACTCCTGCGAATAATCGCCGTGGCCCATTGGCGTATGGAAGACACGTCCTTTGCCGTAGCTGATCGTCATCAACATCGGCTCATGCCGACCGGTTCCGCCGTGATCGGGGCTGGCGTAAGCAGTTGCCAGAATCTGCATCTTCTGAGCCGGTCCACGAAGCTTGTCGTACAGTTCGTCTTTGACATGCAGCCATTCGCGCGGCATACCTTTCGTGATCGGGTGCTCGTTGTCCCGTACAACGATTGAGAAGGGATGCTGACTGCCGTGATGTCCACCACCACCAGGTGTCTCGTCCCGAATCAGCTTGCCGTCGTTGTCCAGGTAAACGTACGGCCCACTTTTCTCATTGCGTCCGCCCCAGCCGCCCAGACCGATCATCTGGTTGTACTCAGGCCAGTTTCCAAACGAGTTGTCAGCCGCGTGCACAACAACCAGTCCGCCACCATTGCGAACATACGCCTCGAATGACGTTTTCGTTTCATCCGGCCAAGGTGCCGCACCGTGTCCGAAGTTTGAGATCACGACGTCGTACTTCGAGAACTGTGGCTTAAAGTCCGGGTCGGTCATCGGTCGCGGCGTGGGTGTGGATTCCACGCCTTCCAGCGGAAACTGCTTCACCAGATTGGCTCCGTTGGACGTGAACTTCGTCCGGGCGACATCGACAGTGAACAGGTCCGTCTGTTCCAGATAGTTCTTCATCATGACGGTGGTCTTCGGCCACACACCGTGATTGTTCTGACCATCGATGATCAGTGCTTTGAGGTCAGCCGCCGACACGATCGATTGAATTCCAAGAACAACGGCCAGACACAGGCCGGGCAAACGCATCTTCATGGGAGGCTCCTTGAACTGGCTGCATGCAGCAGATGACTTCGAGATTCGCAGCAGTATAGAGCGACTAGGAAAGTCAGCACCAATGACGCGACTGCGGGGACCGTCCTTACTCGTTGAATTGCGAACAGCTAAGCTCATCTCCGGGAGTTGCCTGGGACACATGCATAACGTCGCCTGAGTTCGGGAAGAGTTGATCCCGCCCCTTCAACCAGTTACCGGACACGTTGGGCTGAGTGGTGTTACTGGTGCTGTCCCGTCACAATCGCTGGCTTCGGTGATTGACCACTGGTGCCGCGAGGAACACATGGAAACGCGCAGTTCACGTATCGGGATGGTGCTCTTCGGAGTCTATCTGTTGCTCTATGGTGGATTCGTCCTGATAAATGCCTTCTCGCCTGCGACCATGGAAATGACACCCATCGCGGGTGTGAATCTCGCCATTCTGTATGGCTTCGGGCTGATTGTTGCCGCCCTGTTGCTGGCACTGCTCTACGGCTGGTTGTGCCGGGAAGATGCTGCGGATGCGAGCGACTCGCAGGAGGGTGGGCAGTGATTTACGAACCGTCTGCCGTCGCGGTGGTGATCTTCTTCATCTTCGTTGGGATCACGCTGGGACTCAGTTTCTATCTTGGACGCAAGGCCCAGTCTTCACAGGGTTACTTTGCGGCACATGGTCAGATTCCGTGGTTCGTCAACGGAGTTGCGTTTGCCGGAGACTACCTGTCCGCCGCCTCGTTCCTTGGCATCTGCGGGATGATTGCGTTTTACGGTTACGACGGATTCCTGTACTCAATTGGTTACTTGGCCGGCTGGATTGTTGCGCTGTTTGTCGTGGCCGAGCCGATGAAGCGGCTGGGCAAGTTCACGTTCGCCGATGCGCTGGATGCGAAGTTTCAGTCGCCCGGCATTAAGCTGGCGGCCGGAGTCAGTACGCTCGCTGTGAGCATTTTCTATCTGATCCCGCAGATGGTCGGAGCTGGCGTACTGGTGCGCCCGCTGCTCGGATTCCCGCACTGGGTCGGCGTCGTCATTGTCGGCGCCGTGGTGATCATCATTGTCGTCACTGCCGGAATGGTCTCGACCACATGGGTCCAGTTCCTGAAGGGTTCGTTGCTGGTTGCTTTCAGTGCCGTTCTGACCCTGATGATTCTCAATGACGGCTTCAAGGCAGAAGGCACGGGCGAGGAGCTTGGTCTGAGGGCAATTCAGAATCCCGACGATGTCGATGACAATCCAGGCAAATGGACTCCAGTCGAACCGGAAGGGATATGGATCGACACGCCATTCCTGAGGTATCGGGATGAAGCGGGAGCTGTCGCGGTCTTCACACGGCATGAAATTGACACCGCGCAGGGACGCCAGACCTGGTTGCTGGAAGCTCAAACACTGACGGAAACCGAGGCCGGCGAAGTCTTTGTAAACGGGAAGCCGAAAGGTGAGAAGAAGGGAGAGCCGGAGCTTCACTCGGTTGGACACATCTTTGAGTTGCCTGACGGAAAAGCGGAATCTGGCCCAGTAGGCCCGCTGTCGTTCTTCAGCACACTGCAGGAGAGCACGGTTGTGTTGTGGGGAAATGAGAAGTTCACCGCAGCCGACGGTTCGAAGCCCACTGTCTACTTTCAGAAGCCGACGCCTGGCAGTCACGTGCTGCGACCGGGCGAGCATCCCCGTTTCAGTGGCATTCGCAGTGACGATCCGATTCAGAAGCTGAATTTCCTGTCACTGATGCTGGCACTGTTTTGCGGGACAGCGTCATTGCCGCACATTCTCATTCGGTACTACACGGTCAAGGATGCAGCCAGCGCTCGTAAGAGCACGATCGTGGGCATCGCCAGCATTGGGTTCTTCTATGTGCTGACGCTGTATCTGGGGCTGGGCGCTATGACGAGCGGTGCGATGGATGTCACGACGTCCAACATGGCCGCACCACTGCTGGCTCGAAGTATGGGCGAATGGCTGTTTGCCATTATCTCGGCCATCGCGTTCACGACAGTCCTAGGAACGGTCAGCGGCCTGATCCTTGCTTCAGCCGGAGCCGTGACTCATGACCTGGTCAGAAGCTTCTTCGGAATAAAACTGAACGACGCGGAGCAGGTCCGTCTGGCGAAGATGGCGTCGGTCGTCGTCGGAGCGATTGCGATCTGGCTGGGAATCCTGTTCGAGGATCTCAATGTCAGCTACCTGGTCGGCTGGGCGTTCAGTGTGGCCGCTTCGGCGAACCTGCCATCACTGATCATGCTGCTGTTCTGGAAGCGAACGACAAAGCAGGGCATCATCGCCGCGGTCATCGTCGGCATGGTGAGTTCGCTCGGCTGGATTCTGCTCAGCGCCGATACATTCGCAAAGGTCTACGGGTTACCGGCCGAGGATGCTCTCACTCCATTCAGTCAGCCAGGTATCGTGACGATCCCGCTGGGCTTCCTGACGCTTGTTGCTGTGTCCCTGATGACCGATGGGACGGCCAATTCGCCCGAGCCTGAAGCCAGGCCAGTGGCGTGACAACTGGAGATCGGGTCAGTCCTGGCCGCGCGCTCGGAGCACCAGTGCGTGGAACTCCTTGCGCAGGGACTTGTGCAGGTGGCGTGCGAACGAGCGACTGAGGTCGTGAACCACGATCAACTCGACGACGTCAGCAAAGTCCCGGTGCATGCGGCGCATATTTCCAGGTCCGCAGGCCAGCTTGGATTCGATCAGCTTCGACAGGGTCAAGACAGCCACGCCACCGACCACAACGTGTGGTACCGAGGCTGCTGAAAGCACTTCGTGAGAGCGGACAACGGTAGCCCACAGACCCTCCTTTCCGAGCATTGCATACGTCTCCTCAGTCGACAGCATGGCGGCGTCCGGAGCATCGCAGGATTGGGCACAGTGAGGATAATTCCCCGCATTGTAACCCGACGCGTCAGAAAACGGACAGCAGCAGGATTTGGGCAATGCGGATCAGCGCTACACGCTCATCCGGCGTAACTTTTCCGCGTTCCAGAATCTGTCGCGTCGTGACCTCGGCCTGGTTAACAATGAACTTCTGAAAGTTGCTCAGCTTGCCCTCGCCGGTAGCCAACAGTGTTGTAGCAATGCGGTGGACCGAGCGGACTTCACTCAGTTGAGGTTCAACGTCGCCGTCCCATTCGGGCGTTGTGTCAGCATCTGCGACCGTTCGTGTAATGCGAAAAATCAAACTCGAAACTGCGGCGACCTGCTCGTAGTCGATGCGGTCCGGGAGATCAGTCGGCTTGTGGTAATCCGGATGTTCGCCTGTGGAGAAAAACAGGAACGGAATCTTCCGGTCGCGAAACGGACCGTAATCGCTGCGCGTCCCGATCAGATCGATTCCCATGCGGGCGGTGGTCAGTCCATCAGGCTCACCAATCTCATCCAGTGTTGCGTCGAGGCCGTGTCCGTGCTCGCTGCCCAACACGAACACTGTCTCCAAGGGCAGGTCACCCAGCGATCGACCGATCATGTCGGCCGTCGTGAAAAGCTTGATCTGTTCGATCGGCCATGGCGGATGCGATGCAAACCAGCGTGATCCCCACAACAGACGCTCTTCCAGATCAAAGCCAATAAACACCACGCTGCGTTTTGGAGACGGCTTCAACGCGGCGAATTCTTCGGCCACTTCCAACAGCATCGAAGTGCCACTGGCGTTGTCATCAGCACCGGGATGGACTTCCCCGCCGCGCATTCCCAGGTGGTCGTAGTGGGCGCTGACAACAATGAACTCATCTCGCAGTTTCGGATCACTGCCTGGCAACCACGCGCCGACGTTCTGACCGTACCGTGTTTCGGTGCCATCATCGCGCGGCGGCCCGGGGATACGCTGGATGTAGCCGCCATCTGTGAACAGAGGTTGTAGTTCCAATCGCTCGAAGTGCGCCCGCAGATATTCGGCGGCCTTTAAAGCATCACGGCCGCGACGACCTCGCATTTCTTCGCTGGCCAGAAACTCAACATGAGGACGTACCTCGTGAGCCTCGATCATCGGACGGAAACGCTTGCGTTCTGCTGTTGAGTCGTCGGTGTCTTCAGCCGTGACGGGAATTACGGACAGAACGAGCAGGATGCATCCTGTCCTGACGATCGCCTTCATGGCCGACTCCTGACGGGGGGACAACGGTTTCGGCAGATCATAGTGATGTCGCGGGATTCCCCTAATATCAGCCCTACCGCGTCGTCTCATGTGTCATCGCTTGCGACTGACGGTAGGGCCGGTTCCACCGGCCCCAATCAGCTGACGAATTCAGCGAAACGGCCGGTAGGAACCGGGCCTACTCATCCGGACCATCACCAGACTCGAACAGCTTCTTGAATTCAGGGCTGCTCTGGATCGTCTTCAGATCCGGGTCGCGCGTCATCCATTCTTTGTTGTAGTCGTCCAGTCCATTGGCGATTGAGCTGCGAAGGTCGTCCAGAGCTTTCTGCCGATACGTGCTGATCAGCTCTTCGCGATTCACCGGAGGCTCGTCCTGAGATTCCAAAGATTCAATCGCTCGCCCGTAGACGCATGCCATGTTGTAGAGAAACAGCGGGTCCTGACGATGGCTCTCACGCAGCTTCTCACTGGATGCGATGCCGCGCTCAAGATCGCCCAGACGCACATCCACCAGACTCAGACCTGTGTGCCCGAATGTATCGGTCGGGTCAATTTCCAGCAGCTTCGCGAAGTCTGTCCGTGCGTCCTGCAGTCGCTTCGTTTCGACCGTCGGTAATCTCAGGATCATGTTGCCACGTTCCTGACGTGCGTACGGCAGCTCAGGATCAACTTCGACGGCCAGTTCGAGATGCAATAGAGCGAGCGTCAGGTTGTCTTCATCCTGGTAGGCACTCATTCCCTGAATCACAAACTGCATGGCCGGCGAATTCTGATACAGCGACTCAAGCGCCTGCTTAGCTACTCCGCGAAATTTCTCAGCGTCAGGACCTGCCGCCTGACGCAGTACGGAGCGAGCCTGTGGCAAACCGATGGTTGCCAGCGCCTGGCACAGAGGAATAAATCGCTTCTTCTTCGTGGCGTTCGACATGGCGGTGCTGAGGAGATCGACCGCCCAGGGACTGGCATCCTCGGAAAGCAATTCCGCCACCTGGTCCACAAGCTTACTGCTCTTTCCCGTCATGATCTGCTCGGTCAGTTGCCGGAACATCGGGCTGCCCGCAGCGTGCAGTGCGGCGATGACGGATTTTCGCTCCGCTCCGCTCAGGTCATTGAATCGACCGCCCAGTTCTTCGGCGGCCCGTTTGTCGCCAATAGCCAGAATCGCCTGGACCGTTGCCTGGCGTTGTTTCGACGGTTCTCCCAGGTGCTTCATCAGCAGCGGAATCGCCCGGGCATCGCGCATGCGCTTCAGGAATGGCAGGACCTGTCGAGAGGGCGGTGCGGTCGCCAGTTGTCGCAGCGTCCACTGCAGGGCGAGTTGCTCGCTTTCCGGGTCGTTCCGCTTCATGAGTTGCGTCAGAGCCGCGGCACTCAATGAGGCATCGGCATCCCGCAGACTCTCCCGCAACAGTCCAGGAAGTCCGGGATGTCCGACAGCCGTCAGCGCGCTGAGTACTTCAGCCCGGACAGCTCGATCGCCATCGGATGCCAGTTGATACAGCGGTTCCGACCAGACCGGACGAGGCGTCGCGGCCATGGCGGCGAGTACGCGGCCGCGCAGTCCAGGCTCGTTCTGTTCCAACAGTTTCGCCAGTTGGGTGTGTGCCACCGAGTACCGTGATGCGGCCAGGCTTTCGACCGCCGCCGTCGCGAGGTCGGTGTCGTTCTGACTGGCCAGGCGGGTCAGCGTTTCAATCGCAACGTCCTCGCCGAACTGGCGTAGCGCGCTGACTGCTGCCTGTCGAAGGCCGGGCGATTCGTCCTGCGTCAGTCGGACGATCAGCGGCAGGTCGCCTGTTGCCAGCTTCTGTGCTCCGCCGATCAGCACGGCCTGGCGCGACAACGGGTGTCCGCTGCGAATCTCCTGCAACAGCGTGCCTCGCGGAGCCTGTCGGCACAGCGGCCGGATCGCGGCATTTGCCGCCGCCGCCAGCGAGTCATGAGTGTTGCGTTCCCACCAGTCGTTCGTCGCGTCATTAGGGGAGTCATCCCGACTCTCGAAGTTCACCATATGGACGGCGATGCGATTGGTCGGTGGCGATGGAAATCGATGGTGGTACATCTCGTCGAGACCGGACGATCTTGCGATCTGACGAAGCCAATCCACGACTTCCACGTCGGGTGGCTCCGCGGCCTGGTTCAGCGACACGACAAATCGGGACACCCCCTGTTCGATCGACGTCTCGAATGTATCCGCCAGCGTTCCAACATTGATCGCGTCCAGCCTCCCCTTAATCTGGAGCAGCGCCACTCCGTTACCGGGGCCGAGTCGTTCCACCGACAGGCCAAGCCGTTCGGCGAACAGAACATTCAAGTTAACCTTGAGTTTCACGGTTTCGTTCGGTTGACACGCAAGCACCATTTTCGGCACGTCCGTTCCCGGCGGGATATCTGGAAAAGTGACCCAGGTCCGAGCAGAATTCCCCGCTGCGATCTTCAGCTCGTTCATCACCAGGTCGTCGTGATCAACAACATCCCCTCCAGCGAACCCGGTGAAGACGTAATAGTCACCAAACGAGTCCGCCAACGGCTTAGGGGAAAACTGCTCGTCGGCAATGTTCAGCTGCCAGGCCTGTACCGGCACAATCAACTCTACACTGGACGTGTTCGTCACGGTCACGTCCAGCACGAGCCAGCGTATCTCGTCATCCGTACCTGCTTCCCAGGCTCCGAATTCCGCATTGATGACTCGCAGCGGAGATTCGGCGTCCGCCTTCCGGGCGGCCGCGTTCTGTGCCCATAGTGTCCCAGGGGCGAACAAACAGCAGACTGTCACCAGCAGCAGGTTTCGCATAGTGCTCTCGTTGATCACGGGTCCGACAGCCCTGACTTGCAGTGTCTAAGCTTAACTGGTGGCTCAGTGAAAGGTGACACTTAATTGCACTTGTTCGTTTGTCGTTCGCCGGATCACGACGAACCGAGTCGATCCCATCGGGTGACAAAAGTCTTCCGGAAATTCCGCATCTTCCGCGGCCCTTGCACGTCTGTCGGGACGCTTCCAGGATTCCTCGCCTCTACCACTTCCAATATTCGGCGGACCTGAGCAGGACAAAACGATCATGATCACTTCGATGACCACGCGAACCGCCGCCATCCTGATGTGCGTCCTGTGCCTGCTGCACAGCTCAGCCCAGGCGGACAAACAGACCCTCTACAAGTCCATCAATGATCGCGACGACGAAGTCTGGACGGTCGCACGACAAATCTGGGAACTGGCCGAGGTCGGGTATCAGGAGACGGAATCCGCCCAGTTACTGGCTGGCCTGCTCGCGGCTGCCGACTTTAAGGTCGAGCGGAAGACCGCAGGTATCCCCACTGCGTTTACCGCCACATTCGGATCCGGTAAGCCGGTGATCGGCATCCTCGGTGAATACGACGCGCTGCCCGGACTTTCTCAGCAGGATGTCCCCATTCGCGAGCCCCGGCCCGATGCCGACAACGGTCACGCCTGCGGGCATCACTTGTTCGGAGCAGCCTCGGCCTCTGCAGCCATCGCGATCGCCGAACGCATCGAAGCTGGCGAGCTGAAGGGCACAGTTCGGTTTTACGGCTGTCCGGCGGAAGAAGGCGGCAGCGGTAAAGTCTTCATGGCACAGGCTGGAGCCTTTAAAGACTGTGACGCCGTCCTGCACTGGCATCCCAGTCACGAGAACTCGGCTGGCGACCGATCGACACTGGCGCGCATGGCGGTCAAGTTTCGTTTTCACGGCAAGTCGGCACACGCCGCCGGAGCTCCGGAGCAGGGCCGTTCGGCACTGGATGCCGTCGAACTGACCAACTTCGCCGCTCAACTGCTGCGCGAGCACACACCGGACATGACGCGCATCCACCATGTCATTACGTCGGGTGGTCGAGCCCCCAACGTCGTGCCGGACTTCAGTGAGGTCTACTACTACATTCGTCATCCCGACGGCGACGTCGTCCGGGCTTTGTATGACCGCCTTCTACTGTGTGCTCGGGCCGGGGCCCTGGCGACTGAGACCCGACTTGAAATCCGTTTCGAAGGCGGTATTCGAGAGATACTGCCGAATAACATGCTTGCCGACGTGACGATGCGAAATCTTAAGGAACTGGTTGACCTGACCTACACGGACGAGGAGTTGCAGTTCGCCGTGAGGATTCAGGAAACATTGCAGCGGCGTCCATCGCTCGACAGCATCAAAACAGTCGAAGACCGCAGCGGAAGTATCGGCAAGGGCTCGACGGATGTCGGTGACGTGTCCTGGCTGGTCCCAACAACCGGCTTCACAACCGCCTGCTGGGTTCCGGGAACGCCCGGGCATTCGTGGCAGGCCGTTGCAGCCGGCGGCACAACGGTCGGGCGCAAGGGTCTGAATCTGGCGGGCCGCGTCCTGGCCGCATCTGCCTGGGACCTCTTCACGAGTCCGGTCACACTCCAGGAAGCACAGGACGAACACGCCGTTCGAATTGGCGAGCGCGAATACAAGTCACTCATGCAGGACGGCCAGAAGCCGCCACTCGACTACCGCAAACGCCCACGTCGGTAAGGGTCAATTGATTCCCAGTTACATACCCTCGGATTCGTCGGCGTTCCCCAAAATAGCAGTCCGTGAAAAACGTGTAGGCCGGACCGAGGAGCGAAGCGACGATGTTCCGCCTAATACGACGCGCGGCGGACAGCGGAATTGTAGATCGTCTTATTAAGCGCTTCCGGATCGTTAGGCTGTGGAACGGGAACTGGGACTGGAACCGGTACTGGCGGAAGTTCCTCGGGAACGGCTTTGAGTTTCTCGGGGGCTGGCTGCGCTGCGTTGGGAATCATATGCTGGGGTACCCAGGCATGGTTGATGCGACACCATTGCCAGAACGTACCGTCTGGCGCCATTTCGCAGTTGCGCACATGCCACGTGCGGGGATCGGGTGGTTGCGGCAGAATGTTCTTCGGCTGCCAGACGGGAACTGTCTGGTAGTAATAACCCATCTGTGTTGTGTCCGTCGGCTGCGCAATGATTGGATAGCGTCGAGCTCCAGCGGGTGGGCCGGCGCCCCGTTCTCCAGCAAAGTGTTCGGGGCGGTAATTCTGATAGACGGGCTGGACTCGTCTGATCGGACGGTTGCCAACATGAGACCAGCCATAGTCTGGCGGCAGGGCGTAGTAATCGGGGTCCAGTAGCCAGCGAACTGCCGGCTTTGTCCACACGCCCTTGTGCCCGGGGCAATTTGGCTGGCCGCAGGTATTGCAACAGCCGTGAAACGGCAGTGGCATATAGGTCCAGTATGTCGGGTTCGGCGGCTGTCGTCGTTTGGCCGGTAGGTGCGCGTAGTACCGGTAGATTTTGTCCGGGTGCGGGACAGGAACTCGGGCAGCCCCGTCCTGTGCGGATAGTGTCGTGGTGAACAGGCCGACCCCAGCCAGGCACAGCATGGACGAGCGAAGAGCGGTGTGAAGCGTCATGTTTCCGCTTTCAGTATCGGGACTTTTGTTGGATTTCGAGCTGTTAGCCGTAGGACACACCTGATTGAACGTCATTAGAAACGCGGACGGACCAGGGACGAGACAGGTGTCAACCGACTCGATGGAGTGCCCCAGCCGAAGTTGTATTGGTAGTGCACATTCGGAGGCAGTGGGATGGCCGTGGGAACGTTCGTGGCCGGGGCCGCATACAATTGGCTGTCACGTGCGTCCCAGTAGTCGGGCTGCGTGGCGTAAATTCGCTCGTATTGACCGAAGGGAGCACAGCCCTCACCACAGCAACCACGCGGCTTGAAGTAGTTCATCTTGTTGTGCAAATGGGCTCCCCAAACGTGATTGCGGTACGCCCGGCGACATTCGAACTCCATTCGCTGCTGCTGCAGCCAGAAGTCGACGGCGTTGGGCTGCCGATACGGCCCCAGGCCGAGATCCTGCTTGACACCACATTCCCACATCCACAGGTCACGTTTCAGGTCGCCGACCGTATATGGGCGACCGGCGCAGACTTCCGGGCTGAGAGATGTTCTGGATGTAGCAAAGCAGGGTGCCGAGTTCGGGCAGGCGCCGTTCATGCATCCACCAAGCTGATTCGTCGCGGATCCGCAGGCGTTGCAACCGGCCGACGGTTGACCACCGGCCACGGCACGACATCCCTGAGGTCCACACGTTTTCCCGACACCGTAGGCGCGGCAACCGGCCGTTGGAACTTTTGCAACTCCGTCTGCTGCTTCTGATGGTGTAGTGGCTGGTTCTTCGGCAGTTGCATCAACAGGCTGCGCTGGGTCCGCTACAGCAGGCGTCGCCGGAACCGGGGCGGGTACCGGCGCAGGTGCTGGTGGCACTGCCGGTTCGGCTGCCGGAGTTGGTGCAGCTGGTTTCGGTGGTGCCGCCGGTGCAGGTTGAGCTGGTGCGTCCTGAGCCAGCAGTCCGGTCGGGACGAGCAAGCACACGGCGATTGCGACCCGCAGTCGAATTGGCTTGAATCGAGTCAGCATATCGTCGTCCCTGATTGCGTAGTTTGAGGAACCGGGAACAGATGGATTTTCTGTTTCCACGCCGGGGTTTCAGACCCGGCGAATTCGGGCAGGCATTCTGTCTTGAATTGCTAGTTTCGGTTTCGGCCGAGGTTGAAGACGTTGGTATTCATCGGTGGGATGAACAGTGCCTTCCACGGAATTCTCGAGCTGTATTTCGTTTTGACTTCCGTACCCATCAACTCCCATCGGTCATGCGATTCCATGCCAAAGGGTGTCAGCAGCCAGTTGCCACGGACGCGGTAGTAGAACGGTGGGTACAGCCCTCGATACTCGTGCTCATGCATCATCTCATGCGGTGCGAATGCCTGGTTCGTGTACATCGTGCCTCCGACCTGAACTGGAATGTCCTGGCTCGGTGTTGGATAAAGCGGCGCTCCCAGTTGTGGGTATTGACCTTTGGCGACCGTTGGCCCGTACATTTCCCGCCGGGGCTGCGGATGCGACATCGCTCGGGCGGCAATCCGCTGGGGCGCGGCGTAACCACTGCGGGCCCGAGAGGTTGGGTATGGGTACGGGACTTGAGCCACAGCCTGATCCAGACAGACGCTGGTCAACAGAACTGCAAACAGTGGTAGTGAGCTGCGAATCATGACTCTCCCCCGGGCCGCTTGAACGGGCTTCACGAGCCGACATCCGTGTCGGTCGGTTATTTGTGTGCAGTTACCTCGAAACGGTGATCGTTCAGAGGCTCCTGCACTACGTGAATTCGGTCGCTGCGGATTGCTCCGATGAATCATTCTGTGAGCTTCGAGTCGATTCGGTGGTGTTTGCAGAATCTGTTGGTACGTAAGGACTTACGAACAGCCTTAGAATCCTGACAAGTGTTGTGACGGGTACAATCCGGTGACTCACTGTGGTGGGAAAACTCTCCCTGATCGTTACACTTTGCCGCATCACGACCGCGATCTCGGCGACGTTCCGGTACGTCGCTTTTCCATACGCTGGATGCGTACGAGTCAGCCTGGAATCGAAGCCGTCCGTTCGAGACGTGCGGCGGTCCGGCTTGCGGTGAATTGCTTCGAGCGAAGTTTCGGGAGGATCCCTTGGCGAAGAAGAAGGCATCGAGTTCACGAAAGAAGAAGGCACAGAAGCAAGTCCGTGCCATCAGCGATAAGTCCCGCTCCGATAATCCTCAGAATGGTGACGGCAACGGCGATTTTGAGCAGCTCAGCGTGGCTTCTGATCAACCCGAGCATGACCGGCTTGAATATGTCTCCATCAGCCAGGAGACGCGGCGACGGTATCTCAACTATGCACTGTCGGTCATCCAGTCACGCGCATTGCCCGATGTGCGCGACGGGCTCAAGCCAGTTCACCGCCGCATTCTGTTCGTGATGTTCGATGGTTTGCGACTGTTGAACAACGGCAAGACACGCAAGTGCGCCCGCATCATCGGCGACACGATCGGCCAGTATCACCCGCACGGCGACCTGGCAGTCTATGACGCGCTGGTACGGATGGCTCAGGAGTTTTCGCTCCGCTATCCGCTGATCACCAAGCAGGGCAACTTCGGCTCGGTGATGGGACTGCCCGCGGCCGCGCATCGGTATACCGAGGCCAAACTGTCGCTGCTGGCTGAGCAGCTCATGCAGGAACTGCGATTCGACACTGTCGAAATGCGGGCCACGTTCGACGGTGAGAAGCAGGAGCCCGTCGTTCTGCCAGCTCGGTTTCCGAACCTGCTGGTTAATGGGACGCAGGGAATCGCGGTGGGTATGGCGACCAGTATTCCGCCGCACAATCTGGGCGAAGTCATCAAGGCCTGTGTGCATCTGATCGACAGTCCGAACGCGACCGTCCCGCAGCTCATGAAGTTCATCAAGGGTCCCGATTTTCCACTCGGCGGACGCATCGTCAGCGACCGACGCGATATCCGGAGGATGTACGAAGACGGGCGCGGGTCAGTCAAAGTCCGCGGTGAATGGCGGTTCGACAAAGAGAAGCGTCGTGAGGTCAAGGACCGTGTCGTGATCTACTCCGTGCCTTACGGCGTAGAGACTGGCCCACTGGTTGCCGAGATTGGTGGGGTAATCGCCAGCCGCAAACTGCCGCAGCTCGTCGATGCCAACGACGAGACCGATGAGAAGAACGGTTTGCGTGTTGTTCTCGAACTCAAGCCCGGCGCCGATGCCGAGGCTGTGATCGCCTACCTCTACAAACACACAAATCTTGAACAGAATTTTTCCTACAACGCGACGGCACTGGCGCCGGACGAAACGGGGATGCTCGCGCCCGCGCGGATGAATGTTGTCGAGATGCTGCAGCACTTCCTCGACTTCCGCCAGCAAACTGTACGACGGCGGTTTCAGTACCAGCTTGCGCAGCTTGAGAAACGCATTCACATCCTCGAAGGCTTCATGATCGTGTTTAACGGTCTGGACAAGGCCCTCAAGATCATCCGCAACTCGTCCGGCAAGCAGGATGCTGCCGCCAAACTGATGAAGGCGTTTCCCCTCGACGAGTTGCAGACGAACGCGATCCTGGAACTGCAGCTCTACCGCATTTCCAAGTTGGAGATCGACGACATCCGCGCGGAACTGGATGAAAAGGAAAAGGAAGCTCGCCGCATCCGAAACATACTGAAGTCGGAATCAAAACTGTGGCAGATCGTCAAGAAAGAGTTGATCGAGATTGCCGACGCGTTCGCCGACAAGCGGAAGACCGGCGTCGGTTCTTCCGAAGAAATCACAGAGTTCGCCGCCGAGACATACATCGTTAAGGAAAACACCAACGTCGTTGTGACGTGTGAGGGTTGGATCAAACGCGTCGGGCGACTGGCGAAGGTTAAAAGCACACGCGTCCGGGAAGGGGACAGGGTGCTTGATGTTCTGCCCGGCAGTACGGTGGACAGTGCCGTGCTGTATTCGTCCGACGGCGTCGCCTACACGTTGGCGATTGACCAGGTACCGGCCTCATCCGGCTATGGTGAACCACTGGCCAAGCACGTGCGGATGGCCGACGGTGCGAGCATTGTGGCCGCGCTCTCAACGGATTCGCGATTCACACCGGTCGACGAAACTGAAGATGATGCCAGCACATTGCCGCACCTCCTGATCGCGACCGCTCATGGCCAGGTCATGAAAGTCTCGTTGAGCACTTTCCGCCCGCCCTCATCACGCGCGGGTCGTAAGTTCTGCCGATTACGCAAAGGCGATCAGGTGGTCCACGTTGAGTTGATTCGCGACCACACGACGATGTTTCTGGCGACTCAGCAGGCTCGGATCATTCACTTCGCACTTGAAGAAGTGCCCATTCTCTCCGGTCCTGGAATTGGGGTGCGGGGAATTAAGTTGGCGAAAGGTGATGTCGTTCTTGGTGCGAAGCTGCTCACGCGACCCAGTGACACGCTTCGCGTGATCAATAACAACGACACGACATTGAGCTTTGGTCAGATGAAATACAACGTGACGTCGCGAGCAGGCAAAGGAGTTCGCACGAGTCAGCGCAACGAGTTCACGGAGATCATTCCCGAGCCGATCCAGCTCATCGACTGGGCGGCATTGGAGGAGTAAAAGAGCACGGCTCGTTCTCGAGCCCGTATTTGATCAACTACGCTTGATTGAGCAGGTATCGCGATGGCTGATTACCTTAACGAGTTGAAAATCGATCAGACGCGGCGGGATTCAGCGCGGCGTGATGGTGAGCTGACTGAAGATGTTCGGGCGCTGCGAACTAAAGTTGATCGACTTCAACTGGTCTGTCGCGCGTTGTGTGAACTGATCTCGGAACATGCCGAGATCAGCAACGAGGCACTTCTGGAGCGGATTCGCGAAGTCGACCTGAGGGATGGGAACTTGGACGGAAAGCTAGTTCGCGCCGTTGTCAATTGCCCGCAGTGCAGCCGGCCTGGAAAAGCCGATCAGACGAAATGCCTTTACTGTGGTGCGGTACTGACGCCGGAAGACCCGATGGACCTTTACCTTTGAGTGGCCGGGAGAACGCCTGATGTTTCGCTTGTCTGTATTGACCGCTGTCGTGCTGGCCACTGTTGTCACTTTGTCGGCCGGGGCTCAGGATCGGCCCAACATTATCATCGTCCTGTCTGACGACATGGGCTATTCGGACATCGGCTGCTATGGCGGCGAAATCGAGACGCCGACGCTGGACGGTCTGGCTGAGAATGGACTGCGGTTTACGCAATTCTATAACACCGGGCGCTGTTGTCCGACGCGAGCGTGTCTGTTGAGTGGACTATATCCGCACCAGGCAGGCGTGGGCTGGATGATGACCGACCGGGGGCATGACGGTTACTGTGGTGACCTCAATAAACGTTGTCAGACGATCGCCGAAGTACTGCGTCCCGCCGGTTATTCCACGTACGGTGTTGGAAAATGGCATGTCACTAAGCAGGTGCAGCCAGACGGATCGAAACACAACTGGCCTTTGCAGCGAGGTTTTGAAAAGTTCTACGGGACGATTACGGGCGCTGGCAGCTTCTTTGATCCGGGAACTCTGACACGCGGTAATCAGAACATCTCACCGTTTACCGACCCCGAATACCAACCTGAGGAGTTCTATTACACCAACGCGATCAACGATCACGCAGTCCGTTTCGTCGACGCTCACTTCCAGGAGAACAAGGCTGACAAACCGTTCTTCATGTATGTGGCCCACACGGCAGCTCACTGGCCGATGCATGCACTGCCACGCGACATTGCGAAGTACAAAGGCAAGTATGACGAAGGCTACGCCGCAATTCGTGATCGTCGAGCAAAGCGTGTGGTCGAACTGGGGCTTGTCAAAGAAGACTGGGGCGTCACACCGCTTGTCGGAGACTGGGATAAGTTCGAGCACAAAGAGTGGGAAGCGGCCAACATGGAAGTCTATGCCGCGATGGTTGATTGCATGGACCAGGGAATCGGCCGCATCACCGAGGCCTTGAAACGGAATAGCGAATTTGAAAACACATTGATCTTCTTCCTGCAGGATAATGGCGGCTGCCAGGAAGGAGTCGGTCGCAAAGGTGATTTCAAACGTCCGGTCGAAGCATCAATGCCGAAGATCGCTGCCGACGCGATTCGGCTGGGTGTCATCCCGAAACAGAATCGAGCCGGAGTGCCGACACTGACAGGTCCCGGTATCACTCCAGGGCCGGAGGACACATACATCGCCTACGGCATCAATTGGGCCAATGTATCGAATACTCCGTTTCGCGAGTACAAGCACTTTGTGCATGAAGGCGGTGTCAGCACGCCGTTGATTGCCCATTGGCCGGAGAGGATCAAGCGGCACGGAGAACTCGAACATCAGCCCGGACATCTGATCGATCTGATGGCCACATGTGTCGACGTTTCGGGAGCGACCTATCCGTCGGAGGTTGCTGGCGAAGCGATCCAACCGATGGAAGGCGTCTCTTTGCGACCGGCGTTCACCGGTAATTCTCTCGATCGACCGAGCCCGATTTTCTGGGAACACGAAAGCAATCGAGCGATTCGATCCGGGAAATGGAAGCTCGTGGCAAAGGAGAACCGACCGTGGGAACTCTACAACATGGAGACGGATCGGACCGAAATGCACGACCTGGCCGATAAGGAGACCGAGCTGGTCGAAAAGCTGTCCGTCGAATGGGATACGTGGGCGAAGCGAGCCAACGTATTGCCGCTGGGTGCGTGGCGTGGTCAGAAAAAGACAACGCAACTGAACAGGAAGCAAAGGAAGTTTGAATTGAAAGGTGGGGCTGCTCTGCCACAGGCGAAGGCTCCGTTTCTACAGGGCCGCGCTGTGGAAGTCACAGTCTCAATTGATAAGGGGGCCGAAAACGGTGTCCTGATTGCTCAGGGCGGAACGGCTCATGGTTTCTCGCTGTACGTGAAGAACAGCATCCTGACGTTTGCTACTCGGCACGATGGCAAGCTCGTGGTTGTGAAAGCGGCACAGCCACTGGATGCGGGACCTGTCACCGTGACTGCGACGCTCTCCAAAGACGGAACAGTAGAGTTGCATGCCGGCGAGGGACGGGTAGGCCGTGGGTCGGTTTCCGGTCCACTGAGCCAGATGCCAATTGACGGTCTTCAGGTTGGCCAGGACGCCAACGGGGCGGTCGGTGAGTACAGCGCACCGTTTCCGTTCGAAGGGAAAATCGCGTCGGCAGGAGTCATACTTCGGTGACGCGACTTCAGCCTGGAGTGATGGACGGTGATCGCAGTTTTTCGACAACGTTGGCAACGTGATCGACGGCGAAGTCTATTTCGTCCTCCGTGTTGAACCGCCCGATTCCAAATCGCAGACTTGCCCGCGTCAGGGAGTCGCTGCGTCCGGTGGCCCGCAACACATAACTCGGTTCCGGATCGGCCGTCGTACAGGCGGACCCGGAACTGACAGCGATGTTCGTGACGCGGTTCATCAGGGCGTCTCCATCCACACCCTCGAAGCTGACATTCAGGTTTCCAGGCAGTCGCCTCGTGGGGTGCCCATTGAGATGCAGTCCGTCGAGCTGGCTCTGCAATCCGTTCCACAATCGGTCTCGCAGCGAGGAAATGCGATCCGCGTCCGCCTGCTGGCAAGCGGATGCGATCTGGCAGGCTTCTCCGAAACCGACGATCAACGGGACTGGCAACGTGCCACTGCGAAGCTGATTTTCGTGGCCGCCCCCATCGAGCAGTGGCTCAAGAAGCAGTCGTCCGCGACCGCGGCGAACAATCAATGCTCCGACGCCTTTCGGTCCATACAGTTTGTGGGCCGTGATGCTTAGCAGGTCGCAACCGACGTTCTCGAAATCGACCGTGATACGTCCGAGTCCCTGGACCGCATCGCAGTGCAATGGAACGTCTTGTTCTCGACAAACGGCTGCGATTTCCTCAATCGGGTTGATGGTCCCAATTTCGTTGTTCGCCAGCATGATCGAGACGAGTGCGGTGTCCGGTTGAAGTGCGTCCGCCACTGATTGCGGGTCGACGCGTCCGAATTGATCCACAGGAAGCACTGTGACCCGCGCTCCCGCACGTTTCATTCGTCCTGCCGGGTCCAGGACAGCACGGTGTTCCGCGGCATCTGTAATCAGATGCACTGCCGCTCCGGATCTCAGTCTGGATGTGATGAGCCCCTTGATTGCCAGGTTGTTGGCTTCGGTCGCTCCACTCGTAAAAACGACACTGCGTTGCGACGTATTTACCGTCGCGGCGATCTGCTCACGGGCGCGTTCCACGGCGTCACGAGCGTTGTCGCCGAATGGATGACTGATACTCGATGCGTTCCCGTAGTGCTCGGAAAAGTACGGCAGCATCGCCTGCAGGACGCGTGGGTCACACCGAGTCGTCGCGTGATTGTCGAGATAGACGGGCACCTGGATCATGTTCGTAATAACCGCATTTATGCGGTTGTTCGAGAGGCGATTCGACCGTGGCGGCGACAGGAATCAGAATCGCACCCTGGAGACAGTGTGAATACGGATAACACTGATCGGCGCACAAAATACCTCTGCCAGTGGCGAGGGAGCCGTATCTGAGTGACCCGGTAACCAAGGGGGGAGCCCGCCACCCGGGGCGTGTCTTCCGTCAAAACGGCATGACCCGCAGCCGAACAGACCAGGCACCCATATAGATAGTCATTGGGCCAACATTCTGCGGCGCCGTGTCGAGCACGGCAGAGGTTCTGCGGCACATGCTATCCCCGACGAAACCACCGTTCAAGCACTCAATCTGCCGCCCGACACGATTCTGGACGATCAGAAAAACGCGCTGACGGCACTCGGATTCTTCCCGTCGAGTCCGCATTTGGGGGCAGCCATTCCGACTGGCTACGTACCAGAATTAAACCTGGCTCGTGCGAATCGCATCCACGACATCGGTCACATCCATGACGTCGCCCAGGTCGATATCGATGTCCAGCAGGTTTACGCGGTGCATGATTTCGCACCGCTCGCCGACGGCTTCACGCGGCACAATCACTCGAAAGCTGTCGGTTGCATCACGGCATGTCGCGTACACGCAATGGCTCGTACTCAGACCGGTCACGATCAGTGTGTCGACGCCCAGTGACGTGAGCATTTCGTGCAGATTCGTGGCT
>CAYSJO010000682.1:0-4241 GCA_964431285.1 uncultured Planctomycetaceae bacterium
ACGAGCACCACTTCAACGCGACGGACAAACTCAGCCCCAGCCAGCAGCGATTCGCCGAATCGCAATTGCAGGTCTTCCAGGACTGGTGGCAGAACTGGCCCGGCAAGGCGTACGGACAGGGTTGAAGCTTCAGACGGAAGCGAGTGACCGCCCGCTTGGCCTGCCCGGTCGGCGGCGCTACATGCCGTTATTACTTGGAGAGTCCGGTTCAGACTCAGCACCGGGACGGTTCGCTTGTGCCCCACGCCAGTCTTGACGCCCCTGAAGATGGCCAGCACAAAGGCCAGTAGAGTGAGTACTTCGAACCAGATGGGGTACGGCAACATGTACATGTTGAATGCGGCGGCCACGACGAGCAGAGAGCCGACCGCGATACAGTGTGCGGGATGCCTGCCTGCTCCCAGGCGGGTTGCCAGCCAAACGCTCACGAACACGGTACCGACCCAAAGGGCGCCTGCCACTGCCAGCAACCAGTGCGGATACCTTGCAACGTGAGCCTTGTATGCTTCGAAGTCAGTGGGATCGACTCCCGGCGGAAAGGGATGGAAGACCTCGCTAATGGCTTCGACGGCAACGATCAGCACCATCGCAACGACGAGACTCGTGACAAGAGCACCTGCGCTGCGCATCAATGTGAGGATCATTCTTCAACTTTCTGGTCACTACCCCAGACTGCTCCGAAGCCGATGAGAATATCCGCTTCGATATCGACGCGAAGCAATGGCTTTTCAAGACGTGTTGCAGTTGAGTCAAGTTTCGTCGCTGACCCGGCAGGAACACTGATCGACGCTGATCCGGGCGACAGTCGTCACGTGAAACATGAGCGACAATTAGCGCAGATGAGTGTTCCTTAATCTGGACTAGCCGGAACCAAACAGGGCTAACGCAAAGGCGCGAAGACGCAAAGAAGAAAAAGCACACTCGTCCTGCCCTTTGCGTCTTCGCGCCTTTGCGTGAGTCCACCTCCTGATTTTCTGACCATATTGCTCAGGATCTCAGTGATAAGAGATTAGTCTGGGCCTCTGCTCTTGGTCGGAAGGACAGCCGTCGTAAGAATCTCGACTCCGCCGGGAGTGTCCATCCAGCCGCGTTCGAAACGTTCGCGGGCTCTTTCGACGGGATGTTCCCGAGTCACCCAGAAAGGAACGGTCAGGCCCCTGGATGCACATTCTTTCACGCGGATGCTGATGCCGTTTCGCGACACTCGCGAGAGGTTGCCACTAATCCTGGTCGGACTCCCGGTTCTTCCAGAACAGCTCCGCCCAGTCGAGTGCCTGCTTCCGGACCATGTCGCTAATCGTCTTATCGGAGCGGATCATCGCCTGAAGATCTTCGAGTGATTTGACGCCATCGCGTTTCAGTTTCAGCAGCCTCCGTGCCTGTCGCTCGGCCTCCATCCGTGGAGTTGATCGCCTCAAATCCCATACAGATACCATTCCGTCTGAATATCCCGCCGCAAGCCAGTTGCTATCGGAACTTAACGCTACGCATCTCGCTTGGCGTTTTGGCTGCTTTACGGCTACCAGCTCACTGCCAGTTAACAAGTCCCATATGCGCAACGAACCGTCACTCGTATAAAAACTGCCCGACACTAGCCGATCTCCCGCTGGTGAAAACGTGAGGGTGCTGACGCCGTTTGTGTGCCCTGTGAGCGTGAGCGTTTTCTCACCGGTCTCAGTGTTCCAGACCGCGATGTCGGCCCCCGAAGCGAGTGCGATTTGCACTCCATCACGACTGACAGCAATGTGTTCGACGCCCCACCGCCGAGTGATTGTAGTTTAGCGCCATCAGCGCTGCGCCAGATCCCAACTTCTTCCACGCCGTTCGAAGAGACAACGGTTGAACCATCCGGGCCAAAGCTGACACTGTTTGTCACACCAGTCTTCAATTCTACTGCGGACTCCAGTACTCCGGTCATCGCGTTCCAGACCCGCAGTGTTGCATCCTTGCTGGCGGATACAATCCGTTTTCCGTCCCGACTGATGGCTAGGCTCCAAATTAAGTCGTCGTGTCCCTGCGTTGTCGAGACTTCCGTCGCGTTCTCAAGGTCACGAATTTTGATAGTGTTTCGGCGATCAGATGTTGCGACGACTGTTGCGTCGTCGCTGATCACAACGCAATCCTGTGTCTCTGAAACGACGCCGGTGGCGTCAACACGCCATCGCCGTGTCTTTCCAATTCGGTGTAGATCAAAAGATGTAACTGCCCCTTGTACGCCCGCAGCGACGAGCCGAGCATCCGGACTAAATGCCAGTGACGCGACTGGTTCGCCTGTCTCAAACTGAATCGGCCCGGAACCGATCGCGGTGTCCCATATCCTGACGGTTCCATCGGTACTGACAGATGCGAGTTCCGATCCGTCTGGACTGTAGCACAGGCCAGAAACAAGACCTGTATGACCCCTGATTACAGATACCTCACCACCAGAATCTCCGTCAAAGACGTAAATGGCGGCGTTCCACCCGCTGACGGCTAATCGTTTTCCATCAGGGCTGTAGCTCACACACTGCAACATCGATCCCGTGTCGATCGTGAGCCTCTCTTTCCCGGTTGTGCTCTCGTAAACAGTGACTGAGCCGTCGCGACTACTGATCGCTAAAGTGTCTCCGCCCGGACTGTAGTCGAGCGACATAGCGGATCTGGGACCCTTGACTGTCCAAGCGGTAGTCCCGTCGTTCGAGTGCGAAACCCGGACCTCTCCACCCGACGTTGATGCTGCTATCTTCGAATCGCATGGATCGAACGCTACGCCGTGAATGTAACTGGTATAATCGGCGATTCTCAGCAGTTCGATTCCGGAACCGAGATCCCAGAGTCGAACGGTCTTGTCGCCACTACCGCTGACAAGACGCGTGTCGTCATGACTGAAACTGAGACACGCTACTCGCTCGGCGTGACCAGTCAGCTCCCTATGAGATGAGCTCGAATCCAGACTCCAAATGTGGATTTCAGGTCCAATCCCAGCCGCCGCAAGGTGTCGTCCGTCGGCGCTAATGGCCAGGCAAGTGGCGCCGGCTTCGTTGGTATGGAACGCCATTGACTCTTGACCGGTTATGGAATTCCAAATTCGCACAGCATCGCTGCACGCCGCAGCCACAAAATCACCATCTGGGGAATATGTCACGTCATATATTCGTGTCCTACGATCGCCGAGAGTCATCATGTCACTGTGGCACAGGCGACTCCACATATCCCATTCGAGCCCACGGATGTCTTTGTCGACATCTGTGGGGCGAGTCTGCTCCAAGAACTCAAGAGCCAATCCGACTTGAAAGTTGTCCCAATTGCGCCGGATCAAATTCATCCGGACGGCGTATAGGTTTCGATTCGCCAAGGCTTCGTTCGATATCGCTCTTTGCGACTGCGCTTCGGTTCGTCTCGCCTGTTCTCTCGCCGCCTTTGTGGCATCAACGGCCAGTTTCCGTTGCCGGGCTTCTTCTTGTTGGGCATGAATCGCATTGGTCCGTTCCGCTTCAGCCAGTGACCGTGCGCCATTGATCCACACGACCGCCACGCTAGCGAGTACGGCAATCGTCAGACTGGCCGCAAGTCCAAAACGACGCAGACGGCGAATACGATGGGAGCGCGACGCACGTTCCGTCGCGGCCGCCTGAATGCTGCTCCTCAGACTGGAATGGTCGGAGTCATCAGTGTCCAGCAAAGAAAGCGACAGGTCGAAGTCACCACGGTCGAATGCAGCGCGGGCGTAGTCGATTCGATCTGCTCTCAGCCCGTCTGTCGCGTGCGAATTCTCGGGCCATTGTTCCAACGCGGTCTCAAAACCGAACCGCGCGCGACTGAAGTCGTCGTAGTCGCCGCTCTGTCGAGCGGCGGTCAGATCGCTGTTCGCCTGGCCGGCCAGTTCGATACTCTCCGCGTGGACCTGAAACTCGAGCAGGGCCGCTTTCAGGTCGTTTGCAGTCCGATAACGGTCATCTCGATGTTTTGCCATTGCTGTCGAACAGACGGCTTCCAGCTCTTCCGGAATCGTCTCGTCGATCGAACGAACTCGAGGCGTCTCGCCGGTCGCGATGCGGTGCAACAGAGTGGTCATATCGGAGGTGACGCTGTCAGTTGTGTCCCGCTGATGCGGTGACTGGCCGGTCACGATCTCGAACAGAATCGCCCCCAGACCGTAGATGTCCGCCTGCTCATCCATGTGCGCGACCCGGCCGGAAGCCTGTTCCGGGGCCATATACGCGGGTGTGCCGAGTTTCTGACCGGCTTGGGTCGCATCAGTC
>CAYSJO010000683.1:0-3796 GCA_964431285.1 uncultured Planctomycetaceae bacterium
CGGCTGGAAACCGCAGGTCGATTTTGATTCCGGTCTCAAAGAGACGATTGACTGGTATCTCTCGAATACGAACTGGGTCGAACGTGTTCGCAGCGGCGCGTATCGCGACTACTACGCATCGCAGTACGGCCGTCGTCTGGCGTGAATGCCGAGCCGGACTGAACACGTGCCTGCAGCAGGACTGGTCGGTCAACGGAATCGATCACGCGCACAACCGGCATCCATATTGACACCAGATTTGTCATCCCATACTGGTTCCGCCCCCTCATCCGGAACACGCGCCGATTGTGTCACGTGGGTTGATCTCTTCCACGTGACACATCCCCAATCCCTTCCTCACTCGGCTCGCAAATCCGGAATTATTCCCTTCTCCTGTCTTCCACTCGTCAAGCGGTATTCGTCCGAAGCCACGTGACGAGCTGGACATCGGATTCTCTCCCTCCATGCATGACACCGTTCAGACGGCTGCGTCTCCGGCGCTGCGTGATCGGGACCGCTGTTTCTGCCGGACGCCTCCATGTCGCCGTGTCGCACTGGTGTTCTGTCTGTCACTGACACTCACTTCCAGTGTCGGCTGTCTCTCGATGCATTCGAACCACTATTTCGCGGGCGAATTGCCACCGGCTCTGGTCGCTTCCACCAATCAGAATCCGCAGCTCATTGATTTCACTCGACTGAGTAGCGGAGCTTCAGACAGCGATCAAATTGCTGCAGAAGATCTGCTGCAGGTCAGCATTGCGGCGAATCTTTCGTCCCGCGACGTGTTCAGCTTTCCCGCCCGCGTCCGAAAAGACGGGCAGTGCGACCTGGCGATGGTCGGACTACTGCCTCTCGCGGGAATGTCGCTGGAGGAAGCCGAGGCGGCCGTCGCTCAGGCGTCGATTCAACGCGGGCTATATCGCGCACCGCACGTCACCGTCGCGATGAAGAAGAAAAAAGAGATTGGAGTTCTGGTCGTCGGCGCCGTTGAGGACCCAGGATTCAAACGGATTCCGGCATCGGAAGCGGACCTGCTGTCAGTTCTATTTCACGCAGGTGGATTGTCTAAAGATGCCGGCCCAAAGGTAGATATCACCAACGCACGCACCAGTGACGAAATCAAACAGGAAGCGATCGCCGCTACACAGCGCGGCGACGGCGTCAATCAGGTCGGGTATTCCCCTCGACTCGCACCGCGCTCGGCGGAGGTCAATCTGATCAAAGCAGCCGCTTCCGGCGGAGACCAGTTCTACGTCGGTGATGGTGGCGTTGTGATGGTCGAGAAACTCGATCCGAAAGCGCTTTACGTGATGGGATTGGTCCGCAAGTCCGGTCGCTACGAGTTTCCCACGAATCAGGATCTGTATCTGCTCGATGCAGTCGCCCTCGCGGGTTACACGTCGTCCCAAGTGGCAGACAAGGTCTACATCATTCGCAAACTGCCTGACATGGAGACTCCGAGCGTGATTCAGGCCAGTCTGCGGAGGGCACGTCATGAGGAAGCTCATAACCCGCGACTGGCTCCCGGAGACGTCGTCTCAGTCGAGCACACACCGGCAACGGTCGTGCTTGAGGTCCTCAACATGGTTCGTATCGGGGTATCCGGAAGCCTCAATCGAGCCTTGGGTTTTTAGAGCGTTTTCAGCATCGGTCTTCAGCATAAACCCCTCTCCCCAGCGGGAGAGGGAACTCGTCTGACTGGTTCCCTCTCCAGCTGGGGGGAGGGTCAGGGAGAGGGGTTTTCGAGTCGGATGGATCCACTGAAGGCCAACTCTGAAAACGCTCTAAAGGCAAAGAGGGTTGAAGCGAGGACTAGATAGCGGCCAGACCAGGTCATTTCGACTTTCAGAGTTCCGTGTTCAGAAAGTGCCCAGCATGAGTCAGCCAGCAAGTCACTCTGAAGTCACCGGCGCCGACGTGATCGCAACCAGCGCGACGTCGCAGACGAACGTCTTTGCGTCGATCCTTCGGTTCCTGCACCTGGTGCGCATGCGTCGTGGTGTGATGATTGGCTGGATGATGGTGTGCCTGGTGATCGGAGCGATTTTCTACGCGGTGGCTCCAAGGCTGTTCGATTCGACCGCACAGATATTCGTCATTCGGAACCCCGGCGGAGATGCGCGCGATGACAAATCGGACTCAATCACCGTCACCCTCAAGACGCTGCCGACGCACGCCAGGAATATGGCCAGCCAGACCGTTCTGTCCGCTGCGCTGCAGAACCTGCCCCCCGAGTATCGAGTCGATTTCGGTAAAGCCCGGGAACAGAACTGGCCGGATATCGTCCGCAAGAATCTGCGCATCTCGTATGACCGAAATTCGACTCTGATCGACTTGCGGTACCGATCACTTGACCCGGTTGCCGCCAAGGAAATGCTGAATGCCATTGTGGCTGCGTATCAGAGTTTCGTGGCTCAGACGTCTAACGATCAACGAAACAAAGACCTCGCCATCCTGCGGTCGGATCGAGACGAATACCATCGACGTATTCTCGCAGGTCGTCAGCAACTGGCGCAGCTGTGGGAACGGCACGGCATCATCGCAATGAGCGGCGGCGATAAAGTGGACGTGGACTCAGCACGTATTCTCGAACTGGAATCGGAATTGACTGCGGCGCAACAGAAGCTGAGAGAATCCCGTTCATTCCATACCGCGGTGGAACAGGCAATCCAGAACAAGCAGGACCTCGTGCAACTTGCCGTTCAGGCACTGGGTTCATCCGCGCAGAAGCTGCTCGATCAGGAACTCGGTGGCGGTCAGACTACACAGGACGCTCTGCTTTACAACAAGTTCATGCAGCAACTCGTTCAGCAGGAAACGGACCTGCGGAATGCTCAACGGGATTTGCTCGAGAATCACCCACGAATTCGCATATTGCAAACTGAAATTCAGATGACGCGGCTGTGGCTGGACGGCGAGCAGAAGCGACAGGCGGCCAGGCTCTATCAGATACGACACGACCATCTTGTAACACGTCTGCGTGGAGTGGCATGGCAGAAACTTCTGCAGACTCAGGATCATGAACAGAGCATTCAGACCGAACTCTCAGGCCGCCGCCGAGCGTATGACAGTCGCTCGGAAGCACGAATCCAGATGCTGAATCTGGAAGCCGAAATCAAGCAGAATGAGGTGTCACTGGCGAGCGTCGAAAGTGCCATCAACAGTCTTGGCACAACGGGCGGTCGCAATCTGCTAACCTCAATCACTCGCTTTCCAATGGTGCCCAACGGGCCGGCTTCGCCACGTCTCCTGCTGGTAGCCGTTGTCGCAATCTTCTCAGGAATCCTGTTCGGCGTTGCGACGGTCTACGTCCTGGACGTCCTTGATGATCGCTTCCAATCACCCGAAGAGCTGCGGGTGCAACTGGGAGTCCCAGTGCTGGCGATGGTGCGGCAACTGGAACCAACCGGAAAAACCGGCATCGAATCGATCAACACACTGGTCCGTCCGAACGGGGTCGAGACCGAAGCGTTTCGCACATTGCGGACGTCGATCTCGTTCACTGAAGGAGCTAATCAGCGGATCATGGTCACCAGTTCTGAACCTGGCGACGGCAAGACGACCGTGATGGCAAATCTGGCTGTCGCGTATGCACAAAGCGGTAAGAAGACACTGTTGATCGACGCGGACATGCGACGCCCGGGCATGTCGACGATGCTTGATCTGAGAGGGCCAAAGGGTCTTTCACATATTCTCAAAGTTGACGCACCCATTGAGCAGGCGGCACCCGAACAGAGCGTACAGGGAATCGCTGACCGACTGGATTTCATTCCGTCCGGTTCCCGACCGGTCAATCCCGCTGAATTACTGGCCAGTG
>CAYSJO010000684.1:0-11789 GCA_964431285.1 uncultured Planctomycetaceae bacterium
GACGCGATGACTGGTTCGATCAACCCGAGTTTATCGTGCCGATTCAGTCATTGGCACCGTTGCCCCGCCACACCTGGCGGCCAATTTCAGCCGACTTTTTTGGCATTGCTACTCGCGTTCGCCCGTGGGTTACGTCCGACGGTTGTCCCGGCCCCGGCGTCCGCCACTGGAAATCTGCGAGCAGCACTTCTGCTGGCTGACTCGGCCACAACGTGAAGTATCATCAGACGGAATAGCTGCTGCCGCCGTCGGCAGACTTCTTGTTCAGCCGGTTGTGGCAGTGCAGTGCTTCGAGAATAAACTCGGCAACGGCCGCGAGTAGAGGGACGCGGAATTCGTCTCCGGGCAGGTCCGGCTCAATGCCAGTCGCCAGATCGGGCAGCTTGCTGGCGAAGTCTTTGATGACATCGAACTGAGCGACAACCTGCGACGACGGCACGCCGTCACCAACATGAATGGCATCGCCAGTTTCGAAAGACTCGACAAGACTTCGAAACTGCTTCGGCTTGAACCACTCGTCGAAGACGTTCCGCACAGCTTCAGCGACCAGTCGCATCAGCAGTCGATCCTCTTCGCCAGGTTCCTCACTCATTGCCAGTTCCATCTTGCCGCGTGAACTGGCGGCGATGTGCTGCAGGTCGCTGATACGGGCAACTGTGTGCGTCTCGCTCAGAAGCACTCCTCGACGCTCGGCATTCGAGATGACATTTTCGACGTTGGCGATCGACATCCGCACGCTTACTCCTGAAGCCTGATTGACGTGCGGGCTGCTGCGGGCCAGTCTCGAGGTTTCCTCGATCACTTCCCGGACGAAGAACGGTACGAAGACCTGCACATCTGAGTCACGATTGCACCAGGCATTGCTGTCGGTGATCTCGACCCCCAGTTGCCGCGTCAGCGGATAGTGCGTCCGCACGACGGAACCGATGCGGTCCTTGAGTGGAGTCACAATGCGTCCGCGGTTTGTGTAATCCTCCGGGTTCGCACTGAAAACGAGGCACAGGTCCAGCGGCAGGCGGACCGTGAAGCCGCGAATCTGAACGTCGCGTTCTTCCAGCACGTTGAACAGGCCAACCTGAATCTTCGGACTGAGGTCCGGCAGTTCGTTCATGCAGAAGATGCCACGGTGACTGCGAGGAATCAGGCCGAAGTGCATGACATCTTCGCTGGCCAGATGATGACCCTCGGCATGTCGAATCAGATCGACTTCGCCGATCAGGTCGGCAATGGTGACATCGGGTGTGGCCAGCTTTTCGTGATACCGGCGGTCGCGACCAATCCACTCGATCGGACAGTTGTCTCCCTCACTCGCGACGCGATCCCGGCCATACTTCGAAAGCGGCGTCAGTGGATCATCGTTGATGTCCGAGCCATCCACGATCGGAATGGCATCGTCAAGAAACTCAACAAGCATTCGCAGCATGCGAGTCTTGCCCTGCCCCCGCAGGCCAAGGAACAGCATGTCGTGTCGTGACAGAATGGCGTTCTGAATCGACGGAAGAACAGTTTCGTCGTAACCCAGCATGCCGGGAAACAACGGCACACCAGATTTGAGTTTACGAATCAGGTTCCGCCGCATTTCCGCTTTAACGCTGATCGTCTGATAACCGCTCTGCTTGAGTTCGCCGATATTGCCTGGTCGGTCCATGGTGTGATCGCAATCCAAGGGGAGTTCGGTCCATCAACTGAAGATGCTCTGCGTACCTGGTCGTCGAGCTTGTACGACGCTTCGCGTGGGTCTGTCAGAGTCTACAGACTCGACCCGGGACATCCGACTCCCCGCAAGTGACGAGGAGAATCGCCAACGTGTAACTCTTACAAAACTGGAGATTCGCGGTGTGTCGCGCGGCGGCGGATTGCCATTGGCGGGGTTTAAGTCTTAGAGAATAAACTGGACTTCTGCTCGGAGGGAACGTCGCATGCACGACATCATCCGCGTCCTGTCAGTGAGTTTGCTGCTCGCGTCTGGAGTGACCGGCTGCAGCGGCATGAATCACACTCAACGAAGTTCGCTGGCCGGTTCCGCGCTGGGAACAACGGCCGGCGCGATCATCGGTCATCAAAGCGGTCACGGTCCCGCAGGAGCTGCCATTGGCGCCGTCACTGGCGGAGTGGCTGGAGCGCTCATCGGGAACGCTCAGGACGAACGAGACGCAGCCATCACGCGGGCGGAGTACGCCGAAAGCCAGTTCGACTCGCGGCCGGGCATGACCAACAACGACCTGATTCGCATGCGCCAAGGTGACCTGAGTGACGACGCGATCATCAGCGCCGTTCGATCTCGCGGTGGTCGCTTTGACCTGAGTCCGGATGCTCTGATCGCTCTGAAGCAATCAGGCGTCAGTGACCGGGTGATCCGTGAGATTCAATCCGTTGGTGCGGCAGGATCGGAAACAACCTGGCTGGCTGGCGGTTCATCCCGGTCGGCTCACATCGTCGTGGTGCCTCGACGCCTGACCGGTTATCGCGTCCGCCCGGTCGTCCGCCGCCCCGTTGTCGTCAGACCACGACGTGGGGTTCGAGTTGTGCGGCGTCGTTAGACATGCCGTTCGACATGCTGAGCCAAATCAGCTTGCTCGCAGTACTCGATTGCCAGAAAATCATGTTGCGGGGCAACTCTTGCCAGGGATGTGTCAGAATCACTGGGAGTCACGGCATGACAGGATGGCGCATGAACAAACGGTTGACTCTCGTTGTTTCCGGAGTCCTGGCATTCGTGATGTGCCCTCGAATCGGGTACGCCTACCCGATCTGTGCATTCGTTTCGTCCCCTGAGATGATACTGGCAGAAAGGGTCGCCAACGCTGATAGCGTCGCCCTGGTCGAGTGGGTCGAGGTCGTCGGTGAACAGAAGCCTCAGCAGACCGAGTTCCTCATCAAGCGAATCGGCAAAGGCGAGGGAGTACCGAAGGTCGGTGAACGCAAGACCCTGGCGGGTGACCGGAAAGGAATGCCTGGTGACCTCCACATTATATTTGGAGTCAGGAAGAAGTCGGGACGGATCGCCTTGGGTCTTACGAAGACGTCCGAACGAGCATTCAACTACGTCATGGCGGTGCCTTCCCCGAAGATTGCGACGGAAAAGCGTCTGGCATATTACGCCAGACACCTGGAACACGCCGACGAGTTCATTGCCAAAGATGCATTCATTGAATTCCGCAATGCGGGGATCGAGGACTATCAAAGGATCTCGACGGATCTACCGAGAGAAAAACTCCTTGCCTGGACGCTCAAGGACAACCCGGAATCCAAGCGCCAAGGCGTCTATGCGATACTGCTCGGTATCTGCGGCGACAAAGACACAGCAAGCTAACTCGAGTCAAAAATCCTTGAGGATGACACGCAGTTCCGTCTCGGCATAGATGTCGTGATGTCAGACTACCTGATGCTTGCCGGCGAGAAGGGACTGGACCTGCTCGAACCACTTAAATTCAACAGGAGCGTGGCCTTTGCAGAAACGTACGCACTTCTGCAGGCCGTACGATTCATGTGGCGGCACGGTGACGGCAAAATCTCTGACGCCCGACTGCAACAGTCCGTACGAATTCTGTTGAAGTATCCGGACGTGGCCGACCTGATCAATGTCGACCTGGCACGGATGGGAGACTGGAGCTGCATGGACCGAATCGTCGCTCTGTATGACCGTGACGATTCCAACGCGCCTGCCATTCAACGAGCCGTCATCCGGTACCTGCTGATCAGCTCTCGCGAGGTCGTATTCAAACTGAAGGACGAGGGGAGCCTGACCGACGAGATCTCAAAGAGGTCGAAAGAGCACCTCGACGTGATTCGCAAACGTGACCCCAAACAAGTCAGAGACGTGCTCCGATTCTTCGTCCTGTCGAAGTGAGACGTGATCCGGCCAGAGCTCGGAGAACAAGACCGCACGTCCTCTTCGGCGGGACATTTCGGATTCCGAACGCCATACTGCCATGGTGCCTTCGGAGCGATCCGGGCGCACACACTGCAACACGCCGACTCGAACTACACGGTTCGCATTCACACGGCGACTTCCGGTTGCAGGCACACATACGGAGCCGCGCTATGAAGAGTTGTTGCCGGTGTCTCGTTTCGACCGTTTGCATCCTCGCCGCGACGATGACCGTCGCCACAGCTGCCGACTGGCCAACCTGGCGATTCGACGCTGGTCGCAGTGCCGCGACTCTTGAGGAACTGCCAGAAGCGTTGCATCTGCAGTGGACCAGAGTCATGCCGGCACTCAAGCCTGCCTGGCCCGAGGACCCACGACTGCAGTTCGATGCGTCGTACGAGTCCGTGGTGGCTGGTGAGACACTGTTTTTCGGCTCATCGCGAAACGACTCGGTCACGGCCGTCAACTTGCGGACAGGTGAGCAACGCTGGCGATTCTTCGCCGACGGACCTGTCCGATTTGCTCCGCTGGTCCACGCTGGCCGGGTTTACTTTGGAGCGGACGACGGGGCTCTGTATTGCCTCGACGCACGAACCGGGGCACTACAGTGGCGATTCGTCGCGGCTCCGACGGCCCGCAAGGTTATCGGAAGCGAGCGTGTGATTTCGGTCTGGCCCGTGCGAGGCGGTCCAGTCCTGGTCGACGGGCGGATTCACTTCACGGTGGGTGTGTGGCCATTTGAGGGGACATTCCTGTACTCGCTCGACCCAACGACCGGGCAAGCGCTCGATGCCCCGAAAGCCGACGCACAGGCGACAGCGATTTCGCACGATGTCGTCACGTTGAATGACCTGACGCCACAGGGTTACCTCGCCGCCAGCGAGACGTCACTGTTTATTCCGCAGGGACGGTCACTCGTCGCTACGGCCAATCGCAAGACGCAGCAATTCGGGAAGTACAGTTACAGCACTAGAGGTACGACGAATTACCACGTCTCAACGACGGGCCGATGGCTGTTTCACGGCGCCGTGACCTACGACACGACGACAAAGAAACAAGTCAGCCTGTCAACTCGTACCCCCGTCTTCAGCAACGGAGTCATGTACGCTGCGGAAGCTGCCGCGGTCACCGCGTTTGACTTGAGCGATGTCAAACTCGTCGAGCGCAAAGATCGCCGTGGGAAGAAAAGCACGGTCCCCGTGCTGACGAAACTCTGGAGTATTCCGGTTGCAACCATCCATGGTGAGGCACCGGAGACTGTAAAAAAACGTTTGGCTGAGCAGCCGCTGGTCGTTGACCTGTTGGCAGGAAATCGCGTCTACGGACACCAGGGGGGGCTGGCATTCGGCCTCACTTTGAAGCCAGACACGACACCCGAAGTTTCCTGGAGAGCGACATTCGATCAGAACATCGCATCTATGATCGCCGCGAATGGGAACCTGATCGCGACCACGATCGAGGGTTCGCTGCACAGTTTTGCGGGAACCGAGTCACAACCGACCATTCACAGGGACCCCGAGCAGCAGCAACCGAAGCAGGACGAGGGCTGGTCGGCACGTGTGACGGCGATGCTCGAGGAACAGAACCCGGGCGACGCTTATTGCGTGTCCGTCGGTATCGGTTCCGGGGGCCTGATCTCCGAACTGATCCGACAGTCGCGACTGCGGATTGTCGTCGTTGACCCGGACGCCAGGCGTGTGGCGGACATGCGGGAACGCTACGACCGGCTCGGTCTATACGGCACGCGGCTTGTCGCGCACGTTGGACAGCCGCTCGGATATGAGTTGCCGCCCTATATGGCGAATCTGGCCGTGTGCGAAACACCCGCTGAGTTCGGCCTGACAACTCAGCCCGCTGCAGTGGCTGAAGTGTTTCGAGTCCTGCGACCCTACGGCGGGTCCGCGTGGCTGTCCGGTAACAGCACGGAGCAGTCGAAGATCGCCGCCATGGTCAGTGCCATGAAACTGAAGCCGGCGGACGTGCAACAGGGCATTGACTCTCTCGTTCTCACCAGACCCGGTGCACTGCCGGGATCAGCCGACTGGACACACGAGTACGGCGACGCGTCGAACACGTTGATGTCGCACGACACGCTGGTGAAAGCGCCACTGGGCGTGCTGTGGTTTGGCGGCCCGGCGTCCGACGGCAGCCTGTTCTACAACCGTCACTTCTGGGGCCCCAGCATGGCCGTCATCGGCGGCCGCATGTTCTTGCAGGGGCCGGGAAAGCTGACAGCCGTCGACGTTTACACCGGGCGCATCCTGTGGCAACTGCCGCTCGAAGGCAAAGCGAGTTATCTGCCAGGCCGTCGCGGAAATGACTTCGAAGGCACGATCGCTGGCTATCACTTCCTGGCCGTTGAGGATGCCGTTTATCTCGTTCACCAAAAGAGTTGCCTCAAGCTGGATCCGGTCACGGGAGATCAGATCAACGAGTTCAAGTTGCAGAATCCTGATGACGACTGGGGCCGCATCCGTGTCATCGACGACAAGCTGATCGCCGAGGTCTTTCGCGAGATCGATAAGGACGTCAGCAAGCTGCCACCCGCACGACGCTTGCTGGCCGGTTCACAGGCAGCCGTCGAAATCCTCGCCGTCGATCGACACACCGGGTCGAAACTGTGGTCACACGAGGCCGAGGCCAGCTTCCCGGTCATGTCTGTCGGCACCGATCGCATCTTTACATTCGATGGGGCTCTGGCCGGATTCTACAAGGACTGGAAACGCAGGGGCGTGATTCCGAAAGCGTCGGACATCCGCTACGCCAAAGCGATCGACCTGAAAACCGGCAAGCTGGTCTGGAAGCAGGAAACCGACATCATTGGCACATGGATGTCGTATTCCGGCGGCAAAGACGTTGTCCTGATGAGTAACAAGTCGAGCATCATGGCGGTCAACGGCCGCACTGGAAAAGAGCTGTGGAAGCAGAAATCGGAAGGCGTCGGATTCCGCGGGCATCCCGAGAGCCTGTGGGACCGGGTGATCGTGTGGAACGATCGCCTGATCGATCAGCGTGGACCGGGCCTGTCATGGAACCTGATGACCGGCAAACGCGTCCCCCGGATACATCCGGTTACAAAGCAGGAAACTCCCTGGGAGTTCACAAAGTCGGGGCACCACTGCAATTACGCAATCGCGAGCCCGCACCTGATCACATTCCGCGCTGCCGACGCAGGCTTCTGCGACATTGAATCAGGCAACACGTCGCGACTGAGTGGCTTCCGCAGCGGCTGCCGTAACAGCCTGATTCCGGCGAATGGCGTGTTGAACGCTCCGAACATGGCGCACGGCTGCAGCTGCGGATACTCGCTGTTTACATCACTGGCTCTCGTCAATCTCCCGCAAACGGAGGTGTGGAGCTATTCGGCGCTGAAGTTTGACCCGAAGAAAGACGCTGTCCGCCGGGTCGGCATCAACTTCGGAGCGCCCGGAGATCGCCAGGACGAATCGGGCACGCTGTGGGTGGACTACCCCAACCGAGGTGGCACGTCACCGGCCATCCCGCTCAAAGTGACTGCCGACAGTCCGCGCTATTTTCGCCGGCACTCATCACTCTTGCAGGGAGACGGAGTTCGGTGGGTCGCAGGTTCCGGCGTCGAAGGAGCAACGAGCGTCACCCTGACACTCAGCGCAACCGAGCCGAAGTCGCCGCGATCCTGCACTGTGCGTCTGCACTTCGCCGAACCGGACAACACGCTGCCCGGCGAGCGAGTGTTTGACATTGCCCTGCAGGGCAAACCGGTAGCCGACAATGTAGACATCGCACGCGAGGCCGGCGGCAGCAACGTGGCGGTCGTCCGCGAGTTTCGAAATGTCTTCGCGGGAGCAAGTCTCAAGCTCGACCTGATTCCGCGCGCCGGACGCCCGGTTCTGTCCGGCATCGAAGTGGTCATCGACTAGCTGATTTGCCTGACCCTTGTATGTTCTTAAAGCACGGATCCAGGGAGACTACATCCGGCAACAGAGAGCGGAACGCATGAGTTGTTCTCTGCGGTGAGGTCTTTACTCAGTCGCTGGTTGATGGCGGCGGGGAAAGCTGCGCTGGTGAAAAACCAATGCTCCATGGGGTGCTTCAAGTTGCGCATCGGTGCTCCAATGTTTCAGCTAATGTTCTGGCATTGCGCTTGCTGCCATGTTGACAACACATGGGTCCGTCCGCCGGCGCTCAACCCGTCGTACTCAGGCCGATCGACGCGACATCCGTGTCTGATCCGGCTGCCGAAAGAAGACAACGAAAACGAGCCCGCCGATAACCGCGCCCGGGACGACGAGGATGACGAGAATCGACGTTTGGTCGGACACGAAGACTACGTGCTGGTCTCTGTCCGCATCCCGGTCGCTTCTTCAAAACCGCACTATGTGAATGCCGTTACCCGTGGTGAGGTGCAGTCAGGTTTGTTCGCCGTCGGTGGAGAGACGACCGGTGTGAATATCGCGATCTCACCCAAGAGCGAACGGATGTGGGAGTTGCAGTTGAGTCCGAAAGACATGGACTTGATCGAGATGGCTGAGGACAAAGCCATCATCGTGAGCGGCGTTGTGACGCTGCGCAAGGGGATCGCCATCCCGTATCGCTGGATCATGCAGGTCCGGTCCGTGCTGTTGAAATAGAGCGACCGGCGAAACTGGCTCATTCAACGCGTGCTCAGCTGAGTGTCACCGGACGCGAGGAACGCGAGCAGGTCCAGGATTTCGGCGACCGTCAATGTGTCGACCAGACCCGCAGGCATCGGCGACGTTTTCGACGGTTGAGTGAGTTCGATGTCCTGCTTTCTGATGCGTGTGATTTTGCCGGGCTGCAATGAGTCCTCGACGATGCGTAACTCGGTCGCCCGGTAATCGCCGCCTGTGACGACACGTCCATTAATGACCTTGCCGTCCGTCGTCACGACCTGAGCGCCACGGTATTTCTCGGCGATGACCAGGGACGGGTCGATGATCGACGCCAGAATGTCGCGCCGACTGAACCGACGACTCACCGCGGTCAGATCCGGCCCGATCACTCCGCCTCGCCCGTTCAAGCGGTGACACGCGACGCATCGGACGTCCCGGAACAAGGACTGTCCTCTTTTCGCATCGCCTGACTCGGTCGCCTGGCCAAGCTGCTCTGTGAGTTCCGGTAGAGTCCACTTCTGAACCAGAGGCCGCGTGATCAGCAGCGGCTCAGCGGAATCTATGGCCGCGGGCTTGAGCAGTTCTGCCAGTTGTGTGCGGTCTGATTCGGTCAGGTGAGCAGTCGCCTGTTCGCGAATCTCTTTGAGGAATCCTGGCATGCCCTGTCCAGAGAACGCTGTCCGTTCCAGCTCGCGCAGTGCTTCGAAGTAGAGACGGCGAGTTTCTGGCGACCAGCCGGACTTCTGGTCTCGCAGCACAAACAGAGCGTGCATGCGTTCGCGCTGCGTGCTGCTCGATCCGAGCAATTCCGTGAGCGGTTCAACGGCCCCGGTGATATGAAGATCGGCAACAAGTCGAGCGAGTTCGCGACGGACTCCGTCACCGGTTCCTGTTGGAGCGGATTCGTTCGACGCTACACCGTTGAGCCACGTCAGTAATCGAGACCGCGACGCCTTGGCCACGTCGGAATCGAGGTCGTCGGGTTTCTGCAAACAGAGCCGATAAACGTGCACAAGGGTCAGTCGCGCGTACGCGCTCAGCGCCTCCGTGTCGAGGCCATTGAGCCGACTTAGCAATTCGCCAAATGACGTACGCTGTCCGCTGCGGGCTAGCGCCAGCAGCGCCGTGACAGCAATCTCAGGGTCGGATTCCGTGAGCGCCCGCTGACTCCATGAGGTCACGGGCTGATGCTCGACGGCAATGCACGCTGCGTGCCGCAAGACCGGATCCGGGTTTCCAAGTTGCGGCCAGGCGACCGTGATCGCATTCGCCGACTGCTTGCCATGATGCCTCGCGAGTTGGCGATTCAGCTTACGAGCCTGCGCCGAGAACCGTTGTCGTGTTGTGGACTGTCTTGAGGGCAGTACCGGAACGGCCGACGCAAGCGGTCCGGTATAGCGGATGCGATAAAGAGCGGATTGCGTTTTTCGGCCACCTGTGACGACATACATGCTCCCGTCCGGGCCGAAGTCGAGGTCGGTTACGTTTAACGGTCGACCTTTGAGAAACGTCTCGACGCGACAGGCATATCCCGCGCCACGTGGAGAGAGATGACAGGCGAGGATCCGGCCGTAGGTCCAGTCCAGCGCAAACATCGCTCGGCGATACCGCTCGGGGAATGCACTCCTCAGGCCAGACTTCACGCCCGTGGGCGAGCCCTTTCCGACATCGACAACCGGTAGCGAATTGTCCGCGTGGTCCATGAAGTACGGCGGCCACTCTTTGGTTCGACCGCGCCAGCCAAAGTCGGCTCCGGACACAAGCTGGTCAATTCGTGTTGGTCGATACCACGGCGAACCCATGTCGAATTCGGCATCTGCGTCGTACGTGAAGCTTTCACCATCCGCGTTGAAGTCGATGCCAAACGGGTTACGGAGTCCGGCCGCAACCAGCTCCCAGTTTTGACCATCTTTGTCGCACCGCACCAAGTGCCCTTCTGTTGTGCGTTGCCCACGGCGAGCGGCGCGGAATGGTGACGTTCGATCGAAGATGTTCTCGGTCGGCAGTTCGACCGAGTCGCCACGGATCGCATAAATCAGGCCATCCGGTCCGAGCGCCAGATCGTTGCGGCCATGACCAAGCCCACCGGGGAACTCACGCAGGACTTTCACCTCATCGAACTGGTCGTCGTCGGTTGTGTCTCGCAGTCGGTACAGAGCCTTCGAGTTGTTCGCGCTGGCGTAAAGCATGTCGTGCGCATAGAGGAGACCGCGAGTTTCCAGCAGGGTGTCATTGATCGTCTCGACCTGCTCGACCCCGAGGCCATCGCCCGCCAGCGTCACTCGTAGCAGTCCCTTGTCTTCGCGCCCGATGGTGACTCTTCCCTGTGGATCGAATGCCATACTGACCCACGAGCTTTCGTCAGACTTTGCGGACCGAACGAGTGCTACCTCGAAACCCGGCTGTGTCAGAAAGGTTGCCGGGTCCGTTCCCTTTTCCGCGCTGGTGGCTTGACGCCACTGTTGGTAATCATCGAATGACGAAACGCGAGCGATCTGGCCGATCCCCCACAATTCCCCTGCCACGACACCCAGGCTGGTTGCGGATCGCCACGACTTGTCGTCGGCTGAATCAAGACGAGCCTGCCACTTCCTGTCTGAAACAACGTAACGAGGCGTTTCGTCCGACTGCATCACGCCCAGAGTCAGCGCAACGGCTGCTGGGCCGGCACCACTGACGCACTTCAACTCGAACGTGTTCTCGCCGGGCTTCAGTTGCTCGGTCACATCGAGTTCGAGCCACGGCCCGTATTCGTCGAGCTCGGTCAGCGTCTCACCATTCAACTTCACACGGCAGCGAGTGAAGTCGGCGGCCAGGTCCAGCCGCGCTTTGACGGCCCGGCCCGGCACGACGAACGATCTGCGCAGAGTCACAGTCTGGGCCGCTGATCGATTGGCACTCACCCAGATCCAGTGCGGAACCATGCCCTCGTGCGCAACAACAGCTGGTCCGTCCAGCATCAGGAAGGAAACGACGACGACAAGAATTACAGGGACGCTTCGCATTTGACGGCTCCGACGATCCAATAAGTGGTGACGATCACTCGGTGACATGTCTCGCACCTCAACAGGGAGTCTATCGATGAAGCGCTCGTTCCTTCGACCCCGTCACTAGTGGACCGTCATGTCACAATTTTCTGTAGGCTGTGGTCCCGTACCTGATCAAGGATGATCACATGGCGGTCAAGTACATCATCACGCTCTCGGATGAGTAGCTGTAACAGGTCGAAGCGGTTGCGCGTGGAAAGAAGGTGCGACTGAAGATCGCGGCCTGGAAAGTGACTCTCGCAAAGGCTTTGCTGAAGA
>CAYSJO010000685.1:0-4769 GCA_964431285.1 uncultured Planctomycetaceae bacterium
CGTCCACAGTTCCACACCCCGAAGCGTCCGCTGCTGTCACGGTGAAGCTCGGAGCCGACGGTTTCGTCAGGTTGTTCAACGGTCGAAACCTGGCTGGCTGGACCGGTGATTCGAAGTACTGGTCCGTCAAAGATGGCGCGATCACCGGGGTCACGGATGGTTCGTTGAAGAAGAATCGGTTTCTTACGTGGAAGGGATCGACGATTCGCAATTTCGACCTGCGCGTGAAAGTGAAAGTCAGTCCCGGAGGCAACAGTGGAATTCAATATCGCGGAACGTCACGTCCAGATCTCGGACTGGATATTGTCACCGGTTATCAATGCGACGTTGTGGCAAACACACCGAAATACAACGGCATGCTGTATGAAGAACGAGGCCGGCGGATTCTGTCGCATACTGGCGAGAAAGTGATTATCGACCCCAAAGGTCAGCCGTGGGTTGTCGGCCAATTGCCATTTAAAGAATTCGCCGCTGGTGAATGGCATGACTATCGTGTTCTGGTGCGTGGTAACCATCACCAGCATTGGATCGACGGACATCCCACCGCCGACCTGATCGACTTCGACGAGAATGGCCGTACCCTGGAAGGTGTGCTGGCCGTTCAGGTCCATGTCGGGCCAGCCATGACTATTCAATACAAGGATTTCCGGATCAGGCATTTGGCCGATGACCTGCCATTGCGAAGCGCCAAAGATCACCCGATTCCAAACGACGCATATGGCGTCAGGCCACAGGGACGATTGCCAAAGGACTGGAAAGCGCCGATTTACGGCGAGGGCGGCAAATCGTAGAAAAGGCCGTCGATGGTACGATTGGGCGATTGAGCTGACAGTCCGGTGTTTCTACCTGGTTGGGCCATTCCGCCAGGTGTCGTATTGAGTCCGGCCGCGGGAGCTGTCGCGGCCTGGCCAGTTCGGTTCCTTCCATTGACCGGCATCTGCATCCACGTTCTCGCCCGAGAAGTGGAACAACTGGTCGGCGGAAGTCCATTCGCCGTAGTCCTCGTCGTACTTCGCGAAACCGAGTGCTTCCAGCACGATCCGGAACAGCCGCATAGTGATGGGGAACATGACACCCATCACCAGACCCGTCGCGATCAAGACTGGTCCCGAGCCGAAAATCTGTGATGTCGCGTCCCAGATCTGTTGCCACAAGAGCATCACGATCAGGGCGGCGATACTGAGATAGGGTCCGAAGGGGATCTCGCGCTGGCGGCGCGTCAGAAACGTGAAGATCACAACGACCAGTGCCACCGCCGGGGCCAGGAAGAACACCATCACGCCTGCCTGCCAGCCCAGGAAACTGCCCACCAGAGCCATCAGGATGACATCGCCGAATCCCATGGCTTCGCGACCCACGGCCCAGTGGCCCATGCTGCGAACCAGCCACACGACTCCGCCGGTGACGACCAGACCGACCAGGCTGACAGCCAGCCCGTGCAGATGTGGCCAGGTCGAAATCCAGTCGGGCACGACTCCACGTATGAGGATGAACTGCAGCGAGTCGGGTATCAGCCGCCGCAGTTCATTGCGGGCAATCGGGTCCTGATGCCAGACGGGTGTCAGATACAGGTTTCCCAGTGATACGGCTCCGATGACACCGATTGCCATCGCCGGCAGAGTGCTGCCATCGGGGATAATCGTCAGGTCGAAGTCGATGAAACTGGCAACGACCAGGGCCTCGATCAGCACCATGTGATAGAAGTAGCGCCAGTGCAGAATCGCTCGCGCCGACCAGAAGTCCCCAACATTGGGGCCGTACAACCCGATCGATTGACTGTCGACGAACTCTGTCCCGAATCCGCCCGGGATGTACATCCAGTAGACGAGAGCCCACAGGGCTCCGTTACCGAACTCGATCAGTGGATAACGGGGTGAAATCCAGCCCTTACAGTGAAAACACCGGCCTCGCAGCATCAGCCAGCCGAGTACCGGAATGTTGAACCATGCTGGAATGCGGTTGCGGCAGCGTGGGCATCGCGACGGCGGGTACACTATTGCCTTGAGCGAGTCCCAGAACCGTTCCTGCGTCGGAATGCGGTAGATGCAAACATTGAGGAAGCTGCCGACGACTGTCCCCAGAATGAACAGATACGCCAGGCAAACCCACATGGGATATCCGAACGCTGTCAGCACGGGCGGCTCCCTTCCGTTGGAATGGAAGTGCCAGACGCCGGATCAATCACGTCGAGCTGCAGCTGGTTGACCAGATAATCGACCAGCTCGCCAATGCTCGGAGCTTCTGGTGTAGCGGGCAGCGGCTCGTCGGTTGCAACGTCGATCGTCGCGCACTCGCGATACAGCGGATCACGATCAGCCAGAAGCCGTTCGATTTCCTGGCGACCGCCGGATGCTGTCAGGTTCGGCCGGCGCTGCGTCGTTGTTGCGTCTCCATAGAGCCGTTGCTCAATGCTGTCGACCGAAGCTCGCAACCAGACGACGGGTCCAGCCGCGCGGAAGTCGCGGCGAGTCTCGGGATTCAGAATCGCTCCCCCACCAGCAGCGATGACCAGTTGTTGCCGCCCAAGAAGCTCGACCAGCGTCTCACGCTCAAGCCGGCGAAATTCGGGTTCACCGCCGTCATCGAAGATCTCACGAATCGAACGACCGGCTTGGCGTTCGAGTTCAACATCGGCATCTATAGCGGTCCAGCTAAGCCGCTCGGCCAGCGGCACGGCGAGCGTCGTTTTCCCGGTTCCCCGATAGCCGATCAGAATGATCAGCGATGTGACGTTGCGACGAGTAGTCATCTCACTCCACAGACTTCAATCCGCGACCGGCATGCGGACGTGCGGCGAATGGATGGAATCGAGTGACGCGAATCCGGTCTCGGCTGCTCGCAATCGACCCTCCGTTGTGCGGTGGGTCATGATGACAAGCGGCACGAGCGGGGCTCCGCCGTTACCAGTCTGCTCAACCTCCGGGGCTTCGTGCTGAATCACAGACGCCAGGCTGATCTCGTTGCGACCCAGAATGTCGGTGATGTCGGCCATCACGTGCGGCAGGTCTTCGACATTGAATCGCAGGTAGTAGCGTCGTTCGATGTCTTCAGCCGGCAGCACAGACAGGCTGTCGTTCCGTTCCCACAGATCAAGGTGCTGAAATGTTCGCATAGCTCGCCCGGTCGCCACATCGATCAGGTCGGCCACGACGGCAGAGGCCGTCGGCATTTGACCGGCTCCGGCTCCGGACAGAACAAGTGGCCCGGCAGCACTGCCCTCCAGCTCGACCATGTTCAACGCGCCATCCGTCTGGGCGAGGGCGCGGTCACTTCGAATCAAAGTCGGTTGAACATGCATTTCGAGCTGATCACCGACGCGACGTGTGACACCCAGCAGCTTGACGCGATAACCCAGTTCGCGGGCGAACGTCATGTCGGCCAGTTCCAGCGTGTCAATTCCCTGCCGCAGAAAGTCGTCGAGTGCGACGCGACGTCCGAACGCCAGTTCGGTCAACAGCACAAGTTTCTGAGCGGCGTCGGTTCCATCAACGTCCATCGCTGGGTCCGCTTCCGCGTAACCTAGTGCCTGAGCTTCCGCCAGCACGTCGTCATACGTCCGGCTCTTGTCGAGCATCTCGCTGAGAATGAAATTGCTTGTCCCGTTCAGAATGGCCTCGATCGAGACGATTTCGTTGCTGGTCATCGAAGTGCCCAGCGTCGAGATGATCGGGATACTCGCTGCCACGGCCGCCTCATAGACGACACACACGCGAGCCTGTCCGGCCGCCTGGAAGACTTCAGCCCCGTGATCGCACAACAGGGCCTTGTTGGCGGTGACAACATGTTTCCCGGCAGCCAATGCCGCCAGAACCGCTTCGCGAGCCGTCGTGGTCCCGCCCATCAGTTCCATCACGATGTTCACTTCAGGATCGGAAACCGCGGCCTGCCAGTCAGTGGTCAGGGACTCTTGAGGAACGGTCACTTCGCGAGACTTTGAGGTGTCGCGCACAGCAACGTGGCGAATTACCAAGGTACGGCCGGCACGTCTGGATACGGACTCAGTCTGCTCTGTGAGGATTCTTACGACTCCGGACGCGACCGTTCCGAGGCCGAGAATGGCGATATTGAGAGGTTCCGACATCGAGTGATTCCGAGTTAAGCCGCAGTATTTGGTGCGGTTCGGGAGAGGTTGAGCACGGGCCGCATCCTGGTGAAAGGGTTGTGCCAAAGGTAGGTCATGTACGGCGAGTTTGCCGGAAGAGACTGACAAACCCGCATCAGAGCCGATTGCTCACTGGCAAGACACTTCTATAATCGTCAGATTCGTTTATCGGTCGGTGACGTGTGGGACTCCTTCACCGACCGGAATCCTTTGGGGACCATGATGACTGAACAGCTCTGGTCGACTCACGCAGGGACGGAACTCGTGAGTGAGACTGTCGATACGTCTGACGCGGTTACAACGACGGCGCTGTCTTGCGCGCCGGTCGCCGATGTTCGCGTCGGGGCTGTGAGTTATCTCAATTCGAAGCCGCTGGTCGAAGATCTCGGCCTGCTGCTGCCGGATGCCGACGTCAGCCTGAATTATCCCAGCCGACTGGCTGACGACCTGGCAACCGGCGATCTCGATATCGGGCTGATTCCCGTCGTCGAATGCATGCGTGATCCGGATTACGAGATCATTTCCGATGCGTGTGTGGCAACCCGCGGTCCTGTGCTCAGCGTCAAACTGTACAGCCGCGTGCATCCGGGTTTCATTCGCACATTGGCTCTCGACGAAGGCTCGCGAACGAGTGCGGCTCTGGCTCGCATCATGCTGCACGAACGAT
>CAYSJO010000686.1:0-6801 GCA_964431285.1 uncultured Planctomycetaceae bacterium
AAAGACCGCATTGAACTTCGGTGGTATCGTTCGCCTGGCGTTCATTCAGCGGTACATGCGAGCCATTTTCTAATACGCGTCGTTTTCAAACAGAGCCTAGTGGTCATATTACCATACAGAAATTCCCTATACGTATTGATATTGGTTGTGACCGACTTTGAACTATAGCAGTTCGCGACTGGACATTGAGATTGGCACTCGAAGACCTTGGCCCAAAGCCGAGATATCAACACGGGCAGATTGGCTGCCGTCACGTCGAACTCAGATTCATGCGGGGACGAAATACTGAATGTCGGAAGTTGATAATCACTACGACGAAATTCCGTATCCCGTCTGGTCCTACCCTCGCACTCATCCGGATTCGATTGCAGCAACAGCGAAGCTCCTGGGCATGTCTCCCGCACCCTCAGCGTGCTGTCGCGTTCTGGAGATCGCATGTGCAAGCGGTGGCAATCTGATACCGATGGATGAAGTGCTGCCAGGAAGTGAATTCATCGGAGTCGATATTTCACCCTGTCAAATTGACGCTGCCCGCGCGACGAAGGCGGATCTGCAAGCCGACAATGTCGAATTTCGCTGCATGAATCTGTGCGAAATTGGCGATGACTTCGGGCGATTCGACTACATCATCTGCCATGGAACGTATTCGTGGGTCGATCGGAACACGCAGGATCACATTCTCCGTGTTTGCCACGAGCGGCTTGCTCCACGGGGCGTCGCCTACGTCAGCTACAACACTTATCCTGGCTGGAGAATGAGTCAACCCGTTCGAGAGTTGATGCGTTTCCGCAGTGACAGATTCGATCATCCGCCGCAGAGAGCAGGTGAAGCACGGGCTATTCTTGAGTTCGCGTCGGACCACTCTCCTCTGAAGGACAAGATCTACGGGCAACTTCTTCAGCAAGAGCTGAAGAGAGTTCGTCGGTCTGATGACGCATATCTGCTTCACGATTTCCTTGAGGCCACGAACGAGCCTGTTTACTTCCATGAGTTCATCGAACGTACCAGCGAGTTCGATCTTCAGTACATGTCTGAAGCGAGTCTTGCTGACGTTTCGATGTAGTCCGTTGATCCCGAACTGGGGAAAGCCATTGTTCGCGTTGCCCAGGATCATCTGGAGTTTGAACAATACCTGGACTTTCTCATTAACCGTCGGTTTCGCCGAACTCTGTTATGCAGACCTGAAGTGTCACTGAACCGAGAGATTCAGTTTGAATCGATCGAGTCGCTTCACTTCAGTGCAAACCTTGAAGCAGATGGTGGCACGAACCTGCCTGGTCCCGAAGCAGTCACCTTTTCTCGAGAGGATTTCGTTTTCTCATCCAGGGATCCTCTCCTCAAGACAGCTCTGAGGATGTTGTCTCTGGCATGGCCAGCCACGCTGAGCTTCGATTTCCTCACCACACAAGTTGCCGCCGAACTGAGCACATCTCTGCAGCAGAAACAACGGATGCAACTCGCTGCCGATCTGTTCTACATTCACGTTGTCGGTGGGCTGAACGTGTCGGCAAGAGATCGCGGATGTGCCAGCAGCCTTCCAACACATCCAACGACAACCCGCTATTCGCAACTGCGGGCTGAAGCTGTATGCACAGTTGTCTCTCTGCACCACAACAGTGTGGACATCCCGGAACATCTTCAGCCGATCATTCGCCTGCTGGATGGAACGAGAAACCTCGATCAGATCGTTTCCGCGCTGGCAGTCCAGGGTGTTTCCATTTCCGCTGCCGAGCTGGACGCTGCGCTGCGCGAGTTGATGAGCCTCGGTCTCATCTATGAGGGCGCGAAACAGCATCGAAGTGCAGTCGACACCTGAGTAGTCTGGCCGGCGTGGGCCTCACGCGTTCTGGCAATACTTTCGGAGCAGGTCCGTGTAAACCTGTTGGCCTTTGCTGAGTTGCTCCAGGCTGATCCACTCGTCGCTCTTGTGGGCCTGTGCGATGTCGCCGGGGCCCAGGACGATAAGCTCCTCGACACCAGTGAAATTGCTGGCTTCAGATCCGTAGGCGACAGTGCGGGGTGTGCTGTCTGTCAGCTCGGCACAGACCCGGGCAAAACTCGATTGAGGGTCGCGTCGGAATGCGGGGTGAAGAGTCTCGACCTTGAAGTCCAGGCCCAGTTGTTCCGCACACGACCGTCCGCGCGAAAAAATGTACTCCACGTCGGTGCCCGGCATGGGGCGGAAGCCGATCGTGCAGATGCTCTGCGGCGGTGTGATGTTTGTGGCGTACGTGTGATCGTTGATCCCCAGATTTAGGCAGATCGTGGGCGGATCAAATTCGTCGTCCATCCAGGCCGCGTCTGCTTCAGCCTGGTCGTGGATCGATTTCATTTCTGCCAGGAACGGAATCATTGCGAGGTTGGCATTGAGCCCTTCCCGCGTACTTGAGTGAGCTGCACGCCCCCGGCTGGTCACCGTTATTCGGCAGCCACCCTTATGTGCGTAGACAACATTCAGACCAGTGGCCTCGCCGACGATCCCACAAGCATTGCCTGCCACCAGTTCCTGATAGAGCTGGGATCGTTCCGCAATCTCGATCGCGCCACGGTGATTGACCTCTTCGTCCGATGAGCACGAAATGTAGAGTGGGTGCCGGACAGTCTGGTCCTGCAGCGAGTCCAGCGCGGCCAGCATGCAGGCGATGGAGCCCTTCATGTACGAGCTGCCGCGGCCCTACAGCCGTTCGTCTCGCACGCCCGGCTCGAAAGGACCATGAACCTGGATCGACCAGTCCTCGGTGGTAACCACATCGGTGTGGCCCGAATAGAACAGCCCACCCGTACCACTTCCTTTTCTGGCGACGACGTTCGATTTGTGAACGCCATCGGAATCGACGTATTCAATTCGTTCCGTTTCACATCCCAACTGGATCAGCTCTGTCTCGACGTAGTCGCTGACTTCCTGATTCGATCGGTACCACGTCGAATCAAATCGGATCAGCTCTTGGGCGTAATCAAGTGCGTTCATCGGAGTCATTCGTGCGTGTCGCGTCGCATGGTGAATTCACTGGGAAGAATGACGTGACCAGGATTGCCAGACAACTGCCTGCCAACATCCAGTGTCAAGGGCCGGGGGTTCAGCTCCATAACTGCAGCAACGGTTGCAGTCTGGTGGGTTCCCTGGTTCACTGGGATTGAGGTCGGTCCATGGCCGGCGAGTTGTCGGCTCAATGCGCGTCCTGGGCCAGAAAATCAGGCCATCAACGTAAAACACGGGGACACGGAAATTGTATTGGTTAATCGCACTGGCTGTTCTGATCGGAACTGCGTTGATCGTCGAACTGGCGACGGTGCGTTCTGTCATGCGCATGTTCGAACACGCGCCTCCGTTAAACCCCCATGAACATTCTCTCGACCCGCGAGCCGAGCGCGTGCTGATCGAAACCACCGACGAGCTGACTTTGCATGGCAGCCTGTATCTTCCCGCCGATCAATCACCCCGAGGCCTGATTCTGTTCTGTCACGAACTGGGTGGGGATCACTGGTCAGCTCTGGGCTATGCGGGCGGGCTTTATCGAGCCGGATTCGCGATTCTGGCATTCGACTTTCGTGGTCATGGCCAAAGCGATCGCATGTTCGGATACGAGCCACTGCATTGGATGACCTACTTCGAGCTGGAAGATGTGCGGGCTGCGATTCGCTTTGTGCAGGGTCGCGATGACTTGAATTGTCTGCCACTTGGGTTGTTCGGCATCAGTCGTGGTGGAGGAGCGGCGTTGACGGCAGCGGCGGAGAATGACAGCGTCAAGTGTGTCGCGGCCGATGGAGCCTACTCGGCCCGCACAATGATGACCCTGTATGCCAGACGCTGGTTGACACTCTTTGTCCCCCCCTGGCTCGCCAGAAGTCTTCCGGACATTTGCGTCCAGATCTCGCTGGCTGGCGCTCGACGGCTGAGTGAGTATCGCCGTGGTTGTCGGTATATTCGACTCGAACGATTCCTGCCGAGGTTACGAAACCGACAGGTGCTGCTGGTCTCCGGAAAGCGCGACAGTTATGTCCTGCCCGAGATTGCCGAAACGCTGCACGCCGCGATCGATTCGAATTCTGCCGATTTATGGATCGTGCCAGGTGCACGGCACAATCAGGGAAGAGAATCCGACCCGGCATCGCACGACGCGCGTCTGACTGAGCCCTTCTCCCAACTCTCGAACGACGACGGCCCCGAACGGCCGGTTCGTGAGGACGCAGAGGTCACGCCTGTCCGCACACAGCACAACCTGGATTCCGAGTAATCCTCCTTCTCGCGAAGCTCATATCTCGCAGATCGAATGTGAGCAGCGATCCCGTGAGCGGTTCTCCGAATCCAGAAAGCACCTTGATCGCTTCCATTGCGGCCATGCAGCCAACCGTTCCCGAAACGGCCCCGAACACGGGAAACTCGCGCCTCCATTCCGGGGGCTGATCCGGAAAAAGACAGGCGAGACACGGAGTCTGCCCTGGGAGAATCGTCGTGAGCTGTGCTTCCAGATCGTACATCGCACACTCCACGAGCGGTTTCTTCTGCACGACCGCCTGGCGATTCATCGCGAATCGTTCGGGGAACAAAGGAGCACAATCGGCAATCAGATCGACCTGATCGACGAGTGCCGCAGCGTTGTCCTCGGACATGTTTTCTTCGACGGCGACCACTTCGAGTCGAGGGTTCAGTTCCTTCAGACGCCGCTCTGCCGATTCGACGCGCGGCTTCCCCAGCCAGTCGTGTGTCATCAGGAGTTGCCGATTGAGATCGCTCGGCTTGACGTTTCCCGCGTGAGCCAGCACCAGCCTGCCGACGCCCGCTGCGGCCAGTTCATACGCCACGACGCTACCGAGTCCTCCGACTCGCGACACCAGAATAGACGAGCCTTTCAGCTTCTCCTGGCCAGTTTCCCGGAAATCATCAACCCAGATCTGCCATTCGTAAACAGCTCGTTCTTCATCGGTAAGTGGTTTTGGCGCCGGCATGTCGGTTCCCGAAATAGTCCTACGCGAGGTGCTCACCAATGCTCGCGACGTTTCGCTTCTGAATTCTCTGAACAGAAGGCCGCAGAGATCGCGGAGAGAAGCGGGTAGTTCTGCTCTTCGCGATCTTTGCGGCCTTCTGTTCAACTTCGTGCGTTGTTCCAGTCAGCCGCCAGAGATGGGCGAGAGAAACGTCACGACGTCCCCGTCGGCGAGCGGCGTCGTGTCATCGAGACGCATCTGTTCGTCGCGAACAAAAACCAGCAGCGTTGACTGAGGCAAGCCGTCGCCGGTGACCAGCATGCGTTGCAGAGCCTCGTCCCGGTCGGCGGCGATCTGCGTGATGAGTTGTGACAGCGTCGACCCGTCGGCGATGTTCAGCGTCTCACGAGCCAGGCCCGCCGCGCGTTTGATTTGAGCCGTGTATTCGACAGTCACCTGCATCGACGAATGCCCTTCAATTTTTCATCTAAAACACAGAGCCACAGAGTTCACGGAGAGGGCGACCTGGAACTCCGTGCTCTCTGTGCCTCTGTGTTTTCAATAAGATCTCAGTGAATTTCGTTGTGTCTCCGTCGCAATGGAATAGTCCCGCTGCCTCGGAAACTACGCGACACGGAACTCGTCAATGATGTCCTGGTCGAGTTCGATGCCGAGACCCGGACCATCGGGAACAGGAACGCGACCGTCAACCAGTGGCGGCAGATTCTTCACCAGCTTCCGCATCAGGGGCGATGGCCGTAAGCAGTACTCAACAAGGTCACCGTTCGGGACCGACGCCATCCAGTGCAGTGATGCGGTCAGATTGATGCCCGTACTGAAACAGTGTGGCACGGGTCGACGGCCGTGTGTCTGACACATGTCCGAGACCTTCCGGCAAACGGTCAGGCCACCACAGAACGCGACGTCCGGCTGGACAACATGCACGCCGCGTTCGATCAGGTCCTCGAAGTCCCAGTGTGTGACGTCACCCTCGCCGGCCGCGATTGGCACGGGAGAGCTGGCACATAGCTCGGCGTAACCCTTGCGATCATCCTGAGAGAGTGGTTCTTCCAGCCAGCCGATATTCAGCAGAGCGAACAGCTCAGCGCGTTGTTTCGCTGTCTCGATCTCCCACGCGTGTCCCGCATCGACCATCAGGTCACGTTCATCGCCCAGGATTTGACGGGCCGCCTGAATGTGAGCGACGTCCGTGTCAGGATCCTGACCGAAGGGTCCCCAGCCAAACTTGGCGGCCGTCAGCCCAAGGTCAACGAATTCACGGGCGAGTGCCGCCGTGTCATCCGGCGTGTCTCCGAACAGCACACTCGCATAGGCGCGAACGGTCGACCGAAGCGTCCCTCCCAGCAGTTCAGAAATCGGTTTGCCCTCGATTTTCCCTTTGAGATCCCAGAGTGCGATGTCCGCCCCACTGATCGCATGAATGGCCGCGCCTCGGCGGCCATAGCGGTTCGTCTCGTAGTACATCTTCTGCCACAGCCGTTCCGGATTGGACGGGTCTTCACCGAGCAGAATTGAGGTCAGCCCGTGCCGCCGTGCAGCAGATCGCGGAGCCTCGAAGCAGGCCTTGCAGACGTACGACTGACTGGTGACCTCGCCGATCCCCGTCAATCCTTCGTCCGTGTGGATGAGGACAACGAGGACATCAAGCGTACCGTCAGGAAGGGCCTCGACGACCGGCACGCGAAGATGAATCGGTTCGACGGCGGAGATTTTCATATGCGTTTTCCTGGATCCAGTACTCGGTTCGTCGCGGGTCTCCGGCCCGGGCGCCCGAAAACCCCAAAGAAAAACCCCCCAAAATTTAAAAAAAAAGAAAAAAAGGGGGGAAAACAGGGGGAAGAAGAGGCGGGGGGG
>CAYSJO010000687.1:0-18619 GCA_964431285.1 uncultured Planctomycetaceae bacterium
AACGAGGTGCAACCACTGCTCAGATCGAAGTGCATTGCGTGCCACGGCCCGGAAAAACAGGAAGGCGGTTTGCGACTCGATTCCCTGACAGCGGCGAAGGCCGGCGGGGATCAAGGTTCAGCCCTTGTACCGGGGAACATCGAGAAGAGCTTGCTTGTCACGGCTATCACATTTGACGATCCCGATCTTCAAATGCCGCCGAAGCAGAAGTTGTCCGACAAAGAAATCACGATCCTCTCGCAGTGGGTCAAAGCGGGTGTCGCATGGCCGGAACCGGTTGCCGTGTTGTTCGACGATAATCCCGCGTTTCTCAGCGCGCTTAACAAGGGCAAAGGAAAGTCGCGACTGGTGCAGGGTGATGTGCATTCGGGCCGGACCGCTTTGGCAGTGACGCCGCCACAACGGTTTTCTGAACGCATTCCAGACTGGCAGTTCGCCATTCGCGAGAAGCCCCAACCGGGCCAGTACCGCTATCTGCGTCTGGCGTGGAAAAAGCGGGGCGGCGGGAGCGTGATGATCGAACTGGCATCGAATGGTCAGTGGCCAGACGCAAAGGCCGCAAAGGGGCGATACGTCGCCGGACCAAATACGACGGGCTGGTCCGCGATCTCGATCGGCGACACAGCACCGATGGAGTGGACGGTCGCAACATTGGATCTGTGGAAAGACCTGGGCGACTTCACGCTGACTGGCATCGCTCCAACGTGCGATGGTGGTGAAGAAGCGTTTTTCGACGCGGTCATTCTGGGACCATCTCACGCATCGCTGGATGCGTATCGTCCAAGTGCCGGTTCAACGGGAGTGTCCGACGATGGAGGCAAACCGATCGGCGATGCATTCACCGACGCGCGAAATCCGATTCGAAAACTATATCGCGGTGAGCGCCTCGATCTGTGGTCATTGAAGAAGCCGATCGCGCTGCCTGAGCTTGCTCACATCGGCTCGCCAACGGGTGCCATAATCGATGCCCGCATTCAAGAGCGACTGGACGCCGCTGGCCTGAAGCATTCATCCGAAGCCGATCGACGGACACTCATCCGACGACTGACGTTTGATCTGACCGGGTTGCCACCAACTCCGCAGGCAGTCGCTGCGTTCGTCGCAGATGAGTCTGCTGACGCTTATGCCAAACTGGTGACACGCCTGCTCGAATCGCCCCGATATGGAGAACGGCAGGCGCGACTCTGGCTGGATGTCGTTCGTTACGCCGACACTCACGGTTACGAACGGGACGAGTTCCGACCGCTCATCTGGCAGTACCGAGACTACGTCATTCGGTCGTTCAACCAGGACAAGCCGTTCGACCAGTTCATTCGCGAGCAACTGGCAGGCGATGAACTGATTAGTGGACATCCACAAAACCCAGCCGAGGCTGATGCGCTGATTGCGACTGGCTTTCTTCGGCTGGGTCAGTGGGACAGCACGGCTTCGATTTTCCAGGAGGCCGACCGCCTGCGGGCCGAGATGATGGCGGACGTCACGAACACAACCGCATCGGCGTTCCTCGGCCTGACGATGTCGTGCTGTCAGTGTCACGACCACAAATACGATCCGCTGTCGCAGGCCGACCACTACAGGTTGCGGGCATTCTTCGCGGGCGTCACACCGCGAGACGATCTTGTTATCGAGTTGCCCACGGCGCTGGACGAAATCAATCGACACAACGCCGAACTGGACAGTCAGGTCGAAACCCTGAAGGCCGAACAGTCGAAGCTGAACAAGGATGCCGAGTCAGACAAAGGACGCTACGCAGAACTCGCTGGGCAGATCACAGCAGTCGAGGCAAAGAAGCGTAAGCCGCGCGTTGCAATGGGCGCTGGTGATTCCGGTGCAACAGCTGCGGCAACTCACGTCTTCTACCAGGGTGACGTTCATTCGCCTCGAGATGAAGTCTCGCCGGGATTCGTGTCTGTGCTGCATCCCGGACCTGCCAGTGTGAAAGCACCCCGCAGTAACACGACTGGTCGCCGTCTGGCTCTGGCCAACTGGATCACCTCGGCCGACAACCCGTGGACTGCCCGCGTGATCGTGAATCGGGTCTGGCAACAACACTTTGGCACCGGGCTGATCGCGACTCCGAACGATCTTGGTTACACAGGTTCCCGCCCGACACATCCCCAACTCCTGGACGGCTTGGCCGTCGCGCTTGTTCAGGACGGCTGGTCACTCAAGCGGCTGCACCGCGCAATCGTCATGTCGAAGACGTATCGACAGGGGTCTGGGGGGGACAGTCGTGCTGAGAAAGTCGATCCCGACAACCGCCTGCTCTGGCGGCAGGACATCCGACGCCTCGACGCCGAAACAATTCGAGACAGCCTCCTTCTCGTGTCAGGTTTGCTGAAGCCGTATGCCGGCGGTAAGTCGTTGTGGCCTGAAGTTCCCAGGGAGCTGCTGGAGGCTCAGCCGGCAATTCTGGAGGCGCTGGAGGGCAAGGACGGCGGGAGAATGCAGGGGTGGTACACTGACCCCGTTGAAAAGACGGACGTCCGGAGTGTGTTTCTGATCCGCAAGCGTTGTTTGCCGATTCTGTTTCTTCAGGCCTTTGATCTGCCGGACACAACAGTGTCCTGTGCCCGCCGAGACACGACAGTTGTCGCCCCGCAGGCACTGATGCTGCTGAACAGCCCGGCGGCAGTTCGCTTTGCTCATGCTTTCGCAACGCGCCTCGCTGGGCCGGCTGACGACCTGTCGTTTGAGGACAAAGCCCAGACGGGAAAGATGGTCACGTCCGTTTTCCAACACGCGCTCTTACGGAACCCCGACGACGACGAGTTGCAACTTGCCCTCGGCCTGCTGGTCCGACACACGAAGTTGCACCGAACGGCCGGTGATCCCAATCGGGCAGAAAAACTCGCGCTCGTGGACCTGTGCCGGGCCGTCTTCAATCTGAACGAGTTCGTGTACGTCGATTAAGGACGTCGCAATAACGCGACCAGCTGAGTGATTCACTTTTTCTTGCGACCGGCGCCGTCGATGTCCAGTTCCTTAAGCTTTGTCTTCAGCTTCTGGAGCGCCTTGGGGACATAGACAGGGATTTGCCTTGGCGGCGCCCACTTTTCGTTTCCGTCGTATGCACCGAGCGTTGGATTCTGGTCGTCGGATAATCCAACTGGTTTTCCCGCATTGATAGCCGGGCTCTGTGGTTTGAGCCGATAGTTGTGCGCTTTGCTATCCACGAATAACGGGTCACTTTTGACTGGGCTGTCACCCAGCAGAGTCTCGTTCGTTCCGAAGGTCAGATTGTGCGAAAAGACGTTCCCGTCACGGGTATGCACGCCGTTTTCGCCGTCGACGATGATGTTGTTGGTAATCAGGTTGTCCCGATGCCCATCGTTATAAAACCAGAATGAGGCATTAGACGGTCGAATAATCGTGTTATTGAAATACGTCCCACGACTGCCCGTCGTGACAATCGCACCTCCCGGTCCAATAAACAGATTGTGATGGACGTTGTGTTTCCATCCCTGCCAGCCATTGTACGCAGCCTGGTGGTTGTGGAAGCCCCAGCCAGTATTGCCATAAAACGTGTTGCCGATCACCCAGCTCGGTCCTTCTCCTGACCAGTAGATTCCGTGATTCAGGCCACCAACACCGTTGTGGTGAATCCAGTTGCGCAGGAGGGTGACACCCTGCTCTTCACCTGAAACGCCCGTATGCCCGAACTCGGTAATTTCGCATCCCACCACCCAGGTTCGACCACAATTCTGCCATTGGATTCCCACACTGGCTTTCTTAGGTGTGCGGCCCTGATATCCGGCGATCCGAAACCCTTCTAGATACACATGACTGCACTTCGTAAACCCAACCGTTCCATGCACAATCGCACCAAGTGGTGGGTCGGACACAATTCGTATCGGCGCATTGGGTTCACCGCGCAGATTGGTGAGTGAAAGACCGCTTTCCGTCCACAGTCCGGGCGAAACGCGCAGCGTATCACCCGGACGCAGGCTCTTAATCGCTTCGTTGATTGCCTTAACCCGTTCCGCCATGGGTACGACAATGGGCTCGTCGGATAGCAGGTCTTCCTTCTCCATGACCATGTGGCACTTCAGGTTTCGTGGCGGGTAATACTCGATGGCACCTGGATCCGGATCGCCGGCGGCCGGCATGTCTGCCCAGCGCGGGATGCTTTGATTGGTGGGCAGAGGCTTGCCGATATCGAGGAAGGCCGCGCCCGGTTTCGGATCGAATCGGCCTGCAGAGGGATCGTGCAGGGCCTTGTCTGCGTCTGTCATCGAATTTAATGCCAGGCAATTGAGCCGGCCCTTGTCACCGCTGGTGAATGATTCACCGATCAGTGTGCAATGGACGTAGCTCACCCGAGGCGTGTTGGCGTCTCGCGCGGACACGCGGTTGAGCACACATCGCGCCAATGTGACGTCTCCGTCCCCAGCGACGGCAAGGCCGCCGGTTCCGTCCAGGAACAGGCTGCGTCCACATTCGGCGCGACAGGATTCGTCGACATCCAGTGCAAGTCCGGCAGACTGATCACGAAACGTCAGTCGTCGCAGTGACAGCTTTGCAGGTAATGGGTCCTGCTGACCGACCTGACGGATCGGGGAACCGGATGCCGTGATCGTCAGACCGTGTTCTTCTCCCGCGAACGTCAGATCTTCAACCTGTAACCACCCCGCATTACTGAACTGCCATGCCCCTTTGATCGTCACCTGCTCGTGCGGGCTGGCCTCGATAACTGTCGGGTAGGCCGCCAGCGTTGCGCCATGAGTCGGCACATCAGAAGCCACGGGATCGACCCAGGCCACGTCTTCGTCGTATGTGCCTTCCTGCAGAGTCAGACGATCGCCCTGTCCCAGTTCGGAAAAGGCTTTCTTCAGTGTTCGCCATGGATGCGCGGGGTCAGTGCCGGTGTTCGAATCGTCGCCCCACGTTGCGACGTGGAGTTTCCTGGGCCAGCGTCGCTGTCGTACCGGAGTACCAAGATCGTAGATTTCGATGTTGTCGTACCATTCATTGTGAACCCATGTGGCTTTGGGGCTGGACGACACCGCGTCTCGAGCGACCAGACCAAATCCGTATTTGACGTTGTCTCGAGTTCTCGCCATGAGAACGGGGTAGTGTCCATCGAGAACACGGACTCCGTTCAGCTTCAGGATCAGTCGATCGTCGTCGACCACAACCTCGGCCGAATGCCATGCCTGCCGAAACGATGGTTGACCGGTTGTGACGCCCGGTTGTGGTGCGCCGACGAACGGATATCCGCCGCCTGTCCAAAGATGTCGTGCTCCGAACGAAAGTGGTTTCCCTTCATTCGTGTAGAAGCCGATCTGGTAGTAATTCTCGTTCTCCCAGAGTGAAGCCCCTCTGGAACCATGCAGCCGACCGAGCCATGTCACTTCACCGGTCTGGCCGCACAGAAAGTCAAACTTGAGCCGAAAATTCGTCGCATGGATTTCAGCATCCATGTAACAGTGAGCCCAATAGGGCAGGTCTGGTGTGAACTTGAGCACTCTGGTCTTGTTACCGGGAGTGTCAATCTGAGCGACACTGCACGTGTTTGCCTGCCAGTACTTTGGCGTGTCACCGTGTTTGTATGACTCGAAGTTGTCCTTGTAGATCAGCTTGCCCGGACCCGGCTCCGGTTCTCGCTCCCGGATACGTTGCAGCTCGGGACTCTCGGTCAATTTGACTCGCGAGAGCGCCCTGACGGCGATTCGTTTGTCGTCTTCTTTCAGAAGACTCTTGATGCCTGTGCCCTTCTTCTTTTTGTTGGGGTTGTCCAACAGCGAGTCGAGATCGTCCTGCTGTGCGGACGCGACCGGACACAGTGCCAGACAAACAGCCAGCCAGATGCCAAATCCGCCACGCCAGCTCCGGTGTGCGGGTGTCAGAGTTGTGCCATTTTGGAATCTCGCGTGATGCATCACCATTCCTGCACGTTTCTTTCTGTTTGACCGGTTCCGATGACTTTGCGACGCTCGCCATACACTGCGGCTGGAACAAAGCCGGATAACCTGAGTCTATCTCTGGCACGCCACGAAACCAACAGGCCCGCGACGGAACAAGCTCAAGTTCCAGGAGACGTCATGCCAACCTGCACGAGATCAGTCGGGGGCGACCTGCGTCAAATCCAGGTACACTGACCAGTCTCATATTGACGACTCCTCTCCGTCGGAGCCGTTAACGGGCGGATTCGGAGTTGACCCCTATGCAGTCCAACAACCTCGACGCGATTTCATTGGCAACGCTATGTGGCAAGGCCGCTCCGCGAACGGGACAGTCTCGACGAGACTTCTTCACACGCACCGGCGCCGGTTTTGCCAGCGTGGCATTGTCAGGGCTGCTTGCGGACGAGTTGCAGGCCGCTGCTCCATATAAGAATGCGGTCGAGCCACTCAATCCACTGGCCGAACGGGTCACCGATTTTACGCCGCGCGCGAAACAAGTGATCTTCCTGTTTCAGTACGGCGGTCCATCCACGTTCGATCTGCTGGATTACAAACCCGAGCTGGTAAAGCTGCACGGCAAGCCGGTCCCTGAGTCATTCAGGAAACAGAAGGATCTGGTGGGCGGCGTCTTTAATAATTGCAAAGATGAATTGATGGTCGGACCGTGGAAATGGGCTCGGCATGGCGAGAGCGACCGGTGGTTCTCTGACCTGTTGCCGCACACGGCGCGGCATGCCGATGAGTTGTGTGTTGTGCGATCAATGGTCAGCGACAGCTCCAACCACGCACCGGCGACTTATCTGATGAACACCGGCGCGATTCTCGGCGGCCGGCCGAGCCTGGGATCGTGGGTGACCTACGGGCTGGGCTCCGTGAATCAAAACTTACCTGGTTACGTGCTGCTGTATCAGGTGGGTGGACTGGGCGGCTCGGCCAACTGGAGTAATGGGTTTCTGCCCGCTGCCTATCAGGGGACGCAGTTCCGCCACGCAGGCTCACCTGTTCTCAATCTGTCTCCGCCCGAGCAGTTCGCCAACGTGCAACGATCGACACTCGACTTTGCTCAGGCACTGAACCGCAGGTATGCGTCAAAACGACCGGGTACGCTCGATTTGGACGGCCGCATTGCGTCGTACGAGCTGGCTTATCGCATGCAGTCCGAAGCACTCGACATTGGCGAGCTGTCACAAGAGACGCAGGCCACACAGGACGCTTACGGATTGCACGACGAGAACAAAGCGAAAGCGAAGTACGGCCGTATGTGTCTGCTTTCGCGGCGGCTGATCGAGAAGGGTGTGCGGTTTGTACAGACCTACAATGCGGTCGACAAACTGGGCTGGGACGGTCACAGCAAGAACCATCACTATCACCGTCGCAATTCGGCACAAACCGACCAGCCCGTCGCCGCGCTGCTGACGGATCTCAAGAATCGCGGACTGCTTGACAGCACGCTGGTGATCTGGGCGGGCGAATTCGGGCGTACGCCCATGAAGCAGGGCGGCGACGGCCGTAATCACAACCCATACGGATTCAACATCTGGATGGCCGGCGGCGGTGTGAACGCCGGCACGTCGATCGGCTCAACCGATTCGATTGGCTTACGAGCTGCTGAGAAGCCTCAACTGATGAAGAACCTGCACGCGACGATTCTGACCGCCATGGGCCTGAATCCCGACGACCTGTTCTTCGAACACCACGGACGCCAGGAACGCCTCACGGGCGTCGCCCAAAGCTGGAAGCTCATTCCCGGCGTTCTCGGTTGAGCCGGATCTGCGATGATACAAATCACCGCGACGACGCATCAGAGTTCGATCGCAGCAGATGCAGACGCAACAGGTTCAGTGCGGTTTTTGATGCGCGCGGACCGGCGAGTGCGGGGTCTCCCAGCAGCCGGTGTTCAACGGCGATAGTGCGGTCGTCGCCAGTCATCGCAACGAAACCTCGGCTGACTCCCTCACTGTCCGGCGTGCTGAATGGCGTGACCGCCAGCGCGAAATCCGAGCCGAATTCAGCAAGGCAGTTTCGAACCATCGCGACGGCCATCTGGCGCGATACGTCGGCAGGTGAAATCGGTTTGTTCAGAGCGATAGGCCCGGTGACGACCAGACTGTCAACGCTGCACTGCTCGGCCTCGGGACTGACCGCGAGCATGTGAGCCAACATGCCTCGGCTGCCGGACTCCACCGTCGAGAGCGTGGCGCCACGCTCGGCCAGTAGCTGGCAGACGGCTGATTCCAGTGTGTCGTCGTCGTAGCCGAACACCAGATCGCCCAGCGTTTCACGGGCCTGCTCACGCGTCTCGTTCAGCAGCCGATCGCATTCCTCCGCAGTCGAACCGTGAGCGGCAATACGCAGTGTGATAGTCGCCGCAGATGCCGTGATTCCCACTTCCGGGTTGCGGTCGCGAGCGGTCAGGCCGCCCAGCATTTCCTCGATGGCCGATTCGCCCTGACCGAAGCAATGAATGCAGGTACGTCGAATGACACGAGTCCCCGTTGGCAGTCGCGGCTGCACCTGCTCGTGATACATCTTCTTCATCTCACTGGGCACACCGGGCATTGCCGCAACCAGACTCGATTCCTGCCCGTCACGCTTAATCTCCGCCCAGATACCTGGCGCCGTACCAATGGGATTCTCGATCGGCTCCGTTCCGATCGGAAACATCGCCTGAATTCGATTGCGTTCGGGCATCTCCCGGTTCCGCGACGCGAACAGTTCTTCGATGAACTTCAACGACGGTTCATGGAGAACCAGCTCGGTATTCAGCAACTGCCCGATCAGTTCGCGCGTCAGGTCGTCCAGTGTCGGGCCCAGTCCGCCCGTGATCAGCACAATGTCAGATCGCGCCACAGCCGTCCGAAAGACCTCCAGCATCGCTGCCGGGTCGTCGGCCATGGTGGCATGAAAGTGGACGGGAATGCCGATTTCGGAAAGCTGAAGACTGAGCCATTGGCTGTTCGTGTCGAGCTTGGCTCCGCTGGTCAGCTCGCTGCCAATGGAAATGATCTCTGCATGCATCCGCGTTCTCCGGACGTGAATGGGGAACGCAGAAGGTTATCGACACATCGGTTGAACGGCGAACCGAGACCGCGTTCGGCGCGGGTCTCGTGACCCCGACGCTGCCTTGACCGCAGGTCTCCGCATCAACAATACGGATGGTCAATGGTTTGACCGGCCGGGGAGACCTTCGGTCCGGTCGCCGGCGGGGTCAGAGACTCGCGCCGAACAGGAATGGCGCAAAACCTCAGCGTGCGGCCTGCAGCGGGATTAATCGCGCCAAAGCTGCGTCGAGGTCTCGGGGTTGCACCGTGGTGCTGACGACAATGCCCCGGGCGTCGATCAGCCAGAGCTGCGGAATCGTCCGCACGCCGTAGTACGATGCCACCGGACTGTTCCAGCCGCGCCGCGCCGGATCCATGTGGAAGATGTTCTTCCAGCTCGCACCGGATTTCACGAGAAAGGCATCGACGGCGGTCTCGTCCGTGTCCATGTTCACGCCGACGACCTGCAATGATTGTGTTTCGTATTTGGCGGCCGTGCGAATGATCAGCGATGCAGAATCCAGAAACGGTTTAGCCTGGCTGGACCAGAACACAATCAGCGCCGGCCGATTGGCGAACATGGACGGATCAATGAAACCACCGTCCAGCGTTGGTCCGCCCAGGTCGAGTCGTTTTCCCGGCAGATTCAGCCGGCGGAGCGGTCCGATCGCCTGTTCGGCTTGAGGCGCATTGGGGAATTTCTCCCGAAGCATCGCGTAACACTGTGTGGCTTCGTCAATCAGAGCATGTGCATCACAGGAGGCAGCCGCTTCGTCCAGCAGTCGCACGGCCCGTTCCTGCTCGCGAGGAAACCGTTCGGCAAAGACCAGCGCCTGTTGCGAAAACGATTGCAGCCAGCTCAGCCGGTTCTTGTCGAATCGCTCGGCCTGTTCATTGGCAAAGCGAGCCACAACCCAGTTGGCCTCGACGGCGGCACGAGACGTGGGATCGCGGTCATGCAATGCCTCAGCGTGGCCATACAGCTCGTCGACGCGATCGCGATCGCCCTGCAGGGCGAGCTGGTATGTCGATTCCATCAGCCGATGCACGGCCGTGTTGAAAACCTGCTCCTTCGCCGGATTGCTGTGCGTCTGCGCAATGACATCGGTTGCCAGAGCAATGATCTCCGTATTCCGTTCGCGACGAGCAGCGCGCAGCACGTCCAGATCGTCCGATTCGGGCATCGGCTGTTGCGAGAGCCGAATGATCTGCAGCAACACCGACTCGGGCGTACCGGGCTGCGGTGGAGTGACACGGATCTCCTCCTCCGCCAGCTGCGGCGGCGCGTTGAGCGCAGCGGTGGGCAGCACCGTATCCGACTCAGCAACGGCTGGTGCGTCCGTGTTCGACGAATCGCCACAACCGATCACGGAGACGACCGTTCCCAGAGCCACGAAGACGACAAGCCACCGATGTGTGTGAGTCAACACCATAGTTCTCTCCATCCCTTGAGAGGCCGCGTCACGTACGGACACACCGTCTGCGCATCCGTGCATCACAGCGCGCGGGTTGTACTTCAAGTGCGAGAAACGCGACAAGATGAGCATGCGCGACCGCGTTTGGTCCTGGCAGTCGGCACAGGAATTGAATGATGATAGTCGATTGATGAGTGCTGATTTGCGAAGTATCAGGGCGTGACCACCCGGACGTCACAGTCCTCGCAGCCGCCTTTACTTCAAAAATCAACACTCACCAATCGACAATCATCAATCGACTCTGCCGGCTACGATTTGGCGGCAATCTGTCTGATCACCCTGTTGCGAGATCGCTACGTCGATCGGTCGGACCAGGCAAGTGGAGCATTTTCATGAGACACGTGATGTTGTTACTGCTTCTTCTGGCATTGACAGTCGGGCCAGCCGGCTCACTGGAGGCGAGAGCTGCCGACGGCGGTCAGCCGAAAACGGTTCGAGTGGCCGGCATCGTGCTGAAATGGATTCGCACGGATAAGGCTGCGAACTATCGACGGGCAGAAGCAATGATTCGCGAAGCCACGAAGGGCGGTGCGAAGCTTGTCTGCACGACGGAGTGTTTCCTTGACGGCTACGCGATCGCCGACAAATCGATCCCACTCGACAAATACCGGGCGCTGGGTGAACCGATTCCTGACGGTCCTTACTTCCAGAAACTCTGCCGGCTGGCTAATGAGCTCAACATCCACCTGATTGCGGGCATGCTCGAAGCCGACGGTGACAAGCGATTCAACACAGCCGTGTTGATCGACCCGCGCGGGCAGCTGGTCGGCCGGTATCACAAACAGCAGCTCGGACACGAGTCCGTGCGGAACACGGCCGGCAAGGAATCGCTCGTGTTCGGGACGCCTTTCGGCAAAACCGGAATGATGATCTGCGCGGACCGTCGCTACCCCGATCTGGTCGGTCGGTTCCGCAAACGAGGCGCGGACTTTCTGATCTGTCCCTCCGGTGGCATGTTCGGCCCGAAGCGAAATGACCCGATCGTGCAGGCGAGATCGCGCGAAAACCGATGCCACATCATCTTCGTGCATCCCGCGGAGTTTCTCGTCACGGGACCGGACGGCTCGATCGTGCAGAGGACGATTTTTGGAGATCGACTGCTGGTGTCGCCCGACGAGGTAGGAACAGATGCGGATTCGAAGCGTGTTTTTTACTTCGATCTGCCGCTGGCCACGCTCACACCGACGACTGCCACAACGCCGGCAAACGCGAAGAACGACGGACCGGTCGAGATTCTGATTCGTGGCGGGACAGTCATCGACGGAACAGGCCGCCCCGGCGTGATTGCTGATGTCGCCATCAAGGGGGGCCGTATTTCGGCCGTCGGGAAGCTGAGTGACATCAAGGCCACTGAGGTCATTGATGCGACCGGCCAGGTGGTCTGCCCGGGTTTCATTGATCTGCACAGTCACGCCGATCGCGGACTGCTCAGCTATCGCGCCGCGGAGAACTACATCCGCCAGGGGGTCACGACCCTGTTGTGTGGAAACTGCGGAAGTTCGCCGACCGACGTTTCGAAGTTCTTTGAACTCTCTCGCGAAGCAGGAATCGGACCGAACGTTGCGTTGCTGATCGGCCATGGCAGCGTGCGACAGCAGGTGATGGGCGTCGTCAATCGGCCGCCGACACCCAAAGAACTCGAAGCCATGCGTAGTCTGGTGCGACAGGCCATGCAGGACGGTGCTGTCGGCATGTCGACGAGTTTGCGATACGGATCCGGGGCCTTTGCGTCGACCGAGGAAACTGTCGCGCTGACGCGCGAGATTGCCCCCTTCGGTGGGTTCTACGCAACGCATATGCGCGACGAGGGAACGAGGATTCTGGAAGCTGTTGAAGAAGCGCTGGACATCGGCCGACAGGCGGGAGTGCCCGTTCACATCGCGCATCACAAGATATCGTCGGCCTCGGTGTTCGGTCTGACGCGCCAATCGCTCGCTCGGATTGACCAGGCGCGCGCATCCGGTCGCGATGTCACACTCGACCAGTATCCCTACGGAGCCGGCAGTGGCGGCTTATCGCTTTATGTGCCTCTGTGGTCACTGTCGGGGGGACCTGAAGAGTTTGAAAAGAGACTCAAAGATCCAAAGACACGAAATCGAATTCTGGCCGGAGTCGAAGACCTGCTGCTTCGCAAGATCTACGAAGCCGATCACTCTCCGGACAATCCAGCCCACACAGCCAAAGCCCTGTCGCGCATCGGAATCGCCCGAGCAAAGCACGATGAATCTCTGGAAGGGAAAACCCTGACGCAGATTCTTCGCGAACGGGAGCAGACCGTAAGCCTCGACAACGGATGCGAACTGCTCGTCGAGCTGATCAGACACGGCACGGGGGGCATTAATTACACGCTGGAGGATCGGCCCGGCGGCGACGTCGATCGTGTGATGCTGCATCCGCAAACATGCATCGGGTCCGACGGGAGCGTCTTTGAATTCGGCAGTGGCAGCCCTCATCCACGATCCTATGGATGCTTTCCTCGTGTGCTGGGGCATTACGTTCGAGAGCGTAAACTGCTGACTCTGGAACAGGCGATTCACAAGATGACCCAACTGCCGGCCTCTCGTCTGGGCTGGACCGATCGCGGGCGTATTGCTGCAAGCCAATGTGCCGATGTCATCGTGTTCGACCCGAAGACAGTCACCGACCTGGCGACCTTTGCGAAGCCGCATCGCCATTCAACAGGGATTTCCGAAGTGATCGTTTTTGGTCGTCGCACTCTGGCAGGTGGGAAGATGACCGGAAATCTGTCCGGCATGCCCGTGACACTGGAACGACAAAAGCGTGTTGAGAATCGTGCAGGCCGGTAACAGGGAGAGTTAGCGACGACGTTCCGGCATTTCATTTTGTGGAGAGTACTCAGACATGACTCAGACCAGTCGACGCGAGTTTCTCAGAAGTACGGTCACCGCAGCCACTGCTACGTCAACCTGTGGCGTGCATTCAAGTGCTGCCGACGAGAAGTGACCTTCACTTGTTAATGCGATCGGATTCACCACCGGCAGCCTGGCTTACCAGAGAAGGAACAAACTCCTGAATATGGCCGCCTTGCCAAAGTTCGTCCGCGACGAACTTGGCATGCAACTGATCGACCTCAATACCAACTGGCTGGAGTCCTACGAAGACAGTTACGTCCGCCGTGTCCGTGAATCCGCTGAGGATGCAGACTGTTTCTTCACGAATCTGAAGGTCAATCATAAGTTCGGAGACCTCTACGCGGACGACGCGAATGAGCGTCAAAAAGCCATGGCCCATGCTCGGCAGCTGGTCACCGCTGCCCGGTTACTTGGAGCACAGTGGATGCGGTTCTCCATTCCAAAGCCGGTTCCAGGCAGCCGAACAGCCACACTATCCGCACACCGTGAACTGGCCAGTGTGGCTGAATCGCAAGGCGTTCAGTTGCTCGTCGAGAACAACGGCTGGATGAGGTCCGAGCCTGGCTCAGTAGCAGAGCTGGTCAGGATCATCGGAAAGAACATTGCGCCTGGTCCGGACACGGGCAACTGGAATGACGACGTTCGTTACGAGGGCATTGCAAAGTCGTTCACAGACGCCGTGCATGCGACTTCAAAGTCTTCGACCTGGACAACAACCGCGAGCACGCGAAATACGACATCAGGCGGTGCTTCGACGTGGCATGGAAAACTGGCTTTCGCGGTCCCTGGGCAATCGAACACTGGAATGAAGACAACCAGATGTTTGCGAAAGAAACGCCGTACCTACGGGATCTCCTTCATCGGTGGATCACTGCCGAGAGCTGAGTTGGCAAGCCTGCTTAACGTGTCTCCTGTTGGTAGAAACAGGACCCGCAACTCGTGAATTACGCCTGGAGGATGGACGTAATGCTGATGTGTCGAACTGCAAGACTAAGCGTGTGCCTGATCGCACTTCTAACTGCGATCGACGCAGACAAGTCGCGATCAGCTGAGCCAAAAGAAAAGAGCTATTTCGTCATTGGCAATTCTCTGACATGGGACACCGTGCCGGGTCTGCTGAGTGGCGATGTGCAATGGCATGTCGACTGCGGGAAAAGTCTGCCGTTCCTGCAGGCCAATCCCGGTAAGCCATGCGTGAAAACGTCAACGCTCTGGCCCGCTGCGTTCAAAGGGAAACAGTACGACGTTATCTCGGTTCAGCCACATTATGGATCCACGCTGACACAGGATGTGGAGACCATCTCGGTCTGGATGAAGATGCAACCAGAAGCCGTGTTTGTGATTCATTCAGGCTGGGCGCATCACGCTACGCGCGAAGAGGAGTTTGCGAATCCCGATCCCACGGAAAAGATGCAGTATAGTCCGGCTTATTATCGCGCTTTGGTCGCAGAGCTGCGCAGGCTGCACCCTGGTCGCACGGTGCGGCAAACGCGGGCGATCCATCTGCTGGCACAAATCGCCGGAGACATTGCAGCGAAGAAAGCACCTTTCGACGACATCACGGAACTGCATCGAGACGTGATCCACATGAAGCATGAAAGCGGTAAATACCTCATGCACAACGCCATGCGACACGCCCTCGGTCAGCCATTGTCTGCTGCCGGGTTCAAGACAATGGACATGAACGTCCGGCAGTATCTCGACAGTGTCCTGGCACTGCTGAGAGTTCAGCCAGCCGATAAGAAGCTGCTGAATCAGATTCTGCCGATCGCTGAAGACGTCGATCGGCCATCACTGGTTGCACAGATTGCCGATGAGAATTTGAGGTCGCGGACGTCTGACACACTTCCCGAGATCGAGAACGGGCGGCCAGTCTGCGACGACGCACACTGGCCCTGCAGGCGGAGGTTGAGGACATCGGTGGAAAGATCCATTTTGCGTCGAGTGGGCCTCAATGGCTGTACCTGGCTGCAAGCGATACGGCGACGGATCTCTTTGAGACGCCGATCGCGATCGATCTTTACAACGGCAACAACCCACTCAAGGGTCGTGGCGGAAAGAATGAGCGAGTCACCGACGCATGGCTTGAGCGATTGTCCGGGCTGACGTCATTGCAGAAACTCGACATAGCCAATTGCCAGGTTCAGGGCGATGGCCTGCGGCATGTCGGGACGCTCGCGGGACTGCAGTCACTCAATCTGACACTGACTCCCGTGTCGGACGATGGTCTGGCACATCTCGGAACGCTCACCGAGCTTCGCTATCTTGGTCTCGCCTCAACCCAATGCACGGGAACCGGATTTTCGCATCTGACAGCACTGAAGAAACTGGAGAACGTCAACTTCCACTACACGCCACTCAACGATGCCGGACTTCGCGCGATCGTGAAAGTCGGTGTGTCCGGACGATTCTGGTTTGCCCATACACATTTCACGGACAAGGGCGCCGAGAGTCTGGCCGCGATGACGGGCCTCCGGCGCTTCGGTATAGGCAGTAATGAGGCCGCGAGTTCCGGCGAAGCAGTCGCCGCACTGACAAAACTGCCGCTGGAAGAACTCTACCTGCTTAATGAGCAGGCTTCTCCGGAGGGGTTGGCCCACGCTGCGAAGATCAAAACGTTGCGGCGTCTCGACGCTTCGTACGCGCCGAAGGTCGACGACGCCGCGTTGAAGCTGATCGCACAGATGCCACGGCTTGAGGAGTTCAAGATTGGCAGTGCACAGGTGACCGACGAGGGAATCCTGGCGCTGGCCGAATTGAAGAGTCTGAAGAAGTTGACTCTGGGGCGACTCAAGAACGTATCGACCGGGGCCATCGAACAACTGCGAAAATTGCGACCGAAGTTGACCATCGAGGCCAATTAGCGCCGCTTGCGCGTGTAAACCGCTGCCGTGGAATCAGCGTTCATCCGTAACCTACGCTGATCTATGGTCGCGAGCGACGTGTCCTTTGAAACGAGTGCCCCAGCGACCGCGGGCTCACGCAATCGCCGCGAGCACGTCGCCGGTCCCGACCTGATCGCCGGCTGATACGTTGACGCTGGCGACCGTGCCGCCAACCGGGGCGGTGACTTCCATTTCCATCTTCATGGCTTCGAGCACGAGGATCGGATCGCCTTCGTTCACTGCGTCACCGCGGTTGGCCACAACCCGCACGACTTTACCGGGCATCTGCGCTGACACATCCGTTGCCGGTCCTGATGTCGCAACCGGAGATGCAGGTTCGTCGCTTGATTCACCGTCGGCGACACCGACCTGATACGCCTTGCCGTTAACGAGCGCTGTGCTTCCGTCGATCCGCACGGAATACGACTTGCCGTTGACGGATACGGAGTAATTGCCGCCGGTCGATGCAACAGCCGTGCCTGCCGCCGGAGCGGGGGCTTCTTTCACCGATCGATCGACCTTGCGAACGCCGACCTCAGCTTCGCCCTTCAGGAAGGCGACGCCTTTGTCCTTGCACGCTGCCACAATGAAGATGTTCTCGTCCGTCGTCGGCAGACCCTCGTCTTCCAGACGCTTGCGCGCGGGGGCTGCGCCTTTGGCCGGGTCGGCATCGTTGAGTTCCAGCGGCGGCGTGGTAGTCGGCTCAAGTTCCAGTTGCTCGCCAGCCAGCTTGACGATTTCCGGATCCGGTGGAACGGGCGTCTTGCCGAAGTAACCAAGCACCATCTTGCCATACGGTTCGGCGATCTTCTTCCACGGGCCGAACATCACATTGTTCAATGCCTGCTGGACGTAGAATTGTGACACTGGCGTGACCGACGTTCCGAATCCGCCACGTTTCACGACATCGCTCATTGCGCGAATCAGGTCCGGGTACTTATCCATGATGCCGTTATCACGCATCATCTGTGTGTTGGCCGTCAGAGCTCCACCGGGCATCGGGCTCCATGGAATCACTGGCTCCACGGCCGTCGCTTCCGGCGGGAGGAAGTAATCGGACATCTGGTCTTTGAAGACTTCTTCCGCCTCGCGGACCTTGTCGATGTCGACATCGAGGTCGTAATCCATGCCGCGCAGGGCGTGCCACATCACGAGGATGTCTGGCTGGCAGGTGCCGCCGGAACACGGAGCCATCGACAGGTCGATCGCGTCGGCTCCCGCGTCGAGAGCCGCGATGTTGCATTGAACAGAGATGCCGGCTGTTTCGTGTGTGTGGAAGTGAATAAAAGTGCCGTCGGGAAGCATCTTGCGGGCACGCTTGATCGTCTCGTGAACCTTCGACGGGACGGCGGTCCCGGAAGCGTCCTTGAAGCAAACCGAGTCGTACGGAATCTCCGCATCGAGGATCTGACGCAGCACGCCTTCGTAGAAGTCCGCGTCGTGGGCGCCGCTACAACCAGGCGGCAGTTCCATCAGCGTCACGACGACCTGGTGCTTCAGTCCGGCATCGACGATGCACTGGCCACTATAGATCAGGTTGTTGACGTCGTTCAGTGCGTCAAAGTTGCGGATCGTAGTGATCCCGTGCTTTTTGAAGAGTTCCGCATGCAACTTGACGATGTCACTGGACTGCGATTCCAGACCAACGACGTTTACACCACGAGACAGTGTCTGCAGGTTGGCGTCCGGACCGGCGGTGGCCCGGAACGCGTCCATCATGTCGAACGCGTCTTCGTTGCAATAGAAGTACAACGACTGGAAGCGAGCCCCACCGCCCGCCTCGAAGTAGTCAATTCCGGCGTCCTTCGCGGCTTCGAGGGCCGGCAGAAAGTCTTTGGTAAAAACACGAGCTCCATAGACCGACTGAAAGCCGTCCCGGAACGCCGTACACATGAAGGTGACTTTTTTCGACACGTCTATGACCTCTTAACGCTCGCGTCCACGCTCTGTGTTGGGACGGGGTATTACTTCGACAGCACTGACCACAGCACACCAGCTGCTACCGCCGAGCCGATGACACCGGCGACGTTTGGTGCCATGGCATGCATGAGCAAATGGTTATTCGGGTCTTCCGCCTGGCCAACCATCTGAACGACACGGGCGGAATCGGGGACAGCCGAAACTCCCGCAGCTCCGACCAGTGGGTTGATCTTTTCCTTCAGAAACAGATTCATGAACTTGGCAAACAGGACTCCGCCGGCCGTGGCAATCCCGAAGGCGACCGCTCCCAAACCGAAGATCAACAGCGAGTCTGCCTTCAGGAACGTGTCGGCTTTCGTGCTGGCCCCGACGCAGAAACCCAGCAGGATTGTCACGATGTCAATCATCGCGTGACGTGCTGTGTTAGCGAGTCGCTCGGTGACGCCGCATTCCTTCATCAGGTTGCCGAAGAACAGCATGCCGATCAGTCCGATCGAGCCGGGCGCTATGAGGGCGCAG
>CAYSJO010000688.1:0-20492 GCA_964431285.1 uncultured Planctomycetaceae bacterium
ATCAACTCCCGGCCCATGTCCGCCGTCTCCCCCGAGTCCGCCAGTTCGTCAACGCCAAGCTGATCCTCAACGGATTCCGTATCCTCAAAAACAAAAACCAGTTACAGCTCCAAGCCCCATGAATAAAGTTCCCACAGGGGAAAGGGTCAGCAATTCTGAAAATGCTCTAAGCTGGCCTTAGTCGAGTTCCTCGTCATGGTTTGAATCGATCGACTGGTTGAACAAGAAGTCGGCTGAAGCCGACAGCAATTTGGAGCCACCTGTGAATCAACTTGCCCGTCTGACAGTCGTTTTCAGTTTCGCCCTCGTCGTGGCCGATTTGCCAAAAACATTCGCCGACAAGCTGTATGTCGCCACACCAGTCACTCAGCCAAAGGAATTCACCGGAGGTATCGAAGGACCAGCAACCGACCGTCACGGAAACGTCTATGCCGTGAACTTCGCCGAGCAGGGCACGATTGGTCGTGTCTCGCCGGACGGAAAGGGCGAGTTGTTTGTCCGATTGCCGAAGGGTAGCGTCGGCAACGGCATTCGATTCGACCGGCAGGGCACGATGTACGTCGCCGATTACGCAAAGCACAACGTGCTGAAAATCGACACAAAGACACGCAAAGTCAGCGTGTTCGCAAATGAAGCCACCATGAACCAGCCCAATGACCTGGCCATCGCACCGGACGGCACGCTGTATGCCAGCGACCCGAACTGGGGAAAATCGACTGGTCAAATCTGGCGAGTCAGCACAAAGGGCAAGATCACAAAAGTCGCGTCGGACATGGGAACAACGAATGGCGTGGAAGTCAGTCCTGATGGCAAGCATCTGTACGTTAACGAGAGCGTCCAGCGGAATGTCTGGGCATTCGACATCGGCAAAGACGGGTCACTGTCGAAAAAACGACTGCTCAAACAGTTCCCGGATCACGGCTTCGACGGGATGCGGTGTGATGTCAAGGGTAACCTCTACATCACGCGCTACGGCAAGGGCACGGTCGTCGTCATGACACCGGAAGCGGAAATCCTTAAAGAAGTCAGCGTGCTGGGGGCGCGACCGAGCAACCTGTGCTTCGGTGGACCCGACGGTCGGACGGTGTACGTCACCGAAGTTGAGCACACACGACTGGTGAAATTCCGAGTCGAACATGCCGGCGTCGCATGGCAGCGCTGGAAGAAAAAATAACTCCGAGTCCGATTCATGAAGAACCCGGAAACGGCCAATTACCGTCGCGTCTGGCTGACGTTTTTCACGAACGCGCTGGTGCGCGAGATGACGTTCCGTGGCAACTTTCTGATCAACCTGGTCACGCGAGCATTCTGGTTTGTCGCTCAGATCACTCTGTTCGAAATCATCTACCGCAATGTCGACTCGATTAACGATTGGAGCCGTGAGGAGTACTTCGCGTTCATGGCCACAGGGATGCTGATCAATTCGATTGTCGAAGCGTTCTTCATGCCCAACTGTGCGAATTTCAGCGAGCTGATTCGCACGGGCAATCTCGACTTCGCACTGCTGAAGCCGATTGACACGCAGTTCCTGATCTCGTGTGAGAAGATGGAACTGGCCATGGTCAATCAGACGTTGCTGGCCAGTTCGCTGCTGATCTACTCACTGGTCGTCATCGGCCAGCCGGTCAGCGTGACGCAGGTCGCGATCTATCTGTTGTTCATTGTCGTCGGCGTCGCGTTTTTCTACAGCCTGATGATCATTCTGGCGAGCACCAGTATCTGGCTGGGCCGCAATCAGGGGCTGTACGATTTCTGGTTTTACATCACAGTTTTCGCCAGATACCCCCGCAGCATCTACAACGGCGTGGATTCCCGCCGCATCGAGATGGGCGAGGTCGTTCAGTCCGCCTTTACCTGGGCCGTCCCCATTCTTCTGGTCGTGACCGTCCCCGCTCAGTTAATCGCGAAGTCGTTGTCCGACTGGACCTTCCCGCTCATCGGTCTGACAGCTTCAGTTGTGGGTCTTGTACTGTCGCGGCTGATCTTCAACTGGTCGTTGCGCAGCTACCGCAGCGCCAGCAGCTAAAGCACTTTCAGAATTACGGTTCGTCCTTACTGAGGATCCTCAGCCAGTTAAGACATGTATTTGTTTTGCCTCCCGGACGACCGATCTCGACGGTGAGACGTCCATCATTCACTTCGACAATAGTCTCGCTTTCCGCCCATTCGCCGATGGGAGTGTCGATGTTCTCAAAAACGGGGGCACCTTCGATTGTCACGTTCTGACCAGTCTGTTCGTGTCCCGAGTCGCCCACGCAGACCGTGACTGCATAGCGTCCTTTGGGAAGCGTGTATTCCCAGACGTCGTGACTGCGAGTGAAGAGGAAAGTGTCCCGCCAGTCGCCTTCAATCTGTCGACGGCGACGGTGACTGGTACTGATGTCTCGAGACCAGCCGAAACCTCGTTTCTTATTAAGCGGCAGTCCGTTGTCATTGGTAAAGCCCTCGACGGCCTTTGACTCCTTGCCGGTGAAGTTGAACCGCCAGACGCGACCGTTCTTAATGTCGATTTGGTCTGGGTTTCCGTCGATCTCAGGCGCAAGCACGAAGTCGTCCCAGCTTGTTGTCTGTGAGGACAGCATCAGTGCATCGTCTCCGTCTGCAATTCCGTCGCCGTCTGCGTCTGTCGGGCTTTGGCGTTTGAAGGGACGGTCGGGAAACTTCTGCACCCGCTTCCAGAAGCCCCGTACGAAGTCACCACGTGTGATGGGTTCCTGGGAGAAGACCGGAAGAACATCGGCGTCTTTCGTCTCCAGCGTCAGATGTGACACGAGTTGTTTCCACTCGTCAGTTGCCGGCTCATCGGGGCGAAACTCGGTTGTTCGAGGGTTCATCGGCAGTCCGCCGCGTATTGCCAGGAGGTTGGCTGCGATGAAGGCAGCGTGTTCCGGTTCAAGATCGCGGAATGGCCACAGGGCGTGCGGGCTGCCTCCGTCCGTTCTGGAGCACAGGCCTTGCCACAACCTGCTGAGTAATGACCGGTCGTAAGGGATGGAACGAGGGTCGACTTTCGCCGTGACGGCGACAGCCGCGACAGCACCGGCGGCGGTTCCAATCGCCGTACTCTGGTCGTGCAGTCGGAAGGCCGAGCTGACGATGCTCGAATAACCGAGGTTCTTCTGAGCGGCGATCAGACCATCGACACTCTCCGGAACAAGACTGCGGAGTGGAAACAGACTGAGTCCACTATACGGCGGGCCCCACGTGCGGCCTTCACGGAAGACACAGCGCCATGGACCGTCCGGATTGCCATCGTCCAGGAATTCGCGTTTCGTCGGATGAAAGTCGTATTCGAACTGCCAGCAGGCGATTCCGTCGTGATACATGGCCTGAGCGAAATTGCGGGCGTTGTTTGCGTAACCCATCGTGTCCTGCTGCCGCATCATGTACGCCGCTTTCAGACGCAGCGATTCGCGAATGTATGGCTTGAACGGCATGCGGTCCGGAGTCCCGAACTCATCGGTCAGTTCGAACCGGCGATAGCTGTGAGTCTTGTCCGGCATGGCGTCATGCACTTCCGTCTGCAGGTAGTGCAGGAAACCCAGCGAGTACTGCTTGGCATCCTCAAACACGAGTTGCCGCTGTTGCCGAGTCAGCTCGACGATGTTCTTCGAAGAGGCACCGGATTCCGTCGCATCCAGCTCATCGGCGAGCCACCTGGGATACACGTCGAGCGGATAATCGATCGCCGGAAAACACAGCAGCAGCACGTCCCGATGTGTGACGTCCGCGAAGTTGTAGTGGTCAATGACTCGACGGCTTTCGTACAGCCACAGCGGGCCTTTCGGCCATTTGTGCGTGCGGTAGTTTCGCGGGTCGTATCGCGGCGGCGCGGGAATGGGTTCGTAGGTGTTGGTCTCGTTGATCACCATGCTGTAGGTGATGGGATTCATGTCGGTCAGCGGATACCCCTCACGCGATTCCGGGGCCAGTGGTTCGCCGTACTTCGATTTCAGGTCCGGACCAAATTCATACGCGGCACCAGCGGCCTTGATGGCATCACCCCAGTCGGACGCGTCGATCGTGACTGTTGCCTTCACTGTCAGGTTCAGTTCGGCGTCCTTGTCCGACTGGAATTCCAGCCCGAGCACCCGAGATTTCGACTCGTCGAGCAATGCGGCAATGGGATAGCAGTTCGCGATGACGCGGACCTGTCTCGCGTCGATGTACGGTTGCAGCAGTTCGCGAAACGCCTGAGCGGCGTCACTCGGTCGGCAGGTTGTGATGACACGTGTGTTGCCTGGCCGCGCTCGACCGTACTTCAGTTTGTTGATCGATTCGATTCGGTCGATCACTTCCTTGAAGAAACCGGCTCGCGGAAACGGGACCGTGTGGTCGTAGCCGGCGGGGCCTCGGTTTTCATCAATAGCCACCAGTGCCTCGGCCGAGAACTGTCCGCCGAGCCATTCGATATCGTTCACGAGAACGATTCTCCTGACACCCATCCGTGCTGCCTGGACCGCCGCCGCACATCCCGACTCAGTGCCACCTACGATCAGGATGTCCGCATCGAACCCGACCGTCTCTGCCCGAACTGCTGCCGCCGCCTGCGAAATGAGCATGGCCAGAACGGCGATCAAGCCCTGCATTCCTGTGATACGTTGATGCACTGCGCTCTCCGAATCGGCTGGATGTTGTCTGTCCTCAAAGCAACAATAGTCCTCAGTTCGCCGGCCCTTCAACTCGCCTGTCCACCCTGCATTGGACTTCTGGCTGAACTGTGGAACGTTACCTGTGCGATTCAGAAAAACCGGCCAGGAACCTGCTGCCATGTTCGTTATCCGGTGGGAGAACAAAACATGAAGCCTCTGATCATCCTGGTCCTCACGTTAATTGCCCTGTTTGTCGCCGGGGTATCGATGCCGAACCTGGCAGACAAATACGCTCCGTTTGAAATCCGCTGGAACGAATGTCTGATCTGCGGCCGCAGCCAGACGGTAGAAAGTCGCTGGAGGCGTGCCCCGTCACGAAGGTTGAAGAAAGCGACCATTCGCGCTGGGCCGACACGCTGTCCCCTGGGCACAAGCATCACTGGGCGACGAGTAGCGTCGAGTCACGTGAAGAATGGTTCGGCAGCAGCATGGTTGGCTGTGGAGGCATTGGTGGAATCGGGTCGCTCTATTACATCCATTTGCATCAGGGCGACGATGTGACCGCACCGTTGGTGGAAAAATACCTCAAGCTGGCAAAGGCCGGGAATCTGGCGGCCGTTTCGGACTTCACTCGGGGTGAGTTGTCCAACGCAGTTGAAGCAGCGGTCGCCGCACGCAACAACGCACAGTAACGTCAGGCCGATGATCCGCGTCCGGCAAGCGCTACGTGGATGGCGAACAGCAGAAATTCAACGCCGTCATTGCGTAGACCTCGGCCACGCGGACGAGCTCCGCGACGGGGACTTCTTCGTTCAATGTGTGGGCACCGATCGCATTCGGTCCGTGCGTGATCGCGGGAATTCCACCTCGATGCACAAACGTGTTGCCGTCGTCCACAAATGGTTTGGCACCAGTCGAGAGGCGGTGACTGGTGACCGATTCATGCGCGGACTGGAACGATTCGGCAAAGTCGCTCGCCGGATCAATTTCGTAGGCATCGCGCACGAAGTGGAATGTGCTGTCGATGCTGATTCCGTGACGCTCAGCGATGACTGCCAGTGTGGCCTCTATGCCCGTTCGAATTTCATCGACGTTGGTGCCGGGCAGCCAGCGACGCGTCCCCGACAGCTTCAACTCTTTCGGCGACTGGTTGTAGATTTCACCGGAATGGAGCTGGCCAAGAAACAGGCTGGCCCGGCCCGCTGTTGTGTGAGTCTCTTTTGCCAGGCTGGCGTCGATTTCGGAGAACTTCCGCACGATGTCGGCTCCGGCGAGGAGTACCGACGGCTGCTCGATTCCGCCCAGCACTTCATGGATCGGCTCTCCTTGACGAGTGACGGTGATCTCCAGGATCGCTAGGCCACGTCCCGCAATCGGCATGGGATCATGACAATATTCGGGCAACAGTACCGCGTCGCCGACAAATCCGGCTTCGATCAGACCGTCGACCTGCGACCCGTCGCCCCACGGGGATTCGTGGAGTTCGTGCGCCGTCAACAGAATGCTGCCGCCCGTCAGAAGGTCTGAATCCCGCACTGCCCGCAGCGCCTCGACCGTCGCCGCGATGCCGCCCTTCATATCGGATGCACCACTGCCATAGAGCAGCCCGTTCTCGACGCGCGGCGGGACAAACGGCAGATGAACCGTGTCGAGATGGCCATTGAACTGCAAGGTACGTCCGGGCTGACCCGAGTCGAACCGACACGCAATCGCAGGAGCGTCCGGCCAACCGCAGTCAGACCGTTCAACGCTGAAGCCATCCGAAGTCAAAACCTCGGCCAGACAATCGGCCACCGCTCCAGCTGATCTCGTCGGACTGGGAACTTCGACCAACCGCACTGCCGTATCGAGCAACCGCTCCTCGGACACCGACTGACGGATCGCATTCAGCGTGGCTGAATCAGGCATGCTCTCGCTTCTTTGTTTGGACTGGGTTCGCCGATCGTGATTTCACTCACACAGAGTGGTGCGGTCAACTGCCAGGCGGCTGCAGGCGCGACAGGACGTGAGTGTCGACGGGGTTCTCCCGCGTGTCCAGCAGCGCACCCAATTGTTGTAACCAGGCAACAGTTACTTAAGTCTTGTGACTGACTTGGGTTGCGAGACTTGTTCTCACTGACACCCTTGAGCTCGTGTTGCCCGCAGGCCTCACTGGGAAGGGAACAGCCGCGTAAGCCAGGACGTCCGGGATTAGGCCCAGAAGCCCGAACTCACTTGACAGACAGAGGTTAGCAACGAGCGATGCCCTCTCTGTGAAGCTTTCTTTGCGCGCCAATCTGCTTTGGCATTCAGGCTGCTTTACACCCCTGTCATGAGCGACGCGAGGCACTGAGCCGCCTCGCAGTCGAAAACCCAAACCTGCCAGACGAAGGAACACACAATGGTGTGCACTCCGAAGGCAAAGGCTGCACGGCGGGCTCCGAGTTCAACGATAACTATGACGATTGCGACAGCCAGTGGGACATCCAGAGCAGCGGCGTGGTCGGCGAATTCTGAGCCGACCGTCGCACGGCAAAATTATTCGAGGCACATACAAGACGGCAGAACAACAGGCTTAGATGTGATGGCGCAGGTTTGGCTCGTGGGAACGGGCAGCCGGATTCGCCCGTGTCCGGCTGCCCGCCACGGAGCTGAAGCCCCACGGAAAGCAACGCGTCAGGGAAGCCGGACAAGTCCGGCTACTACGAACGACGGTCTTAGCCGGATGAAGCCCCTTCAGAATCCTGATCCTGATCGCGCCATTTCATGGCTCGCTCGATCGGTTCAATTCGCAACACAACCATACCGTTCTGGAAGATGCGAACGGTGCCAGTCGATTCCGATACGGCAATGGCGATGGCATTCGCCGTTTTGGAAATTGCTGCCGCAGCCCAGTGCCTGGCTCCCAGCCCCTTCGACAGTGTCAGTCCCTCAGCCGGCGCATCGAGGATTCGACCAGCGGCTTCGACATGTCCGTCTGCAGAGATGACGAACGCACCGTCGATTTGAGCGAGTTCTTTGACACTCTCACGCACGCGGGCGTGTCGCAGTGACCGTTCCTTTCTTGCATACCCCTTGAACGGATCATGGACCTGTTCGTGTGACTGGCCAAGAACTTTGCGGTGATTGCCGACCACGAACAGCGAGCCAATGCGGCGTCCTTCGCGACCTTCCTTGCCGATGTCCGCAGCCAGATTCACCACTTGGCGCAGTGTTTCCAATGGGACGGTTGTTTCCAGCCGCTGCAGGTCGCGAGAGGTCAGCTTTGTCAGGTGCTCGGACAGGTCGATGACGGTCAGCGTGTCGAGGTCGTCACGTTCGAAGGCGGCAAATAATGCGACGACTCTGTCGCCGCCTTTCAGCAACTCGTCGGCGACCGCCTCCAAGAGAGCAGAAATGACCTGCCGCTGCCGCGTCTCTGGCTCTTCAAGCAGGGGAACGTGATTGACGTCGTCCTTACGAGCGGCTTCGACGACGTCGTCTTTGTCGGACGCGACAACCAGCGGAATCTGATCCAGTCCGTTCTGAATCTCGCGAAAGTTGTAGGACTGCTCGGCCAGCATGACGATTGCGGAAGCCGTCCTCCCGGTCACCAGGGTTTTGGCAGCCTGGATGAGGCCTTCCTCATGTACTGTCAATTGAGCGCGAGCCACAGGCAGTTTGTCCAGATTTTGAGGAGCAGAGATTCACCCAGGCGATGCAAAAGGATGTCCGACCGGGGTGGATCGAAGTTTAGAGAAAACGATTAGTCGGTCAACGAGGCATTTTAGTGCGGGCGGCGTCAGTTTGGGGTGAACCGAATCGATCACCCAGCCCGACTAAGGAGGCTGATTGACGGAACTGCTGAGCACCCGAAATCGTCTTTGTGGCCGAGCAAAGCGCGATTCGACCAGTTTGACAGGTCGTGCTGGCTGTGGGGCCGTCGATCGGCATCTCTGGTTGATTATCTTTGACGCAGATGAGCGATTCGAGGTAGATTGGCCATCTTCACGGACTCCGCGGCTCATGCTGATTCTGCAGACGGGTTGCCGCTGTCCAACACTCTACATCGGGAAAGTCCCATGAAACACATTCTGACCGCCTGTTTCTCAGTGATGGTGATCGCTGCTCTGGGGTCACATGCAATCGCTCAGGGGACTCCCAACGACGTCCTGAATCCCAGCCAAGACAACATTCCAGCGAGAATCCCTGACCTGCTCCTGCCTGAAGTGCAGTTCATCTTTGACTCGGCGCTCGATCCGGACCGTGTTTCGCTGGTCCAGAGGGTCATGGAGGGAGACATCAATAACCCGAGATTGACCGAGGCCGCTCGGAGCATCATCCGCAATCACATCATTGCAATGCAGCAGGTCGAGTTGTCCATCCGTTTCCTGCAGTCCAATCGCGAAGACATTCTCTCGGGCAACAATCTGCAGTTTAACACGGTGTTCGGCAACCCTGGCGAGGACCGTGATGTCGCTATCGTTGATCCGGACCCGCTGGGCATGGCTCGAGTCACGATGGGCCAGGGTCAAGGCGGAATGATGACCACCATACCAACCGGGCTATTCAGTCAGGTCAACGGTGTCGTCGTGACTGTTCAGTTCAACCAAATGGGCGGCGGCGGTGGTGGTGGCGGGGGAGGCGGCAACAACAACTCAAATGCTGTGGGGATTGTTGCCAGCCGAATCCAATCGGGTGACTTCCTTTACATCGGTGATGCGCTTGGCGCGCAAGTTGATCCGGATGCCTTTGTCGTGCAGGTGATCGACATCATGCTGCCGACGAATACCACTGGCGGTGCCGGCGGCGGTGGCGGTGGAGGCGGTGGAAACAACCAGATGCCGATGGTGCTGGCCCAGGTTATTGGAACGCAACCTATGACAATGGGCGGCGGAGGAGGAGGCAATCAGGGCGCGGATGTCTTCAAGGTCATCCGATTCGACCGCAGGCCGGACACGGTTCGGTATGAACGCGTTCTTCAGACGTTTCAGGCGATACGGGATGCATTGGGCGGGTTCGATCCCGATATGCCGCTCGTTGGTCAACTCGCCACACCGATCACATACCAGCGCCGATTCGAGGACATGACGAACGTCGGTTGGGCGCCTGGAATCGCTCAGTATTCACCACTCGACGCCACAGTGGACCGGGAACTCAGTCGGACCGGCATCGCGTCAGTTCGTGGGGCAGACCGACTCGTCAGGCAGGCAGGACTCTCGAATTCCGACTCACATCTACATCTCGATCGGTTGCGAGACCAGGGCAACGCTCAGGCGACCGACTATCTGAATCGCCCCACAACACCACTTCTATGGACTGAAGACAACGAGTTGCCCTTGCTGCCATTCGCGAACCTGCAGGTCCCCGGCTCAACTGATGAAAACCGGGCCTTTTTCCGTGATCGCATGACGATTTTTGGAGAGCCCGACAATCCGTTCAACCAGTACATCGGACGCGCCTTCCTGGAACAGACAATCAACCATCCCGGTGACTTCTTTGCCGACGGTGTCGAGGTTGAACCAGGGACGCTCCAGACGGGCATTCAGCAGGCGAGACGTCCGCAACGTGGTCCGCTGTTTGACCTGAGTGGGGGCGGGGGCGCCGGGGTTGGTGATGCAGAAGCAGTGTTCCTCCCCGAGTCCGGCACCGCAACGACCGCCGACATCGATGAAGATCGCTGGCAGATGATCATCGAGTCTTTCGCTGAGCACTCGACAGACTTCACTCAGTTCAATGTGGCCGCGTTCGGCATCAGAGAGATTTTCGGCGAGTTCGTTCCGGATGACGCGAGAGCTCAGACGGGATCCAACTACGCTCAGTTTGCCGACCTGATTGGTGGCGGTGGACTGCAATCGATTGACCTGGCCCGCATCGAGCCGTTCGGCAAGCGTAGCCAGAGTGGATTTTTCCCGATCGTGCCTCGAAATTGACGACGATTTTGATTTCGCGGATGCACAGATGATTCAGGGGCGAGGGGGACGCATTATTCCCTTCGCCCCTTTTTCGTGTTTGAACAAAACGACACATAGACACAAAATACGTGTTCCGTGAAGGCCGGGATTCCGCTGGAAGCGGTATCGGTGTACTCTGTGCGTGTATTGTTGGGAACAGGAACTGGCCGATTGAGCCGAGCGCATTGGGCACGTCTATTGACGGACGTTTTCGCCCTCAGCGCCCACTTCTGATTTCGACGCCGAAACAGACCGCCGATGGTCGGCAGCGTGAACAGCTCTCGATCAGAACAGGCACATCAGCGAGCATGCGACGTACGAGCGGATCAAACGCCGACGTCCAGACCTCGCAGGGAGAGATTCATTGGATCAGGGAAATCGAGATGCGTTGGAACAGGATGTAGCGGGCGAGGAACAGGGCTTCGAGCAATTCGGACTCAGCCCCATCATGATGTCGGCCATTGAAACCGCGGGCTACAAGACACCCAGCCCGATTCAGGCTCAGTTTCTCCCGGTGGTCCTCACGGGCCAGGATGGAATCGGTCAGGCTCACACGGGTACCGGGAAAACCGCGGCTTTCGTAATTCCGATCCTTGAACGAATTGACCAGGAAGTCAAACGCCCGCTGGCGATGGTCCTGACGCCGACTCGGGAACTCAGTGAGCAGGTCGCCGCCGAAGCCCGCAAACTGGCCATAAACCACACGTGCCGGGTTACCTGCATTGTCGGTGGCAAATCGATCCAGCGACAGGTGGAGCAACTTCAGGCTGGAGCCCAGATCGTCATTGGAACGCCCGGTCGCATCATCGACCTGATCGGCCGTGGCTCGCTCGACGTCTCCATGCTGGACTTCGTCGTTCTCGACGAAGCGGACCGCATGCTCGATATCGGCTTCCGGCCCGATATCGAGAAGATACTGCGGCGCTGTCCGACCGAGCGGCAGACCATGATGCTCACCGCCACGATGCCACCGGAGGTCGAGCGACTGGCCCGCCGTTACATGCGCGATCCTCAGATGGTCGATCTGTCACAGGATGTGGTGGTGACCAGAGAGGTCGAGCAGTACTACATCACGGTGGACGCCGACCGGAAATTTGCGACGCTCGTCAAGCTGCTGGCACAGGCACGCCCTCAACAGGCTCTTGTTTTCTCGCGGACGAAGCGGGGTGCCGATCTTCTGTATGAGAAATTCCGTCGTCGATTGCCTGACGTAGCACATCTGCATGGTGACCTGCCTCAGGGCAAACGTGACAGCGTCATGAAACGTTTCCGGTCTGGTCAGATTCGTCTCTTGATTGCGACCGACGTTGTGGGGAGAGGAATCGATGTCGGCGGCATCTCTCATATCATCAACTATGACATCCCCGAGTACTGTGACGACTACGTCCACCGAGTAGGTCGCACGGGGCGACTGTCGTCATCAACACCAGGCCAGGCCATTACCTTCGCCACTCGAGATCAGGGCTCTCAGCTGACGCAAATCGAAATGCGGATCAATTTGATTCTGGATCAATATCGCATCAAGGACTTTGAACCCTGCCGACCGGTCGCCGGTCCCAAGCACGTTGGTACCGGGCCACGCACGGCTTGGGCCTGAAAAGTCCGCAATCCCATGTCACCACCGCCCGGGTATCACGGCCGTTGCCTGAAGATCGACTTGACCGCTCAGGCCAGTGAGTCCATCGACCTGCCGGTTGAGGTCCTGCAACAGTTCATTGGCGGGACCGGCCTGGGAACCTGGCTGCTGCTGGAACACTGTCCGGATGGAGTCGATCCGCTGGCTCCCGAGGCGCCGCTGCTGTTCGTCTTCAGCCCGCTTGTTGGGAGTCCGCTGACAACCTCGGCAAAGTTCGCCGTACTGGCCAAGTCACCGTTGACCGAACGCATCAACGACTCGCTGTCGTCGTCATCGTTTGCGATCGCAGGAAAGAAGTGCGGTTACGACGCCATCTTCTTAGTGGGCCGATCTGCAACGCCGACCACGCTGCTGATCGAGGATGACACTGTTCGTTTCGAGGACGCGACCGATGTCTGGGGACAGTCGAGTCACGACACCGAACAGTCACTCAACACACGATTCGGGGCAGGTATTCGCTTCGCCTGCATCGGTCCCGCGGGCGAGAACCAGGTCCGTTACGCCACTGTGTCGAACGAAGGCCGGCATGCGGGCCGAGGTGGCCACGGTGCCGTCATGGGATCAAAGAACCTGAAAGCGATCGGTGTGCGAGGCAGCCGCATCACTCCATTTGCGCACCCGGCCGAACTGACCGCATACAGTCGCGACCTGTCCCACCGTTCCTTTGGGCCTGCTACTGAGAAGTACCGCGAACTCGGTACGGTCAGCAACCTGCTGACGTTCAATCGTCTCGAGACTCTGCCCACGCGGAACTTCCAGTCTGGCAGCTTCGAGTCGGCGACTGAACTTGCTCCAGAGACCATCAGCGAATCGCTTCAGCGTACTCGAAAGTCGTGCGCGGCCTGCACAATCGGCTGTGCGCACATCTTCCATTTGCCTGGCCAGGACGATGGCGTCCGACTTGAGTATGAAAGCCTGTTCGCCCTGGGTCCGCTGTGCGGAATCTCCGATCCGCAAGTCGTCCTGCAGGCTGCTAGGCTGTGCGACGAATTGGGGATGGACACAATCAGCGCCGGTGGCACGGTCGCCTTTGCGATGGAGTGCGTCGAACACGGCCTGCTGTCCGAACCGAACCTGAAGTTCGGGAGTGGCACGGCACTGCTCGAAACGCTGAAACAGATCGGTTCCCGCACGGGCATCGGCCAGCTGCTTTCCAACGGCACGCGACAAGCCGCACATGAGATCGGCCAGGGGTCCGAGCACTTCGCGGCACATGTCAAAGGCCTGGAACTCCCCGGCTACGAACCGCGCGCTCTGCAAACCATGGCACTGGGATTCGCTGTCGGAACGCGCGGTGCCGATCACAATCGTTCTGGAGCTTACCAGGTCGACTTCTCCGATCAGGTCGACCGCACGCACATTGAGGAATCCTCAGTCCCGCTGGCCATCGCGACCGAAGACGAATCGGCATTGATGGACTCACTGATTCTGTGCCGTTTCCTGCGTGGAGTTTTCGACGATCGACTCGCCGCAATGGGCGAAATGCTGCGTCTGGTGACCGGCTTCGACCTCAGCGTCTCGGGACTCCAGACCGTCGCGAACCGCATCGTGACGGCTCGTAAGTGGTTCAATATTCGGCAGGGCTGGACGTCATCGGAAGACACACTGCCAGCGCGTTTCTTCGACGACGAATTGGCATCAGGCACGGCACCCCAGGGCGGTGTCGACCGTGCACAACTGCAGTCCGTTATCCATCGTTACAACCGTGAACGAGGCTGGATGTCAGACGGGCGACTCCCCGAGGAACGACTGCGAGCGTTGGGTCTCAGCCAGATGACGGGGACTACCGCGGATCAGCGACAATCCGCTGAATCAGCCTGATCCGCGTTCCCTACTTCCCAATCGACCACCGCAGATACTCCTCGATGAAGCCATCGAGGTTGTCGCCATTAAGCACGGCCAGTGGATTACCAGTCTTCATCGCCGTGCGAGCGTCTTTGACGTACTGATCCGGATGCAGCACATAGTGCCGGATCGTCTCACCGCCGAACCCAATGCGCGACTTGGCCCCGCGCTTGGCTGCGATCTCCGCGTCCTTCTTTTCCTTCTCGATCTGATACAGGCGAGCGAGGAGCATTTTGCGAGCCTGAGCCCGGTTCTTGTGCTGACTGCGCTCGTTCTGGCACTGCACCACTTCGTTAGTCGGCAGATGAGTCAAGCGGATCGCTGAGTCTGTCTTATTGACGTGCTGTCCGCCGGCACCACTGGACCGGTAGGTGTCTTCACGCACCTCAGTGGCGAAGTCGATTTCGATGCCAGTATTTTCATCAACTTCAGGCGTCAGATCGATCGCGGCAAACGACGTCTGCCGGCGATTCGCCGAATCAAACGGGCTCAGGCGAATCAGCCGATGATTACCGACCTCGCCCTTCAGCAGGCCGTACACGTAGTCGCCTTTGATTTCGATCGTCGCGTTCCGGATGCCCGCTTCCTCGCCCTCGGACAAGTCGAGTTCCAGGACGCGAAAGCCCTTCAGCTCGGCCCAGCGTGCGTACATTCGCAACAGCATCAGCGCCCAGTCGGCGGCGTCATTGCCTCCCTCGCCAGCCTGAACGGTCAGGTACGCTCCGCAGGAATCCTCGGGCTCACCCATCGTGGCCTTCAGCTCGACCTCGTCGAGATCCGTGCTGAGCAGTTCGATGTACTGCCGGATTTCGTTGGCCGTTCCGTCTGTGTCGTCCTCTTCAGCGAACTCGAGCAGTACTTCCAGATCGTCAGCACCGTCCGAAAGCTTCTGCAGCGGCTTGAGCGTTGCGTTGATCAGTCGCAATTCGCCAGTCGTTCTCTGTGCAGACTCCTGGTCGTCCCAAAAGCCAGGCGACGCCATCGCAGCGTTTATTTCGTCAAGACGTTTCTGCTTGCCGGCGAGGTCAAAGAGAGTCCCTCAGATGGACAATCCGCTGCAGCATTTCCTGGCACTGCTGCTTCAGTTCGGTATCCATCCTGGGAGGGCCTCGGCAGATTTTGAGCGGAACGAGTCTATGAAGCGGCAGATTATAGCCGCACATAGTAAGAGGGTAAGTCAGGATCCGAGGGAGATGTCATGGCATGGATGTCGGACATCTCGGAACGAAGAACGTTCTCTCGCCGGAACGCTCGTCTCCGAAGTCGAACAGCCTTTTCACTGGTAGCGGCGCGTTAGACCAGCTCGTGCATCGGTTCGACGCCCTGGTCCACCAGGTACTGCGGCGTGCCGTTCTGGTCGAATATTCGCGTGTTCGAGGAATCGACTCCGGCACACTTGTAGAGCGTGGCGAAGACTTCCTGGAACTTGACCGGTCGATCCTGAGCGTACTCGCCTTTGCGGTTCGTCGATCCAATGACCTGTCCGGTCTGCATGCCGCCACCAGCCATCATCGCGCAGGAAACTCGTGGCCAGTGGTCTCGGCTGTTGCGGCTATTGATCTTCGGCGTCCGCCCGAATTCGCCCCAGACGACGACCGAGACGTCTTTGTCCAGACCGCGTTCGTGCAGGTCGGTGACCAGAGCGGACAGCCCCTGGTCCAGCAGCGGGAATTCTTCACGGGAGCGCGGGAAGTTCATGCCATCACCACCATGCCAGTCCCACCGACTGTAATTCAGTGAGACATAACGGGCTCCGGCTTCGATCAGCCGCCGTGCGATGCAGAAGTTCTCGATCATCTTCGGCGCGCCGTCTCTCTGGAATTTCTCCTGGCTCTTGCCATAGCGAGCGACGATGGCGGGGTCCTCTTTGGACAGATCAAGAGCGTCGGCCAGCTTTGACGATGTCAGGATTCCCAAAGCCTGCTGAGCGTACACATCCATGCTCTCCATCACGCCAGATGTGTCGGCAGTGCGGCGGAATCCGTCGACGGCCTGCATCAACAGGTTGCGATCTTTCAGGCGTTCCAGAGTGATTCCCTGCAACACCATGCTTTCGTTGCTGCTGCGAGCCTGCCGGCCGACCAGATTAAACGGGCTTTGAGCGACGCCAAGGAATCCGCCCTGGCCGGTCTCACCCCAAGTCTTGTTACCGGTGTGATACATCAGAGCAACGTTTGGCGGCACGGCCTCGTTGACCCGCCCCTGCAGATGCGACACCCAGCTTCCTGCAGCCGGCCATCCGCCGGGTGGTATGCGATCACTGCGACGACGACCCGTCATACACTGGTATCCGTCGTGACGTCCGTCCGCGTCGCTGATCGACCGGACGGGAACAAACTTGTCCATCATCTGAGCCATCAGCGGGAAATGTTCGCAGATCTCGATACCCGGTACATTGGTCGCGATGGGGCGGAAATCTCCCCGAATTTCAGCCGGCGCCTCGGGCTTCTGGTCCCACAAGTCGATGTGCGACGGTCCGCCGGGCAGGTAGATATTGATGATCCCTTTGTGAGTTGGCCCTTGATTCGCAGCCGCTTCAGCACGCAGGACGTTTGGCAGGGCCAGGCCGCCCATCGCCATGCCACCAATCGTCAGAAAACCGCGACGTGAGATTCCGTCGCATGACTGGCGGTTCGTACGGTCGTTGCGTCCAAGGATCGTAAGCATCGTCTGTCTCCGGGCTGCGTTAAGAGGCCTGCTGAGTGAATTATCGGCAGCAGGGCAGGTGAAAAGCGTATGCAGACCCGAGAAACGTCGTCAACGCAGTTCTCAGGTCTCACCACTCGCCGGGATGAAGAGCGTGCCGGTGCAATCGTCATAACCGCTCAAGTCTGACATGGATGCGTGACGATTCTGTTCATGGAAACGCCGCGCACCCGTTGCGCGGCGGCGTATGGTCTTTGGAACACTCACGAGATTGACGGTTCGCTCATGGCATCCGGTTCAAAGAAGCAGACAGGCCTTCGAATTGGCTTTCTGACCGCGATCGAAATCGGCGATGGCGGCTTCGTGGGAGGTCTGCTGGTCGCGGACCGTTTCGGCCGACCTCTTGAGTTCCAATGCACCACGCCCGTCAAACCAAACCGAACTCAGGCACTTCTGTACGGGCCGACTCTCGTTCCGTTCATTCTGGGCGAGCTGCTGGCCAGGACGCTGATAGAACGGGTCGGCATTAAGCCGGACATCATCCTGACCAACCGCGAGGAAATACTCGAAGTCCGTCGACTGGTGGATCGGATCGTGCTGCTCGCCGTCCCGGGATCTGAGCAAGCGGCGAGTGCAACCACTTTGAAAGTCGGGTCGCAGTTTTTCCAGACGCATTCCGATTTCCCCGGCGACGTGGGAACGGCACGACAACAGACTTCGGTCGTGTCGACGGAATCAGATCTTCATGAGCCTCTTGAGCGAGTCGGAGAGGCGCTCAGGGAAACACGGGGTACGGCATCTCAGCGACCGCGTGTGGCCTGAATTGGAGGTTCGTGGCGCAGGGGTTTCTGACTCACGCAAAGACGCCAAGGCGCAAAGAGCAGGCATGGTTTCTTTGCGTCTTAGCGCCTTTGCGTGAAATCTTTTTCGTGAGGCTGGCCAGCTGTGGATCGTGGAGGTGAGTCCGTTGACCAGTGACGAAACCGCCGCCCAATTCCCGATCATCCGCAGTCCGTCGGCAGACGAATTCTGCGTGGACACTCAGGAAGCCGCGCTCGTCCCCCAGGTCGACGTATTTGCATCGGGAGTCAACGTCGCGCTGAGTCGCTGGCAGAAGTTTGAATGCGAACCTGTGCCCATTTCGATGCGAGTGGGAACTTTTCCCTCATGGAAGCCCAATTGGCCGAAGGTGAGAACCGTCGGTATCGCCTTCCCCGAAGCGATCCACTTTCAGGCGGATGATAAGCCGGACGACGAATCGCTTGAGTCCATTCCGAAACCGAAACCGAAATCCCTCCACGGCGACGGTGAGGACGAAACCGGGCGACGACCGAAGAAGAAGAAGACGCGCATTCAGGCTCCGGCTGATGTCCTGACACTTGAAGACCGTCTGTTCTACATCCTGCAGCCACCGCTCGAATCGATACTGGCCGGGCAGGAACTGATCATGCCGTTCGAGCCGTTTCCGCATCAGTACGAGGGCATTGGCTGGCTGTTCTCTCAGAAGTCGGCATTGCTCGCCGATGAGATGGGCCTGGGCAAAACGATGCAGACGATTACGGCCGTTCGCCTGCTCCTGCGAGGTGGGCGAGTGCGACGCATTCTGTTCGTCTGCCCGAAACCGCTCATTCCAAACTGGCAGCGTGAGTTTCGTCTGTGGGCTGAAGAACTGCCGATAGTCACAGTCGAGGGCGACACGAATCGGCGGCGGATGATCTGGCAGATGCCCGGCGTGCCCATCCTGATGACGAACTACGAATTGCTGTCGCGCGACCTGGAAGCAATGCACGAAGAGGACCGGCCAAAGTATGAGGCCGAATTGGTGAAGCATTTCAAAAAAGAAACTGAGATGTTTGAATTCGATCATCGCATGAAAGATCCTGAAGGCAATCTTCGATGGTATCGGGCACGGGGCAAAGCGACTTGGAATGGTGAAGGCCGTGCTGTTAGGTTCAATGCCCTTATCGAAGATATAGACGCACGCAGAAAACTTACTGAACGAGTAGAACAGGCGGAAGATCTTTTAACTAAGACAATCGAAAGTATACCTAATGGTATTTTGATTTTCGATAAAAATGATAAAAATGTCCTTTTGAATAGATCTGGTCGGATCGCACTTCAATTGAATGATGAACATATTATTGCGGGGAAATCATTTAGAGAATTTTCTGAAATTGTTTCAGATGGGGGCGCGTTAAGTTTTGATACAAATGAAGAAAGGCAGAAATGGATAGAAAGTCGTATAGAGGCTAGAAGGGAACTGAAGGGACAACAAGTAGCGCCTATACCAATGACCAAAGATGGTCGGCGGTTTTTAGCTACCAATACCCGACTTCCTGATGGCGATATTGTCACTATTTTCACGGATATCACTGAATTAAAAAATAGGGAAGATGAATTGAATAAGGTAGTTGAGGAGTTAGGCCTCGCCAGACAACAGGCTGACAATGCAAATTTTGCCAAAAGCCAATTTCATGCAAATATGAGTCATGAACTCAGAACGCCTCTTAATGCCGTAATTGGTCTCACGGAAATGTTAAAAGATGATGCTACCGATGACGGATATGAAGACTACGTAGAGCCTTTGGATAGAATTTATAGTGCGAGTCGGCACCTACTAACTTTAATTAATGATGTCTTGGATCTGTCCAAGATCGAAGCAGGTAAAATAGACCTTTATTTAGAGACTTTTTCAATAGCCACTATTATGCAGGATATTGTCAACACCACGCAACCACTTGCGCAAAAGAACCGAAATGAAATCGTATTATCCTTGAATTTGGATTTTGATTTAATCCATTCCGACCAAACGCGTGTTAAACAGATCGGGCTAAATCTTGAATCGAATGCCTGTAAATTTACGGAAAACGGTGAGGTCAAAATTGAAGTAAATAGGACGACTGTCGATGCCAATGATATGATTGAGATAGCGGTTTCAGATACTGGGATTGGTATGACGGAGGAACAAATTGGTAATTTGTTCCAAGCATTCACCCAGGCAGATAGTTCTACGACGAGAAAATATGGAGGAACGGGTCTTGGCTTGGCTATAACACGTCATTTAAGTCGCTTGATGGGAGGTGACGTGACAGTTAGCAGCGTGGTGGACCAAGGCACGACTTTTACGGCTTCATTCAAAATCGACTCTCAAGCGGCGGTTGTAGAGGAGCTAGCAGAAGAACAAGCGCAACCTCAAAAAACTAAACCAAAGTTGAAAATCTCGAGCGCGGCCACAAATGGCAGTACAGTCCTCATCATCGATGATGACCCCACAGTACGTGATTTGATGCGCCATCAATTGGAGAGGGATGGATTTGGCGTCATACTATCGGAAAGCGGAAAATCTGGGATCACTGCGGCCCGTAAACTTAAACCGGATGCAATTGTTCTTGATATATTAATGCCCGAAATGGACGGTTGGTCGGTTTTAAGAACTCTGAAAGCTGATCCCGAAACGTCTTCGATCCCCGTAATAATGGCTTCTATACTTGATGAGCGAAATCGTGGGTTTTCTCTTGGAGCCGCGGATTACTTATCGAAACCAGTCGAACGTGACCGGCTTATTAATTCCATCGAAAAACTCATAGGCATTGGCAGCGGTCAGAAAATACTTGTTGTCGAGGACGATGAGGAACTGCGATATGCAATAAAAGAGGCGTTGGAGAAAGCTTCATTTATTGTATGGGAAAGCAGTAATGGCCGGGAGGCTTTAACTAAGATCGACAACAATGATAGTGACGCTGATTTAATTCTACTTGATTTGAAATTGCCCGTGATGAACGGATTTGTATTTCTAGCTGAATATCGTTCAAGTAAACGTAACGACGTTCCAATAGTAGTGGTAACAGGGGCTGATTTAAG
>CAYSJO010000689.1:0-3075 GCA_964431285.1 uncultured Planctomycetaceae bacterium
TCAGCGCGGCTCGTTGAACTGGGAGTCGGGATGGTCCAGGTGAATCTCGGGCGAGGTGGTTTTGACACGCATGGAAACGCGTTCGATCATCTGAAAAACCTGATGCTGCCACCGACCGATCAGGCCATCGCCGCGCTGATCGACGACCTGGATTTCCGCGGCCTGCTGGAAGACACACTGATCGTGGCGGCCGGCGAATTCGGACGGACGCCGAAAATTACACGCCTGCCACAATACTACGAACTGCCCGGACGCGACCACTGGGGAGCGGTGCAGTCCGTCTTCTTCGCGGGGGGCGGAGTTCAGGGCGGAGCTGTCGTCGGCAAGTCAGACCGCCACGGCGGCTACCCGAAAGAGGCAAAGCAGACGCCGGAGAATCTCGCCGCGACAATTTACGACGCCCTTGGGATCAACCCTCAGGCTACGTGGAAGGACGGCGCCGGACGACCGTACCACGTTTACCATGCCAACCCGATCGCCGGGCTGGTGTAGCTTCCAAATGCTCCTCCAGCCAGTCCCAGCGTTTGTCACTCGTTTGGTGTTGCGACACGGATGCCGCCGACGAGCTGTTCGACTCCGAAGGAAACCTCGTATCAAAAAACTCAGCTGAACTCAAAATCACTTCGGCTTGGAGTTGCGATCACACAGTTTGTCCCGTTTCAGCCGTTTGAATTCACGTGACTCGACACGGAAGCTGGTCGGCTTTCCTGCCGTGCAGTGTGTCGGGACATTCTGACATTTTCTGTCCGAGTTCTCGACAGTTCGACTTGCCCAGATGATGGTGCTCGCTGTGGACGCGAGATGCCGCCAGAATCGCGGTATGCCGACCGCAACCCGCACTCAACGTCGCTACGACCACCGACTGAAGGAACTCGTTCGATCGACGGGAAACACCATGTGGCTCTTGAGAGCGGCGTTCCGAGGTCCACGGCTTACGGCTGGCTGACGCGTTCGCACAGGGATGTCGTTTCACTGGATGTGCATGACAGAGACGTTGCCAATCTCCAGAGGGACGTCGTCCAGCTTCGTCGTCGGAACGCGAGGCTTGTCGCTCTGCTTCGACTGATCATGACCGTCGTGAAGGTCGCGGGATTCTCGCTGGCTCGCGTTCGGCTCCCGGAAGAATGTGACAAGCTCCGTGTGCTTCGAGCGATCGAACAGGCACGCGTCCATTTTACTCTGCGCACAGCCCTGCGAGTCATTGGCCTGACACACGGGCGCTTTCAGACGTGGACCACACAGCCATGTGGCCTTGAGGACCTCGAGGCCTGCCCGAATACTTCGCCACACTAATTGACGGCCACGGAAGTGAACACGATTCGCGAGATGGTGACTTCCGACGAGTACCGTCATGTTCCAACGGGCACGCTGGCTCGGTTGGCGGAACGGCTGGGAAAGGTCTTCGCGTCGGCATCCACGTGGTAGCGGCTGGTGCGACGCCATCGGTGGCGACGACCACGCCAGCGTGTCCATCCTGCGAAACCCAGGGTTGGCATTCGAGCAGCCCGGCCGAATGAGATCTGGCACATTGATACGACAATCCTTCGGCTGCTCGACGGTAGCCGCATTTACCTGCACGCGGTGATCGACAATTACGCCCGACGCATTCTGGCCTGGCGTGTCGTCGACAGCTTTCAGCCCGGCATCACGGCTCAACTGTTATTGGATGCATCAGAAGCGCTGACCAGCGGGCAGCCGACTTTGATCGTGGATGGCGGCGTCGAGAACTACAACTCGGCCGTCGACACGGTTGTCGAGTCTGGCCTCCTGAAACGAGTCCTGGCCCAGACTGAGATCCAGTCGTCAAACTCGATGATCGAATCCTGGTGGAGAGTCCTGAAGCACCAGTGGCTCTACCTGAATCAACTGGACGCGCTGAAGACCGTTAAGAATCTGGTCACCTTCTATGTTGAGCAGCACAACAGCTATCTGCCACACTCGGCGTTCAAGGGCCAGACACCCGACGAGATGTACTTCGCCACGGGCGAGCTCATACCGAAGAAGCTGGGAGCGGCACGATTGGCCGCACGGTAGTCACGCCTGAAGACGAACCGAGCACAGAGTTGTCGGACGTGCGAGAATCTCGTGTCAATCGGCAGCTGAAGAGCCAACCAGCAGTCGTCAGCAGGGACGTCGCCGTTCCGCTTCCAGCCTGACCACCTTTATGAGCGTGTGCCAGCAACCATGATCAGGTGATTCGGCGCCCGACGCCTGACCTTCTTGTTCAACGTTGATCCTCCGCAACCACGGCGCCGAGAACTCAGACAGAATGGATCAGAATGTCGTGACAATCAGCAGGGCCGTGACCCGCGAGCCAGTCAGCAATCAGCTCGTCGTAGCGGTCTCGGCTCTCCGATGATCCGTGCAGACCGAGGTAGTGAAACTTGCCGTTGATACGAACGTAAGCTTGCCCGCTCGGCTTGTGCAGACGGTAACCCGGAGTCTTCTTCGGCTTGGACATAGCAGCAACCACCTTTCGACTGCGCGTGTAAAACGCGTGTAGTGAAGGGTATTCGCCGCACTGCCGAAGGCTCGACAGGTAACCGTAACTGACGGTTCAGCAACAGGTTGTAAAAATCGGGACGACAGGATTTGAACCTGCGACCTCCTGACCCCCAGGCTGAGGGTGCAGAGTTCCAACCTGAGTCTTTGCAACTGGTTACGGAAACTCCGCCTGGCGTTTGCCCCAGCGTTTGCCCCAGCGACGCGGAAAGCGGACACGAAACCTGCACTGTGCCGGCTGCGACCGACGGCTTTGCAGAGGCGGTTCAGGCCATCATGAGGCTGCCCCTGAGCGACGATGAGAAGGCGGAAGCGCTTCGACGGCTGCTGGCATCTGAGAAGTGACGACGGTCGGGACTCCTGTCATCTGCTGTCACCTATAGCATCGCGTCTGAGGCTTCGAGGGTTCAGGGTGACCAACAGACCGTCCTGACGATTCTGACGGTGTAGGGGCGACGTGGGAGCCTCATGCCAGCACAGACAGCAGGAGGCGACCGCGTTACGAGTTGCCATGCCGACAATCGTGGCGTTGCCGTCGACCGAAGTTCGAAGCTTGCCGTGACGAAACCGGAC
>CAYSJO010000690.1:0-2463 GCA_964431285.1 uncultured Planctomycetaceae bacterium
TCGCTGCTGGACGGTTCGAGTGCAGAACAGCGTGGGATGATTGATCGTCTGACGGCAGCTCGTGATGAACGAAACGCCCGCCAGGGGCGTTTGAAGCGGATGAAACAGGGACTGGCCGCCGCTGCAGCACTGATGCTGGCGGTGGTGACGGGGGCCGCGTTCTGGATCAACTCCGAACGTGTCAAAGCGAATACGGCGCGCGCGAAGGCGGAGCAGGCTTTATCTGCCCAGCAGCAGGCGGAACTTGAACGTCGTGTGACTCAGGCCGGATCGCTGCGGCAAGCCACGCCTCAGGCCGCCGCGATAATTCTGCAGGAACTGGACCTGAGTTCCAGCCAGATTCAGGACATATTGCGCAGCCAGCTGTCAGACAACAGCCTGTCCCCACGCGAGATTAACCGCATCCGACTGGGTCTGCTGTCGGTTGATTCAGCGCAACGGGAACTGATCGTGGAGTTTGTACTCTCGGCCTCCGGTCAGCGTCTGAAACCGGACGAACTGCTGCTGATCCGGGAGATCCTGTCGCCGTACGGTACGGATTTGGCCGCACGTTTTCAGCCATCACTGCAGAATGCCTCGGACCGTCTGCTTGCCGGATGTTTTCTGGCTGAATTCGCCGCGGACGGGGACTTCTGGCCTGCGCACGCTGACAGTTTGGTGGGGGACCTGGTACGTGTACTGCCGTCCGAACTGGCGTCGTATCGCGATGCACTGCGTCCGGTGCAGGAGCATCTGATTGCTCCTCTTTCTGCGATCTACCGGGACAATGCAGCTGGTGAGCAGGTGCGGATCTTTGCGACCGACACACTGGCCGATTACCTGAGCGATGATGCCGGGCGTTTGTTTGATCTACTGGCGGATTCCAGCGAACAACAGTTCGGAACGATCTTCGACAAGCTGACAGCCCATCAAGAGCAGGCCATTGAATTCGGGAGTAATGAAGTCAGCAGGACCGTTGCAGAAGACGCCAGCGAAGCGGACAGGGAATCCCTGGCGATGCGTCAGGCGAATGCCGCTGTGCTGCTGCTGCGGATGAATGCCGCCGATCAGGTGTGGCCGCTCTTGAAGCATAGCCCCGATTCCCGTGTTCGCAGTTACATCATTCATTGGCTCGGCCCACGGGGCGGCGATGCTTCCGCAATCATCGCTCGTTACGAACAGGAAACGGATGTCACGATAAAAAGGGCGTTGCTGCTGTGTCTCGGTGAGTTTGAGTTGTCGGATACCGATAAACAGCCCTTGATCGAAAAACTGCTGGATGTTTACGGCAGCGACCCCGATGCAGGTCTGCACGCTGCTGCGGAATGGCTGCTGCGTCAGTGCAAACAGCGTGAGCGACTCGATGCCATCGACACGGAGTTGCAGCAAAAAGAGGCAGAGATTGTCGCCGCCAGGGACATACAGCGGCAATGGTACGTCAACAGTCAGGGGCAGACGTTTGTGATTCTGGATGCGGGCGAGTTCCAGATGGGATCGCCAGAATCGGAAGGTGCTCGTGAATCCGATGAGACATTGCATAGCCGCAAGATCGCCAGGCAGATCGCCATTGCGACCAAGGAAGTGACACACAAACAATGGCGCATATTGTCACAGGCTAAACCGACTTTGGGTTGGAAGTCGGACCAGGAGCAACTCAAGTCGTATATCCACAGTGATGACTGCCCAATGTTGGGCATGTCGTGGTATGAAGCGGCATGGTATTGCAACTGGTTGAGTGAGCAGGAGGGAATACCGGAAGACCAGTGGTGTTATGAAAAGAACAAAGAAGACAACTACGGTCCCGGCATGAAGGCCAAGAAGAACTTTCTGGAATTGACGGGCTACCGGTTGCCAACCGAATCGGAGTGGGAATACGCCTGTCGAGCGGGCGCCAGCAGCAGTCGGTATTACGGCGGCACGGAAGCTCTGCTGCCGTACTACGCTTGGCATCAGGTCAACAGCGACAATCAAACGCATCTTGTAGCGACCCTGAAACCAAACGACTATGGCTTATTCGATATGCAGGGAAACGTCTTCGAGTGGTGTTACGATGCCTTCTTTATTAGCTATCCGACGCCCAAGGAAGAAGTGGTGAAGAATACACAGCCGGTCGCAAGCGTCGAGGATACTGTCAGCCGTGTGTTGCGTGGCGGCTCGTTCCTAAATCACTCGTCGGACCTCCGTTCCGCCGACCGTTACAGCTTCCAGCCGGGCGTCCGTAGCAACTTCTACGGTTTTCGTCCGGCCAGAACTTACCACTTATTTCCTTAACCCCTTTACCCTTACCCGCCACAGGCGGGTCGAACTTCTTCAGGTGTGATCGTCGCCTGCCCCGTGACCGTCAGGAGTTATTGTCAATTGTTGTGTTCGAGAAATCTCAGACAGCGGCGGCTTTGGGTGGGGAGTTCTTGCTGATTCCATCTTCGAATTCGACGCCATGGATGACGTCGGGGATGAGCCTGTAGCCGCGGAGTTTTCGCCAGG
>CAYSJO010000691.1:0-4378 GCA_964431285.1 uncultured Planctomycetaceae bacterium
GTTTTAGTCGATGGTCATCACTACGCGATACTCTTCGTTCCACAGTTTGCCATCCAAGGCTTCTTTCCTCGAAAGTGAAGTTCTGTCACAACCATGGATTGCAAACTGTTTTTTTTTTATGAGATTGAGAGAATCGAGATCTACACGCCCATGAATAAAGTTCCCAGCGGGGAGAGGGAAGCGGTGCAGTTGGAAATGGAATCGGGGTCTGGTCGGGTTAGCATGACCTGACTGGAGAATGATGCTATGTCCCGGCAATAGTCGCCCCGTCCTCTGCGATGGTCCGTTGCTGACCGACCGTGCGGGTTTCACGGCAGATCATGGTTCAGGGCACGGAAACAAAAGTTCTCCAACCCAGCGAGCCCTCGTCGGCCTCTGTTCGTCATAGAGCACGAAAACGTCAGCGTTGCCCTCACGATACTACATTGCCAGCAACAGGTACTGGTGTGGCACCAGGTGCTGTGTGTGGACGGACCGGCCATCAACATCGAACTGCAGTTTGACCAAACTCGATCGGTGCAGGTCCGTGACATGGGTTTTACTGGCAGCGCTTCGCAGAAGTTCTGCCCCTGGGCGATTCGATGCTGGAAAACGTCGCAGCTGCGAGTTGTCCATGGCATAAAAGCGACGGCCGATCACGATCCCATTTCAAGGCGGCAACGATAGCGCCCAGAGAGAGTGCCAGGCCCATGCCAGCGAGAATCAGCGCCCCGTTCCCGATTGCGTTCCGGAAATACAGCGGACCAAGGATAAGACCCAGACAGACCGGGACTCCTGTCGCGACGATGACCCCGACTGAATGTCCCTCTCGATGCTTCAGTGCATCGGGCACGTCCCGCGGTACAGACTGAGCCAAAAACTCGCCGAGCTCTTCTTCACTGAAGTTGTACTTTTGAGTGTGTCGGGCTACGAAGTCGTTGGGATCAGTCATCAAGGCGCCAATCTTTCGGAGCAGACGTTCGCAGGGTCCCTCATCACCAGCAGCCCTGGACAATGATGCCTTCATCACAAGGATGACTCGAACACTACTTCGACTCCGCATCTTTCTTCAGAGGGATCGTCAGCCAGATCTGATCGATTGACGTCTTGAGTGTGGCCAATGGTGCTGTTGCGACTACTGCTTTTCCGTTTGCAGGGTGGCTTGTGATTTGGATGGGGCCGCTGAATGCCTTTACCTCGGCAGTGGTCACTTTGAGTGTGACTGCCTTTGATGTGTCACCCTTCGCCGCTGACTTGACCGGTTCGGCTGTTACTTCCGGCGGCAGTCCGTTGATGGCAACTTCGAACTCTTCGGCAAACCCATTGTTTCGCGTGATCGTGACGGGAATCTCCAAGGGCTTATCAGCCGTCAGTGTGAATCGATCGGCTTTCACACTCAGTGCCACGCCTGGCTTCAGTTCTTGCACATGCATTCGCCAGGCGTAGCGCCAGCCACCGTGTCGGAAGACGTCTCTGATTCTGACTGTGTATTGCCCGTCGGCCTTAGGTGTGAAGTTCAGTAACGGATCAAACACGTCGCGTTTTTCGTCGTCTGATCTGGCCAGTTCGTTGCCTTCGGCATCGAAAACGTGCAATTCCGCGTCCAGCGGATAACCCAGTGAACGCGACTCGAATCGGAACGCCAGCTTCTGTCCCTTCGTCGCACTGAAGCGGATCGTGTCTTCATCACGTGGTTGCTCGATAACGCCACAGACTGTCGTGCCTGTCTCGACATCAAGTGGCTTTGACTTGTCGCACGGCTCCTGAACAACGGCCACCGGGCCATCGACCACGGCCACGGGTAACGGTTGCGGCAATAGCACATGCATGACTTGGCAGAAAGAGTCACGATCGGGATTCATCGGTTGCTGAAGTTCCTCCGGCAGGTTCCACCCGGTCAGCTTGACCTTCATGTCCGACTCACGCGGGACGGCCGACGGAAGACTGTGATTCGCCAGCGGACCGGTCGTCATGGTGAGGCGATAAACGAACGTGGCGCCGCCTGAAAACCTGATCGAACTGTTGGGTGTGGCCGGAAACCCGAAAGTACGCACATACCAGACGCCGTCGGCCGGAGCCGTAAACGTAACGAGAGGATCGTTGCCTCGATCGTCATCCACCTGAGCCACGACCTTACCCGTCGGAGTCACAATCTGCAGGACCATGTCAACGGGCGAACCCAGACGCCAGTTGGCCTCGGCGGCGGCGATGAGGGTCTGATCCTTTTTCAGAGTGAACGCGAAGACATCGACATCGCCATTGGCCTCCAGCTTGCCGTTGACGACCATCGGTTTTTCGATCGTCTGCGCTTTCGACAGTTCGTTGTTCGGCTCGGCTTCGCGCACCTCGGGCAGTCGACCCAGGACAAATGGAAGTGGTGCGGTCGCCCCCTCGGCATTATGAAAACGGATCCAGCACAGACCGGGCCGCGCTTCTGCCGCCACTTCGACGCTGACATTGCCGCCGGAATCGGGGACGGTGAATTTGATACCCGGGATACTGCACCACGCGACTGTGCCCGGCTGACCAAGCTTGCCGGTGGCTGCGATCTCAGTCGTGGAACCAACCGCAGCGCCGCGGGGAAACAGGCTGGTTACGGCCGGAACTTCGGCACAGGCGACGCCGCATGAGGCGATCAGGCTGAGCGCGAACACGTTACGAATTGTTCGGAGCACGGATTACTTCCTCTGTCGCCGAACGATTCAGAAAATCCCAGTGTCAGCCTTGAACGGTCTAATTGCCGGGTAGCTGGAGTTCGGACTTCCCGAACTCTTGTGAGTCCGGCTACATGTCGAGTCAGCTCTGCTGGACCACTAGAGCATTTTTCAGGTTCGTCTTCAGTACCATGGTGAGCCGTGACGCGTAAGCGGCCGGGCGCCCGAGGCCTTACGGCCAGCGGCGCACTGCAAACGAACTCTGAAAGTGCTCTAATCCTCTTCTTCCTCTTTCTTCGCAGCGGCGATGATCTTCTGCTGCTCCTGGGCCGGGACGACTTCGTAGTGGCTGGGCTCGTGCGTGTAGGATCCCTGGCCACCGGTCATACTCGACAGACCACGGGCATAATCCTGCACTTCGGCCAGTGGTACGAAACCACTCACCACCTGGAAACCGCCTGGCGCGGAGTCCAGGCCTTCCATGCGTCCGCGGCGAGTCGTCAGGTCGCTGGTGATGTCACCCATCTTTTCGGCCGGGATCGTGATTTCGATTTTCACGATCGGCTCGAGTAACACAGGTTTGGCTTCCTGGAAGACGTTTCGGAAGCACATGCTGCCGGCCATCTTGAAGGCCGTTTCGTTGCTGTCGACAGGGTGATCTTTGCCGAAGAACAGTTCGCACACGCAGTCCTGCACCTGGTAGCCCGCGATGACACCGCGTTCCATACGTTCCTTCACACCCTTTTCCGCAGCCGGAATGAACTGGTTGGGAACGGTGCCGCCGGTCACTCGGTCGATGAATGCATAGTTGAGTACCGGGTCGTAGTGGAACTCACGCATGCTCTCGAAGCGCTGCTTCGTGAAGTACTCTTCGGGATCGATGTCGCGCGGCAGAGCCTGAATTCTGAAATGGACCTCGGCGAACTGGCCGGACCCGCCGGACTGCTTCTTGTGCCGGTAGTGGCCCTCTGCCTTGCCCGTGCACGTTTCGCGGTACGGCACTTTCGGCGTCCGCGTGGTGACGCCGACTTTGTCGCGCTTAAGAATCCGCTCAATAAGCGTCTGCAAGTGCAGCTCGCTCATTCCGTACACGACCATCTCTTTGGTTTGCTGTTGACGGATGATCGTAAATGTCTGATCTTCGTCCTGGATCTTGGCGAGTGCGCCGGAGATTTTCTGCTGATCCGCCGTGGTCTTTGGCTCGACCGCCCACCCGACCATCGGTCGTGGAAACGGGATGGGACTGAGTTTCGCGTCGCCGAGTGAATCGGAAACGTGCAGACCCTCGATCTTCACCAAGGCGATGATATCGCCCGGAATCGCAGTATCAACGGCTGCCAGGTCGCCGCCCTGGACTTCGTTGAGCGTGCTGATCTTCACCGGCTTGCCACCGGTCTGATTCGTAACCGAGCTGTCCTTTTTAAGAGTCCCGGAAAACACTCTCACAAAGTTCATTTTGGCGACGAACGGATCGATTCGATTCTTGAAGATCTGAGTCGTCAGTGGTCCGCCAGCATCAGCGGCGATATCTGCACCGTCCTCAGTTGTCCGGGCAATGTCGCCAGGTGCCGGGCACATTGATGCGATTCCGTCGAGTAACTCGGAAACGCCAACATCCTGTTTGCTGCTGACACAGAAGATCGGGATCAGCGTTCCAGCCGCGATTGCCTTTGTGCTCCCGCCGGCGGCTTCATCGGCCGACAGCTCCATCGTCTCCATGTACTTTTCCATCAGCTCTTCGTCGG
>CAYSJO010000692.1:0-18940 GCA_964431285.1 uncultured Planctomycetaceae bacterium
ACACACGGTCAGCGAGAGCCCGACAATTCTGGTAACCCGGATGAACGGCATGGCTGATTCTCTGGTAACGGTCGGACAGCGGATGGGACATGTTGGCCATCGGGATATCGTCACGAGTTGACAATCCTCAGAACGTGATTCTGACGTGGCAGAACGACTGATCCTGACTGACGTCTGTTGTGCACCTCAGTACGCATCTACCGTCCGTGTCGATTGGAGCATTGGCAACACCGACGTCGAGTGACTGATTTCGTTGCAGTCTGTCCCGTGCTGGATGCCCCACACGCGATGTCTCTTAACCAATGTTATTTGTCGCGTATGCGGATATACTCGGGTAAGGAATCAGAGACAATTGGTTGATTCGTGTGGGTCCGTTTTCAACGACTTAGCAGCTCGGAATTCTGCTATGCCACAGAACAGTTCCGGAGAAGGCAGATGAGGATTCGGTATTTGAGATGGCCACACCGGTGGCTGCCGATCCTGTTGCTGGGCGCGCTTCTCGCCGTCCCAGTGAATTCCGACCAGTGTTGGGCCGCTGGTCCACCTGCTCCCACTGCGACTACGGCGTCGAAAGCACCGTCGCCAGAGAACGCCCGCAGATCAGTCAGGCTCCCGGGCCTGGTGATCGACTTTCAGCAGCGTTGCGTGGACCTCGAGGCAATGATCTGTCTCGACAAGGGCGGTCTGGAACTGATCGCGTGCACGAAGGGAACGAAGGAGCATGAGTCGATCGTCAGCGTTAAGGCCCGACCGATGCATATCCACACTGCACTGCTGCTGCTGGGCGCCAACCCGGGAAACCCTGCGATGCTAAAGAAGGTTGAAGCTGAGGAAACACGCTGGGTCGAGATTCCGCCGCGAGGGGATTCCATTGGCGTGTCTCTCGTGTTCGACGGCGAAGACGGCAGACCGGTCGAGCTTCCCATCAGCGATTTCGTCACACGCACTGAGCCAGATACTAATGAGTTGTCTGCCGCAGTGGGCGAGTCCGCTGACAGGAAATTCCCCGACACCTTTCTATTCGCGGGATCGCTCCTGCGTGCGGACGGACCACGGCCGCGCAAGTATCTCAGTGATGTCAGCGGGCATGTGATCTCTATCGCCACATTCGGCGATGAACTGCTTTGCCTGCCGGGCGTGCACAGTCGGGATGACTCCTGGCTGCTTTGGCGCGTTGATTCGACGAACCTGCCCGGGGTCGGGGCGAAGGTCACGCTCCGCCTGCGACCGCAGCGAACCGGAAAACCCGAATCTGTCGCGGCGGACGAGCACAAAGACCGTGACAGCAACGATGCTGAAAAGCCGTGAGACACAGACTCCGGAAAGAATTCATTATATACAAATGGGCAGTTTTCCTGGTAATAGCAGGATTGCTGTGGGCAGCATTCAACGACAGGACTGATGCCACAGCCGCTGATCGCCAGAACTTCAAAGTCGCTGATCACCCGGCTTTCGTTCTTGAACCACCCGAGTCATCGCGACTCGAAGGTCCGATGCCGTGGGTGTGGTATGCCCCTACGCTCGGCCGAGGTCTTCCTGGAGGAGCCGAACAATGGATGTTCGAGCGGCTGCATCACGCGGGCATTGCCATCGCCGGAATTGATGTTGGAGAAAGCTATGGGAGTCCCCAGGGCCGTGCGATCTATCAGGCTCTCTACGAGGAACTGACACAGAAGCGAGGCTATCGGGCGAAGCCCGTTCTGCTCGCTCGCAGTCGCGGCGGATTGATGCTCTACAGTTGGGCTGTCGAGCACCCGGAATCCGTCGGTGGGGTTGCCGGCATTTATCCGGTCTGCAAAATCGCCAGCTATCCAGGGATCGCGAAGGCGGCCGGGGCGTACGAAATGTCGGCAAACGAACTGGAAGAGAAACTCGCCGAGCATAACCCGGTTGATCGGCTGGAGACGTTGGCTGCCGCCCGGGTCCCGATCTTTCATCTCCAGGGTGATTCCGATCGCGTTGTGCCTCACGAGAAGAACTCCGGCCTGCTTGCCGAGCGATACACAGCCTTCGGCGGCCCTGTCCGAGTCGAGCTGATCAAGGGACAGGGGCACAACATGTGGCGGGGCTGGTTTGAGTCCCAGCGGCTGACCGACTTCATGATCGCGAAGGCACTCGGATGGTCGAGCCTCGAACTGGGCTCACCCTTTGTCAACAACGCGATTTTTCAGCGACAGATGCCAGTTCCGGTTTGGGGTTGGAGCAAGCCAGCTGTGAAAGTCACCGTCGAATTTGCAGGACAGACAAAGACCGGAACGGCGAATGACAAAGGCAAGTGGTCGGTGACGATGGACCCGCTTAAGGCGTCGAGTGAAGAGCGGGAATTGAAGGTCACCAGCGGCACTGAAGCGATCACACTCAGCGGAGTGCTGGTCGGCGAGGTCTGGTTTTCTTCGGGTCAGTCAAACATGGACTGGCTTGCCGGGAAATCGAATTGTCGTGACCTGGCAAACACGCTGGCGCGTTCAAAAGACGACATTCCGGTTCGTGAGTTCAATGTTGATATCGGATCGTCACTCTATCCCCGAAGTCGCGCCGCATCGCAGGATGGCTGGAAACGAGCGAATCAGGCTGGTGGGTTTTCCGCGTTGTCGCTCGCCTTTGCATGGGAGCTTCACGAGGAATTGAAGGTGCCGGTTGGCATCGTCCGCAGCACGCACGGAGCGACGCCAATCGAAACGTGGACGGCGTATGAAGGATTCGCGGACCACCCCGAATTGCAGGACATTGCCTTGCGAGTTCGTCAAAGCAATCCACTCACCGCTGACTCGAGGCAGGCTTACGCCACTTATTTCGATGATCTTCGAACGTGGCAGCAGGAAAGCGAGAAGCTGCTCAACTGCGGGGGCTCGGCTTTACCGCGTCCGAATTTTCCGGGGATCGCCGACGATTGGAAAGGCGCGACACGGATGTTCAACCGCAAAATCGCACCGTTGATTCCCTATGCGATCCGCGGTGCCATCTGGTGCCAGGGCGAGAGCAATTCGAACGATGGCAGAATCTACGCGGCGAAGATGGACGCGTTGGTCAACGGCTGGCGAACCAACTGGCACCGCCCCGACCTTCCGTTCTATTTCACGCAGTTGCAGTGTTACGGCGAACCCGACCCCAACAACGTCGGTTTCGCCGACCTGCGGGAAGCTCAAACGCGTTTCTTTCTGAATGCGAAACAAGTCGGAATGGTCGCGCAGCATGACCTGAATCCGGCTCGCCCGGCAGGAATTCACCCCTACAACAAACTCGATCCCGGCAGACGTCTTGCGAGATGGGCACTGGCTCACGAATACGGCCGCGAGATTGCATACACGGGTCCGATCTACAAGTCGCACACGATCCAGGGCGGCACGGTGCGAGTCCAGTTTGAACAACGCGGGCCCGGTGGTGGGCTGATGGTGGGAAGCAAAGGCCTCGAAAGTGACGCCCGGGACAACCCAGCCGCCTTCGTCGAGCCAGCACGGGAAACGACCGGCGAATCGCTCAACCATTTTCGTTTGGCCGGCAAGGATAAAGTCTGGCACGCCGCCGAAGCGGCGATCGAAGGCAATGAAGTGGTTGTCCGCTCAAAGGCAGTCCCCGAACCCGTCGGGGTGCAATACGCCTACTACAACAGCCCGATCGGAGCGAATCTTTACAACCGAGCGGGTTTGCCGGCCGTCCCGTTTGCAAACTTCGATGGTCGGCAGATGTTCAACGAGGACGACCCGGAAATCGTCGCTGCGGCGAAAGCCGAAGCCGAACGTAAATGGGGCAAGAAGACGTACCTGCTACCCTCGACCTTGTTCCGCGATCGCGCAGTGCTGCAGCGCAATGCCCCCGCTCCAGTCTGGGGACACGGAATTCCTGGCAGCGAGATAACTGTCTCCTTCGCTAATCAGACAAAGAAGACCAGTGTCGATAAGTTCGAACGCTGGAGAGTCACACTCGACCCAATGCCGGCGTCTGCGAACGGACGCGACCTGGTGATTCGCAGCAGCGCCGATGAGGAACGCACAATTCGTGACGAGCTTGTCGGGGACGTCTGGGTCATGACAGGCTCTCGACAATTGGACGGCCAGTTGGTTCGTCCTGAGAAAAGGAAAACCGTTGAACTGGGTGCATTGCCGCTGGTGCGAGAGTTTCGCATCAAAACAAAAGCCCGTCGATTCCGCTCACCTCGCAAACTGAGAATGGAAATTGGGGGTGGTCGGTACCTTGCTTCCTGGCAACCTGCGGACTTCGACGCAGTTGGCGATCCGCCGTCGATCGTCGCTTACCACTTCGCCTCGAAGGTTCAGCGGCCGGGAGTTCCTGTCGGAATCGTCACACTCGGTGCAGAGAATCCGCCGATCACCTGGGTTTCTCCCAAAGCATTGCAGACCGCCGCCGGCTTCGAACAAGATCGGGACGACCGGAACCTCGGCTACCCGAACACCGACGTCAGTAAGCGGGCCATTGTCAAATACATCGAGACGATCCGGCAGTACAACCACAAGGTGGCCATATTGCTGAAAGCGGGCGACGAAATTCCACCAGAACTTGGCGATGCCGTGCCGGGCTTCCCAGAGCCGTATTACAACCAATGGGCGAGCCGCACGGGAACTGCTACGCACACCTGGAACTTCTGCATCAGTCCTCTGACACCGTTTGCAGTCCGCGGAGTGACCTGGATTCCCGGCAAAGACAACATCAGCGACGACGTATCGAAGTACTCGTCGTCGCTTGAGGTCTATGCAGGCAGCCAGGCTGAGACTTTTGGGCAAGAGCAGGTCACATTCCTTTTCGCCCAGCCGGCTGCTTCGCTGGTGGAAGGTATTGCTGCGCCTGAAGTCGAGGCTGCATCAAGCGTCGAATTCGACGAGTGGCCGAAGACCCTTGAGAGAATTGCCACTGAACTCGGAACTCTTGCCGCGGACGAACGGAAATGAAAGTTGTGGACTGGTTTCTTCCACGAGGACTCACGCAAGCCGGCTTAAACAGTTTGTCACCGCGAACACTATCAATCGCTCTTTCACTTGAGAACAATGAAGACAATACAACTATTTGCAACCGTCATCTGTTTCGTCTGCGGATTGACGACTGTCCATGGGCAGTCGTTTTATAAGAACCCTCATGGACTGTTCTCCACTCGACCAGGTGAGACGAAATCACTGACCAGCATTAAACGCTTCGGGCCCGTCGGTATGGGCATCGATCTGATCCAGCCGGCGTTCACGATGCGGATCAGTCATATCGAGGAAGGCTCATCCGCAGCGGCGACCGGGAAACTTCAGAAGGGTCAGCTTATTGAATCGATTAACGGACAGAGGCTCGCTGATATCGACCCACGTATTCAGCTTGGCCGGATCCTGGCGAATGCTGAAGCAACTGATGGCGCTCTCAAGTTCGTCATTAGAGGCGAGCCTGGGCCGATCACCGTGAAGGTCCCCGTACTTGGTGCTTACAGTAAGACCTGGCCGCTGAACTGCCCGAAGTCGGACCGGATCGTGCGCGGCGTTGCCGACTACCTCGCTCAGCCAGGAGCAACGGAAGGGCTCGGTGGTATTGGTATGCTGTTCCTGCTTTCCACGGGCGAGGAGAAAGACCTGGAAATCGTGCGGAACTGGGCGCACAAAGTGCCGGCACATCGATACCCGTGGTACATCGGCTACGGTGGGATTCCGCTGTGCGAGTGCTACCTCCGGACCGGCGACAAAGAGATCCTTGCGAACATTCAGATGTGGGTCGACAACGCGGTCAAGGGGCAGTATTTGGACGGCTGGATGGGCCGCGGCGGTGTCAGTCCCACTTATGGCAACGGGCACCTGAACGCGGCCGGGACATTGGTGGTCGGCTTCTACATGCTGGCCAAAGAGTGCGGCGCCGATGTTCCCGATCACGCCCTGCAGGGCGCGCTGGTGCACTTCTATCGCTACGCGGGACGCGGCGGCAATCCTTACGGCGACAATCGGACGGAGATGGGTTTTGTTGACAACGGTAAGAATGGCAAGCTTGCATTCGCCATGGCTGCAGCCGCGGCTTTGACGCCCGAGGGTGAAGAGTCGGTCTATGCTGCGGCCCGCGACACCTGCGCGATGCAGAGTTTCTACACCACCAGCTTCATGCTCCACGGTCATACTGGCGGCGGCATCGGCGAGATCTGGCGTAGCGCCGCCATGGGACTGATGTACGACAGGAAGCCGGAGCAGTACCGCGAGTTCATGGACAACCGTCAGTGGCACTACGACCTGTCGCGTCGCTTTGACGGTTCATTCGGTATTCTGGGCGGGGCCGGCTACGACAAGGAACAGTGGGGGGTTGCTTACCCGCTGACCTACACGATCCCGCGCAAAACTCTGAGGATCGCCGGAGCTCCCCCCACCAGATTTTCCAAACCTTTCCATCTTCCAAAGCAGCCCTGGGGGACTGAGGCGGACAACGGCTTTCTCTCGTTAGCGGCAGTACCGGATAAGGATGGCAGGCAGCAGGACCTGTCTGGCGAAACGCTGGCGGACGATTCCAGCCTGCCGTTTTTCCGTCGTTTCCACGGATCGGCTGAGGTGAGCGACGAGCTGATCCGTCGGTATATCCACCATCAGGACCACAACATCCGCTTCGTCGCCGCGAACAAGGCGTTGGGTATCAACAGCGGGTACATCGGCTGGCGGGCACCCGGGGGAGAAATCCGCACATCGCTGGTGATGGAATTCCTGCAATACAAAGAGCCGCGTGTACGACGCGCCATGTTTTCGGCGATCCATGAAATCCTGCGCCGGGAGAAACGCACTGCTGTTCTCACCCGCGACGTCTTCGACCTGGCGATGCAGGTCGTGAAAGACCCGAATGCCGCTTGGTCGATCAAGGACCCTGCGATGCAGGTCGTTGGCTATGCTCCGGCGGATTGGGTCGTGCCACACGTCGACTCTCTGCTCCCTTTCCTCGAACACCAGGACTGGTGGCTGCAGAACGCCGCACTGACCGCGCTGACTCCTGTGGTTGCGGACGAACGCACCTACAGGAAAGTGCTTCCCGCAATCGGTGAACTCGTCAGGCATAACCAGCGCACCGCACTCACTGCGGGTCTGTTGCCTGCCATCCGAGCCAGGATCAGAGCAGCTGGAACCGCCGTACATCAGTTGGCCACCGAGACTCTCAAAGAGACCTACACCGGCTACGCCGGAGTGAAGACAGCTCGCGGCGGGCAGAATGTGTCCTCAACCTTCGATGCCCATCTGAAATTCATCGCCAGTTCGCTGGCCGACGTGCCAGGTGGACTGGATGTGCTTTACGAAGTCACTCGCGAACGGCATCCGAACGAGATCCTGCCGTACAAGGAGTTCTTCCTGAACGCGGACCCCAGCCAGTTCGGTCCACAGCTCAAGCAGGCGATCACTCCGATCATCACGGAAGAACTCATCCCCGAGTTTGTCGGCAGGAACCGGGCGAAGTTGCACGACTTTGCCGCTGCCCAGGTCCAGTCGGGATACGCCGGCGGATCAAGAGATGCACTCGACGGTCTGGTTGCCCTCTATGACCGGGCCGGACAGACGAGTTACGACTGGCACATGTTCATGGATTTGCGCAACGTCGAGTGGTCGTATCACAGTTTCGACCCGATCCCCTCCGAACAGGTGCCTTTTGATCAGCTCGTCACCCGCTACCGCAAAGTCACCCTGCCGACGCATACGGAAAACTGGTTCCAGACAGACTTTGATGCCAGCGCCCATGCTATATGGAAAACTGGCAAGAGCCCCTTCGGTCACTATATGGGTAAACTGCCGACACGGCCGGTTCACAAGTGCAATGCGGGTTGCACAGGCCCCGGCTGCTATGGCGGCACCCGGGTGAATTCCTTCTGGGAGAAGGAAGTGTTGCTGATGCGCGGACACTTCAAAGTCCCACCGATCAAGGACGGCTACCGCTACCGCATGCGCGTCAATGACGGCAACCACGTTGGCTCCGGCGGCGGTCACATCATCTATGTGAACGGCAAGCCCCTGATTGAAGCGAAGACCTGCAACGGTCGAGGCGCGGGCGGTCTCCCCAAGGGTGCCTACATCACCGAAGAATTTCTCGACGATTTCCGAGGTGGCAATGTCTGCATCGCGTTAATGACCTTCCTCCGCAATAACGATAAATACAAAGTGAAGCCGACCACGCACGTCCCTCAGGGCAAGATCAGCATCCATCTTGAGGAACAGAAGTTGCCACCCATGGGCGACGATCTGGTTCGTAAGTCGGCAGTTGTTGTCGCGATGCTGTCGTCTGAGTGGCAGGCCGCGCAGGATCCGGAGGACCGGGAACGTCAGGCCGCTGCCGTCAAATACCGTTACGACGGAAAGTTTGTCGCCAATGCGGATTTCGTCGGTGACTGGAGGACCCTCGGTGTCGTCAAGACGGTCGACGAGTTTACGCCCGAAAAGCGACTGAATCCCCGCGGGGCCAGAATCGCGGGCATCAGCTTCAAGGACAACGGCCGGACCGACAACGTGACCCGACTCTGGACCGGTGACACACTGTTGGATCTCACGCGTTACGAAGCACTGAAGATGAAGATTAAAACGATCAACGACGAGAACTATCTCTTCATCGAAGCAGGTGGGTTTAACGAGAAAAACGGACCAGACTGGAAGCCAAACCTGTATGTCCTGAAGCGGTAAGTGTGTCAGCTAATCTTTGATGAAGAATCGGAAATACAGTCATGATCAATAGACCTGCCAGGGCACTGGCCTTCTTTGCCTGTACGGTAACCTTGCTGCTGTCCGCCGTGACCGGCGACGCATCCATCGCGGCGGACGTTCCCGCTCAACTGCCTGATCCGGACGGCAAACCGGGTGACGCCACAAAACCGGTGAAGGTCTATATCCTCGCCGGCCAGTCCAACATGGTCGGTATGGGCAACCTCAGCGGTGCGAAGAATGTCTACACAGGAGTCTACCTCAGTTCCGATCCAGCCGTGCCCGACGGCCCGTTTCAGATTTACAAAGTCGGCAACTACAAAGTCTCGCCATTGCGTGTCTATCTTCCGGACGGCACACCGACCGAAAAGCCAGTCGCCGAGGGGCTGATCGAAGTCCCGCAGCATGGCGTCTACCAGGTCCACTGCGGTTACGGTGACACCTCGTACAACACTTTGGAACTTGCCGGGAAGACTGTCTACAGCCGACCCGCCGGTCGCGAGGCTGTCAAGCAGGAAGTCACTCTCGAACCCGGTAAACGCTACCCCTTTAGGATCTCCATTCTCCAAACAGGTGGGACGAGATTCTGGCTGCAGAAGATGGACTTGCTCGGCAACGGTGACCTTGAAGCGGTTGCCAAACGCGAAGGAAAGTTCCCGTGGCTTGTCGATGGCGACGGCAAATGGACAGTTCGCAACGACGTTTACTTCCAGGAAGCCCGACTTGCGAAGGATGGCAAAGGCTCGCTACTGAGCCCCATATCGAATAATGGAAAGTCGATCGGACCGGAACTGGGTTTTGGACACGTGCTCGGCACGTTTCATGACGAGCAGGTTCTGCTGATCAAGACGGCGCAGGGTAATCGCGCGCTGGGTTTCGACTTTCGTCCCCCGTCGAGTGGACGAAATGCTCCCGACAACAATTTCGAAGCCCTCGAGTACAAACTGATGGTTGAGGGCGTACGTAAGACGCTCGACAACATCGATAAGGTCGTTCCGGGTTACAAAGGCCAGGGTTACGAGGTCTCGGGATTCGTCTGGTTCCAGGGCCACAAAGACAGTTTTACCGAAGACCTGATCGTTGAATACGAGAAGAACCTAGTCAACCTGATCAACGATGTCCGCAAAGAGTTCAAAGTGCCAGACCTGCCGGCTGTTGTCGGGTCGAACGGCTTCGGCGGTCACGGCATGCAGGACAAGTTTGTACGCATTCTGAAAGCGCAATTGGCGGTCGGCGATCCGAAGCAGCACCCCGAATACGCTGGCACTGTGGCTTCGGTCGACACGCGCGACTTCTGGCGTGAGGTCGACGAATCACCGAAGGGTGAGGATTACCACTACAACCGCAACGCCGAGACCTACATGTTGATTGGCGATGCCCTCGGACGTGCGATGGTCGGACTGCTGGGGGGCAAAGCCGAACCGTTCCCCGTGGCCCAACGACCAAAGCGTGCCGCCCGCCAGACCACAGATCCGTCCGACGAACAGAAAGCCGCAGGTCAAGAGGCACTCAGGCCGATTATTCTTGATGGCGTCGCGGCCTCCTATGTGGCCAATCCTCGCTACAACAAGTCTTTGTTGGAAGAGGCCACTGGTGCGCGACCGCAACGAGCGAACCAGTTCCTGCGTGGTTCGATGTACGGACTTCTCAACTGCTATCACGCGGCCGGAATCGACGAGTACGACTGGCGTCGCTTCGGTCCCGACCTGGACAAAGTCCAGTGGGATTACTTCAGCTTTGACCCGCCGGAGACTCTGCCTGTCGAGAAAGGCAACCGCTACCGCAAGGTGACGTATTCGCCCGGCATGGAGAACTGGATCTCGCCCGATTTTGATGCGGCAAAAGCCGGCTGGAAGAAAGGACTGCAGCCGTTTGGGCAGCTGGATGGCAAGCTGGCAGCACTGTCCGAGACATGCACATCTCCATTCTGTCGATGCGGCGAGACACCGAAAACACTGTGGGAAATGGAAACTCTGTTAATCCGCGGCACGTTTGAATTACCGGCGCTTAAAGAGGGGCACCGCTACCGCATCGTGCTTGCCGGTGCCGCCCATGTGAATTCCGGTGAAGGGTATGCGATTTACGTCAACGGCAAGTTGCTGGCGGAATCCACTCGTGGCGTCGCAGTTCGGCAGGGTGGCCAGCCCCGCGGAGGATACGTCTTCAAAGACGTCCACGACGAATTCAAAGGTGGCAAGGTGACCGTCGCTGCAACCAGTTTCCTGCGCTACAACCATCCTCGTTTCGGCGTCCAACCGCCCAAGGGGCACATCTCGCTCTGGATGGAAGAGCAGAAGATTCCACCGGTGTTGGCTGGTGAATGACAATCGGCGTGACTTGGCTGAAAATATGGCAACTCGCCTCGGGATGGATCGTCCTGGCGGCGCGTATTATTCCGGGCAAAGAAGCATTCATACAACTAAGGAGACAACCCATGAAAAGGCACGTAGTCAGAGACATGTTGTTTGGTATCGGTGCAATGATACTGATTGCCGGCACGACCATTGTGGCCGAAGTTCCGGAGAAGCTGCCCAGGCCGGACGGTAAGTCAGCGGACATGACCAGACCCGTTCAGGTCTACATCCTGTTGGGGCAGTCCAACATGCTGGGCTTCGGAAAGATTGGCGCCGCCCACAAGTCGGGCTCGCTGAAACACGCGGTTATGGAAAAGAAGCTGTACCCCTACCTGGTCGATGCCGAGGGGAACTGGACCGAACGCAAGGACGTTCGCAACGTGCGCGTTATGGGGAGCGGCACGGGTGGCATGAGAAACTTCAACAACGAGTGGATGACCATCAAAGGGGGAAACATCGGCCCGGAAATCGGTATCGGACATCACGTGGGACATGTGATCGATGCGCCGGTGATGATTCTCAAGAGTTGCATTGGCAATCGTGCCCTGGGCTGGGACCTGCTGCCGCCGGGGAGCGAGCGATTTGAGTTTACTGATGCGAAGGGAGTCACCTGGATTCATCCTGGTTACAAGGGGACGCCCGAGCGCTGGGTGAAAGGCACGGAGCCGAAGAAGATCAACTGGTACGCTGGCATGCAGTACGACGGTGATGTCGCCAGAGCGAAGAAGGTGCTGGCTGAACTCGACAAGTATTATCCTGATGCAAAGGAATACGAAGTCGCGGGCTTTTTCTGGTGGCAGGGCGATCGGGACAGCCGTAGCGCCGCGCTTTCCAGCCGATACGAGAAGAACCTTGTTCATCTCGTCAAGCAACTTCGTGAGGACTTCGACGCACCAGAGGCGAAATTCGTCTGTGCCTCGCTTGGTCAGACCAGGAAAGGTGCCACCGACGGCGGTGGGAAAATCCTCGACGCCATGCTCGCGGTCGACGGCAATTCCGGCAAGTACCCCGAGTTCAAGGGCAACGTCGCCGCAGTTTATACTCACCCGCTGTCCCAGGGGGGCAGTTCAGGTGGCCACTACAGCGGAAACGCTGAGACCTATATGAACGTCGGCGAAGCTATGGGCCGGGCCATGGCCGATATGCTCGCGGGAGACAAATAGAGATGGCGAGGGTGATTTCCTTTCTGAGTTTACTGGGCGAAGGCCGCCGAGCCGGCCGTCGCCACGAGTAGTGACAAGCATTAATTGGATCGCACGATGACGAGAATCGCACAGACAGTTGTGTTTGCAGTATTCCTGTTGAACGCGGCCTGGCTGCAGGCTGCTGAGAATGTGGCCGCCTCTAACGCCAAGGCTGATTCAAGGCCGGTCAAGGTCTACATCCTCTCTGGCCAGTCAAACATGGTGGGAATTGGCCAGGTAACGGGTGGAGGAAGCAGGTGGGGCGCCGAGTTTCTGGAACCCGTTGTTTCCATTTACCCCGGCAGCTACGACGCCACTGCCGACTACGATGACTTGGAGCCAACGAAGACGATGGTGCTGGAGAGCTTCGGCGGTGTCCGGCCGACGCCCTATCCCGGCGGTGGGACGCAGATCGTGCGCGGCTTTATTCAGATCAAGACAACCGGTGTCTACGAGCTACGTCCCGGTTATGGCGGATCAACTCGCAACATCATGGAGGTCGATGGCAAGGAGGTTTACCGCGGGGAACCCGACAAGGACGCAGTGCATACCCACATCAAACTCACTGCCGGTGAGAAAGTTCCGTTCAGGATCATTTACCTTACTGAGCAGGCGAACGGGCTGGGTTGGATTGCCCGCGTTGACATTCCCGGGACGCTGGCGACCGTCGTCACGCAGGACGGCAAGTTTCCGCATCTGGTCGACAACAACGGCAATTGGGCAGAGCGGAAAGATGTATGGTACAAGGGCGTTGTTACCGCAGGTGCAAACAAGTGGCTGAGTGTCGGCTGCGGCGCCAGCTCCAACAGCATCGGTCCGGAACTGGGGTTCGGTCATATCGTCGGTGACTACCACGACGAATCTGTACTGATTCTCAAGGCATCGCAGGGCAACCGGTCATTGAGCTGGGACTTTCTACCGCCGGGCAGCGAACGATTTGAGCACGAGGGATTCATCTACGCTGGCTACAAGGACACGCCGGCGCGTTGGGAGAAGGACACGACACCAAAGCCGATCAACTGGTACGCCGGCAAGCAGTACGACGACTGCTTCGGCGCCGCGCACAAAGTGCTCGACAACTTTGATACCGAGTTTCCGCATTGGAAGGGCCGCGGCTATGAGATCGCTGGATTCGTCTGGTGGCAGGGACACAAGGATGGCGGGGAGCCGGCCGCAAGTCGCTACGAGCAGAATCTCGTGCACCTGATCAAAACGCTGCGTAAGGAGTTCAAGGCAGCGGACGCTCCATTTGCAATTGCGACGATCGGATTCAACGGGTGGGACATAGCAGGCCCGCACAAAATCGTCGCTGAAGCGCAACTCGCAGTGAGCGGTGAAAAAGGCAAGTACCTTGACTTCAAGGGCAACGTGAAGGCTGTTGAGACGCGCGGCTTCTGGCGGGGCGTGGACGCGTCACCGCGGAACCAGGGGTTTCATTACAATCAGAATGCCGAAACATACATGCTTGTCGGTGAGGCATTGGGCAAAGGAATGATCGAACTGCTTGAGGGCAGGGAATGACGTCGTGGAAATCGAAACCAGTTCAGACTTCGATCGCCGTCCCTTTATTCCTGGTGATTGTGTCGCTGGCTGCACATCCTGCATCAGCGGCTGAGCCAGCTGTTGACTTCGAGACGACCGTCCAGCCGTTCTTCAAAGCCAACTGCATCAGATGTCATGGCCCGGACAAGAGCAAAGGCGAGATCTCGCTGCACACTCTCGACGGCGATTTGTCTGCCGGGCGTGATGTGGAGCGATGGGAGTTGATTCTGAAGAAGCTCGAAAGCGGCGAGATGCCGCCAGAATACGAGCCGCAGCCCAGCGAGTCCGAACGGACAGTGATCGTTGAGTGGATCGAATCGAGGCTGCGGGATTACGTCGTGAAAGCGAGCCCGGCCGCGACTGCAACCGCGAGGCGTCTCACGAATTTCGAATATCACAACACCATGCGTGACCTGCTCGGGCTTGAGCTGAAGCTGATCGACAACCTGCCGAAGGATCCGGTCAAACCGTACAAATTCAATAACACTGCCGAGTTCATGCGTATGGGACCGGAGCAGGTCGACCGTTACCTGGAATGCGCTCGACGTGCGCTGGTCAGTGCGATCGTCGATTTGGAGAACCCCGAGGTTCACACCACTCGACGCGAATGGAAAGCCTACGGTCTGGACCGGGGACTTGGCGCCGACGAGATCAGTCCGTGGGGAAACCGCCGGAACACACCGGCCTGGGGAATGGGACTTCGCAGCTTCCCGAAAACCGGAGAGTATCGCATTCGCATTAAGGCATCGGCGATTCTACCGCCAGGAATTACCGAGATGCCGTTGCGACTGGTGATGGGTTACAGCCTCGGAGAGAACAGTGCAACGCTTCAGGTTGAGCCGGTCGGAACGAGACGACTGCAGAACTCACCCGACGATCCACAGGTCTTCGAATTTCGCGGACGGATCGAGAACCATCCATCCAGACCGGGGCGAGTTGTTAATGGAATTCGCCGGCCGGACACGATGACCATTACGCCACAGAATCTGTACGACGACGGGACTCTTAACGACGGCCGTCGAGACCTGGCGATGCCGCGAGCCGTCGTCGAGTGGATCGAGTTCGAGGCACCGATCATCGAGCCGTGGCCACCAGCCCACCACACTCACATCCTGTTCGAATCGCCTCTGCGAGAAACTGACCCGCAGCCGTACGTCAGAGAAGTGCTGACACGATTCATGTCCCGTGCGTATCGTCGCCCTGCGACTGAAGAGGAAATCGAGCGATTTGTCAGGATCTATGACGTTGTTGCACCGGAACTGGGAACACTGGAATCGGCCATGCGCGAGACCCTGGCGATGGTTCTGGTTTCTCCTCAGTTCATGTACCACACCGTTGCGATGGATGGAGTCGTTTCGAAGCAGCACGAGCTCGCCTCGAAGCTGTCGTACTTCCTCTGGGGAAGTATGCCGGACGACGAACTGCTGCGTCTGGCATTACAAGGCATGCTCGACGACCCGGCCGTCATCGAAGAACAGGTGCGTCGGTTGCTGGCGGACAAGCGATCGCTGGAGTTTGTCCGCAACTTCACGACGCAGTGGTTGAGTCTCACGAAGCTGAAGACCGTGCCGATCAATCGCGATCTGTTCCCGCGTTTCCTTTACTACGTCGCCGCGGGTGAGCGTGCCGGAACAGAAGTGCCTTACCGTCCCACCATCCGCGAGCACATGGTCAACGAGACCGTCGGCTTTGTGGCCCAATTGATACAAAGTAATGTCAGCGTCATGAATATTGTGGATTCCGACTTCGCGTTTCTGAATCAACCGCTGGCCGTGCATTATGGCGTCTCAGGAGTGCAGGGACACGAATTGCGTCCTGTCAGATTGCGACCCGAGCATCAACTGGGTGGTTTGCTGACACATGGATCGATTCTGATTGGCAACGGCACGGGTTCAGCCCCGCACCCGATCTATCGGGCCGTGTGGCTGCGGGAAGCGATCCTCGGCGATGAAGTTCCACCACCCCCGGCTGATGTCCCGGCTTTGTCGGACTCGGCTGGCGAATCCGCTGAGCAGGCAGTCACAATTAAGGACTTGCTGGCACAGCACCGACAGAAGGAAAGCTGCAACGAATGTCACATTCGACTCGATCCCTGGGGGATACCGTTCGAACAATACAATGCCATCGGCAGATTTCAGCCAAAGGTTCCCAGGGAAGGCACACGTGTCAGTCGGTTCAACAAAGCCACGCACGAAAGTCTGGCGGGATATGCGGCTTATCTGAAATCAATCAACACGGTCGAGATTCATGCCGATGCTCGTGTTCCATACGGTCCTCGCGTCAACGGAATGCGTCAGTTGAAGTCTTTCCTGCTCGAACACCGAAGGGGTGACATTGTCGAGAATATGATGCGTCGACTGCTGACTTACGGTATCGGCCGCGAGTTGACTTATCGTGACCGCTTTGCTGTCGAAGAGCTGTGTGACGCTGCAGGAAAGAACGAGTACCGGTTGCAGGACATGATCGTGTCGATCTGTCAAAGTGACACGTTTCGGGCACGATAGAAATGTGTCTCCCGTGCCGCATTGATGCGGATCTGGTGTTAAGTGAGAATCAGTCATGAAACAGAAATCGTGGTACTTGAATAGAAGAGACGTACTCCAAGGTGGAGGGGTCGCGCTTGCGTTGCCCTTCCTTAACAGCATGAGCTGGTCCAAGGACGCTGGCACTGAGCTGCCGAAACGCATGCTCGTCAGCTACTTCGCATACGGCGCTTACATGCCCAACGGAACCAGTGGTATCCCGGGTGGTAACAAGTCTCACCACGACTGGAGCTGGTGGCCTTGTGCAGAGCCCGGACCGTTGACATTCAATGAATCGTCAGCCCCATTCGAACCACTGCGCGACGATGTCAGCTATCTGCGCGGCCTTGATCACGCGGGCGGCTGGAAAATGGGCGGACACAGCTCCGGTGACGTTTTCGCGACGGGCGCGGACATGACGAAGCACGAGAAGACCAACAACATCTCGATCGACCAGGTGGCCGCCCGCACGTACGGCCACAGAACACGATACGCGTCACTCGTTCTGGGAACGGAAGGTGGCACTGGTTCTTACGGATCCACAAAGACGCTGTCGCATCGCGGACCAGGCCGACCAATTCCGTCAATGCACAAGCCCCAGGAAATCTTCAATCGCCTGTTCAAACCCTATGCGGGAAAGGGAGTCGAACAGGTTCGAGCTGGCCTCAAGCGTGAGGCCAGCATTCTGGACCTGATGCTGGAACACAGCCGGAGCCTCAGGAATCGTCTGGGGCATGCGGACCAGGTGAAAATGGCCGAGTATCTGGAATCCCTGCGTGCGATTGAGCAGCGTGTCGAACGGACGAGTCAGTGGACTCACACGCCACTGCCTGACGTTGATACCAAGGGCCTGAATCTGGAGGTATCCCACAAGCAACCGCAGGAATACATTCGCTGCATGTACGACCTGGTGTATCTCGCTTTTCAAACCGATTCGACACGTTTCGCCACGTTGATGCTTGAAAGCGAACAGTCGCGGGGCAGTGAGATGTGGAATTATGCGACGTACGTACTCGGGTACAAAGGCGCGACCCACGACATTGCCCACAAACGACCGGCCGACTATTCGGGAAAGTGGGATCGGTGGCGTGCCGAGCAACACGCATATTTCCTGAACCGGCTGCGCGACACGCCTGAAAGCGATGGAAATATGCTCGATCGCACAGTCGTGCTGTGGGGCTCATCGCATCCGCACGCGTCGCACAGCACGAAGAACTACCCTCTTCAGCTGGCCGGCGGCAGTCGGCTTGGTATTAAACACGGACACCTTCACACGTTTGAAGGTGGTCGCAAAGTCCCGCTCACAAATCTCTTTGTTTCGATGCTGAACGCCATTGACATACCTGTCGAGAAGTTTGCCGACAGCACGGGAACGATGTCAGAACTGCGAGGCTGAACGATGCCCACAGCACGATGCGTTGTACGGACACTCCAGGTCGTTCTCGCTGCAGGACCGTATGCCGTCTTCGCGGATGAGGAGCTGCCGCGCGTTCTCATTCTTGGTGACAGTATATACCAGCAGCCAGCCAGGGATGCGGCGAACGAACTGAAGGGACGTGTCGAGATTGTCTATGCGGCGATGCAGCCAGGCGAAGTCCGAAACACCAACACAACACTGGAGAATCTTGATGCACTGCTCGGCGAGAGTCAGTGGGACGTGATCCACTTCAACTTCGGTCTGGGTGATCTCGTTTACCGAGCGCCCAATATGAAGGCGTTTCGTGTCATGGCCAGACAAGTCGGCGGCGTTCGCGCGACCGACCCTGAACAGTACGAAAAGAACCTGACTGAGCTTGTCACTCGACTACGGCAGACCGGAGCAAAGATGATCTGGGCCAGCACCACTCCCATTCGACACTCCACAAGCAATGTTTTCGAATTGGGATCGGAAGTGAAATACAACACCATCGCGACCAGAGTCATGTCCGCTCACAAAGTGCCGGTTAACGACATGTACACATATGTCAGAGGTTTGATCGACATGGATCGCCCAGCCAGTCACGGAGCTGACCCGTTCTTCTTCGACCGGAAACCACTCCAACCACCAGTCGTGCAGAGTATTCTTAATGAATTAGATCTCTTCCCTGCCAAGTAACTGAAGCATGTTCAGAATCGGTCTTCGGTATAACCCCCTCTCCCTGACCCTCTCCCCAGCGGGGAGAGGAAACTAATCAGACTGGTTTCCTCTCCCCGCTAACTACACGATCTCGAATTTGCAACAATCGAATTCGAGCTGGGCTACGCGATCAAGGAACGATTCAGAGGGCGCGGCTATGCTACCCAAGCGGCTCTCGAGCGATTGCACTTAGTTGTCTAGGTACTGACCGGGCTGAGTGCCGCTTCAACCGTTCTCGGCCAATCGAATCCAGAGACTCAGTGTGCCGTACGGCCGAAAAGCGATTTCCCGTTTAGCGAAATGGAATGCCATTGATACGTACGCCCGAGGATTGTGACGCTTCCACAGGAATCCGTTCCATTCCATGCTATGACTAAAGAGGATTTCGATCCGAGTACAAATCGTTTCTCTTGCCCTCAGTTCCCAACACTCCGGAGAACACGATGTAAACTTCCCCAGTTTTCGTGTGCGCGGGGTGATGGTTGTATGGGACAGAGCATCTGTGTGATGCAATACGCCCTGGATGATTTGCCTTCGTCGGAGCCGGTCGTCGGTCACTCGTTCGAATTGTGAGTGACGACCGGGGACA
>CAYSJO010000693.1:0-7799 GCA_964431285.1 uncultured Planctomycetaceae bacterium
CCACGATGTGCGTCAAGCAGCAGAACTCGTCCGGCAACTCCCCGCCATGGCAGGTGGTTTTCCAGTTCAGCGCGCCACACGATCAGCTTGCGGTCCTGGGCCCATGTGTAGGCGCCCGGATGCGGTGTGGCTGTCGCCCGAACGAGAGCATGAATCTCGTGTGCCGGGCAGTTCCAGTCGATCAGCCCGTCGTCTGGAGCGCGGCGTCCATGGTAAGTCGCCAGAATCTCTTCCTGCGGCTGCGGATTCCACTGGCCTGCAAGTAGCTCAGGAATCCACCGATCGAGAGCCGTGACTGTCGCAGCTTCCAGTTTTGCGGCAACGTCGGCCGCATAGTCATCCGGAGTGATCTCGAAAGGCTCCTGTACAAAGATCGGCCCGGAATCGACACCGTCGTCGATCAGGAAAAACGTCGCAGCGCCAGGAGAATTATCGAGAGTCAGCCACGCCAGCGGAGCCCGTCCACGTCCTGCCGGGAGGAACGTTGGATGAAACCCGACGCACCCGATTTTCGGGATCGCCATCATGTCGTCACGCACAAGTTGCGAGAGTCCGACAACAAACAGCAGGTCCGGCTGCCAGTCGCGCACCTGTTGCACGATGTCGTCGTCGTTGATGTTCCGAAACGTCACGCACGGAATTCCGGCCGGTTCGGCAATCTGGTCCAGCGATTCGAACCCCGTCACCGTGTGTTCGGATTCCGCACGAAGTTGCAGTACGCCGACGACGTTGGCGCGGTGGCGGATCATTGCCTCCAGCGCCAGACGCGTCGTGCTCACAGCGCCAGCGACAACGATTCGGAGGGACGTTTGCGACATCCGAGGAGTTTGAAGGATGAAGGATGAGGTATGAAGGATGAAAGCTGTCGGAATCGGGAATTACCACGTGCCGAACAGTAGCTGGCGTCGTGACGTCTCATCCTTCATCCTTCATCCTTCATCCTTCATCCTTCATCCTTCATCCTTCATCCTTCATCCTTCGAATCACATGGGCAAAAAACGCTTCTGTATGCCGGACCCGGCAGCAGCCATCACGGACGAACTCCTGATGAGCTACATCGAACGCGGCAGCCGAGTCGTCGACCTCGGATGCGGCGATGGGCGATTGCTGTGCAAGCTGCGCGATGAATACGACTGTTCGGTACAGGGCATTGAACTCGACCTGGACGGGATCGGCGCAAGTCTCGGGAACGGTGTTGCCGTCATCCGCGCGGACCTTGACGAGGGGCTTACGGAAATTCCGGATGACGCGTTCGATTGCGCGGTCCTGAGTCAGACTCTGCAGCAGGTGCGATTTCCCACGAAGGTACTGAGCGCGATTCAGCGAATCTCTCGACGCGCGCTGGTTGTTGTGCCCAATTTTGGGTACTGGAAAATCCGCTATCAGGTTATGTGGAACGGACGGGCCCCGGTGACCGAGGCCCTGCCCTACGAGTGGTACAACACGCCCAACCTGCATTTCATGTCGATGCACGATTTTCGCGACGTGGCGACACGCCTGCATTTTCGCATCCGGCAGGAGCTGCCCATCATCGGTGGCCGCGCACGCAAACGGGCCTGGATACCGAATCTTCGTGCCGAGAGCCTGTTGTACGTTCTGGAGCGGGATGGCTGACCCATTTTCCCGACCTGTCAATCCCGCAGTTCCGTGCGCGACCGGTCAACAGTCGCAGGGATTCCGATACGCGTTTCTGTACGGGTCCGTGTCGCGGTCTATGGTTCAAATGATCGTCTTTCAGTCGACCCCGTAGACACGCAGAGATTCGATGAGCAGCACAACCACCAGTCCGAGTACTGTTAACAGTTCGTGGCACGACGAGGAAATGACGGATGCGCCCAAAGGTGCGGCCGCACAGGACTTGTCTGAACTGGTGGACCTTTACGCTGTCGCCGAGTACCTGCCGCCGGCCGACTGGGTGACACGTCTGAATCTGATCAAGCCGCGAAATGATGTCCGCTGTCTCAGCCAGGGGACTCGAATCGCTAAACGCGTCATGGACATTGCTGGTGCGACGACTCTGCTTGTCCTGCTGGCGCCGGTCATGATCGCAACGGCAATGGCTGTGAAGCTGACGTCACATGGGCCGTCGATCTTCCGGCAGACTCGAGTCGGTCTGAACCTGCGAGGTGGCAAGAAGCCTCGCGACCAACGCGAGCCGCCGCCGAGTGGTCCGCCGGAAGGGCATGAGAGGCGCACGGGACAGGATCGGCGTGAACTGAATAACTACGGTCGTCCATTTGTCCTTTTCAAGTTCCGCACGATGCGACTGGATGCAGAAATCAATGGTGCTCAGTTCGCAACCAAAGGTGATCCGCGAGTGACGTCCGTCGGACGATTCATGCGGAAGACCCGACTGGATGAATTGCCGCAGCTGTGGAATGTTCTGCGCGGCGAAATGTCGCTGGTCGGGCCGAGACCGGAACGCCCCGAATTCATGGCCGAACTTTCGGAAGACATCCCGAACTATCTTGATCGACTCGGCCTGAAACCTGGACTCACAGGACCGGCTCAGGTGATCAATGGCTATGACAACAACCTAGAGAGCTTTCGACGCAAGGTCGCGCTGGACCTGCTGTATCTTCAGAACTGCTGTCTGTGGAACGACGTGAAGATCCTGTTCCGCACGATCCGTGTTGTGCTTACGGGCAGCGGCGTGCTGTGATTGGCCCCAGGAGACTCAGGCGAGGACCGCTGGCTCTGTGTCAGACGCTTATAACTTGCTGACACCGTGGAGATTTCCGGCCACCAATTGTGTCGCAACGCAGCGTCTGATGACTGACGTCGCAATCATGCGTCGCCATCCTTTCGCTGTCAGTGCTCTGTGCAACTGAGTGTCCAAAACAGGAAGGCACCGAGGTCGGACGAAAGAACGCCGCCATCCTCAGTCAGGATTGACGCGCCGGCGATCACCGTCGACAAGCAGATCGCTTACAGCAGAAAACGAAGCGGCGTTTCACCGGTCACTCTTGAGGCGAACAATTTGCCGTCGCAGATAATACCATGAGCATCAAATACCAGTCCCTGCTCGGATTCCGAGACCAGGCAAAGAAACTCCACATTCATTTGACCGAGATTCCAGACACGGCAGCGCATCCGCCCTACCAGCATGAGCACGCTGCGGAAGAGGCTTTTTATTTATTAGAAGGCTCGGCCGAATACCGATTCGGCGGGAAGACAATTGTGGCGGGACCCGGCGAGGTCGTCTTTATTCCGTCCGGTGTCCGACATGCAGAGATCAATTATCTGACGCCAGCCATGCGCTACCTGACGGTCCGCACTGTCGAACCGGGCGATGAGCCCTGTTGTTGCGGCGAAGACCGTGATCCGGAAGCCTGAGTCACTCGATTCGTTTCCCACCATCACTCGACGATCCAGATGTCGGTGCACCAGGCCGGTTTGCCGGGCTGTTCGCTGGTGAGGTTGACTCGTAGCGTGTCGCCATCGCGAAGGTCGCCGAGTTTCGCGGATGTCTGACCTTTCCAGACACGGGTCTGCGGAGAAACGCTGAGCAGGCTGTGGCCGTAGGGAGGCGGCGAGACGAGTTCCTTCTGATAGTTTTGAACAAGCACGCCCTGCCAGGAGACAGCGATGCGCCCTCGCGCCAGATCGAGATTCTTAATCTGGTAATTAAAACGGTTGAGCGCCAGCTGGCTGGCTTCGTCACTGACGTAGGTGCAGCGAGTGAAGGCGCCGCTTTCATCCTGATACATGTGGAATCGATACCGCTGTCCCAAGGGGAGATTATCCAGTTTAGGGCGCCTGATCTTTTCCTGGTCACGCGGTTGAAAGCGAATGATGGGCGTTTCGCGATCGACGCTGAACATGGTGAACATCATCACCTCGCCGGTCCGCTCCGTCTTGAACACTCCGCTCTGAGTCTCGGCGTCGACCGACGTCAATTCGCCGAGCATGCGATGTTCCGAATAGACAGGGAGCGGCTTCCCTTCGGTCGGTTGGAACCAGGGGAGATGCCGATTGCTGTAATCGGTCCGATATGGGTACTTCTCCGGATAATGCTTCGCCTTGCATTCGTTGAAGTCTGGATCGTGATGCGGACCGCGAGGAGACTGGTAGCCGTAGTTGATCAGGCACTCCCTGAATATCTGGTTCTGCACTTTCCACCCCGGGCCAAAGATTCGCACGATCCGCCCTTGCCGGAAGCCTTCCAGCATGTTGCTGACTTCGACGACCACGCGCCAGCCGCTGCATCCAAAGCCAGTGACCGGCACAGACTCCGCCTGGAGAATCTTCCCCCGCTCGCCGGTCGAGGTGGGATTCCAAGTTCGCAATTCGTCGTTGGCGACGCAGACTCGCACATCCTGCCCTGCGCTGAACTCCTTTCCCCAAGTCGCGGCGAAATCCTGCGGCGCCGCACTGAAAAAAGTCACGGTTAGCGTCTTGCCTGCCGTGTGGTCGATCCATCCGGCAATTCCACGCGCTTCGGTGAACGCAATGAACTTCTTTCGTCCCTCTGCAGAAGGTGACTGGCCGTGCCGGGTGGCGACCAATTGCGGCGTGGTTTCGTCCTCGTCGGGAAGAAACAGGAACTCCATCTCCGTCCCCAGCGGTACGTCGCGCAGGTCTGCCGGGACACCCTGGTACATCATGATCGCGTAAGGGGGCATCGCAAAGCTCATCAGCTTGCCGGCTGCGGTGCGCAACTCGCCGGTGCGATGGATAAAGTTGGCGCTGACCAGTTCGCCGCGCACGCCGCGCGCAGAGTCAAGCGGCGGAAACGCCGGGGGCGCGGCGCAGCTCGTTGCCGGCGTGCAGCAGATCACCGCGCAGAGCAGCGACAGCAGACTGACGCTCTTGCGAGCACTTGGAATCAGCCGGCGGGCGCTAGCCCAACGGCCCCGGATTTGTGAGCCGTGACGCGTAAGCGGTCGGGCACTCAACCGTGCCCGAGGCCTTACGGCCAGTGGCTCACGCGAACTTGCGTTTGAGATTTGCGCTACAGGATTTCGCTGACTGGACCAAGGCTGTCGATGCATGACTGGGCGTTGACTTCCATCTTCTGGAGCATGGTGAGCAGGACGTGGCTGAGTCGCGAGTTTCCATCCTTTGGTTTGCCCCTTCCATACCGAAACCTGGCATCGCCGTAGCTCGCCACGGGCTCCAATGGGTCACGCTGATTGTTCTGATCCTGCTGCGTGTCGGTTCCCCGTGATTGTTTCGCGGCCAAGGGGTTCGGTTTTTCTTCGCCAGCCGGCAGTTGGGACTCCGCAGCCTGAACGTCGCCCGTCGGGAGGATTTGCGATCCCGCCAGCAAAACAATGATCGACACGCACGCGACAGCCAGCGGACAGAGAGTCAGGCGCGGCAATCGCGTTCGACGGTTGCCAGCGAAGAGTTGTGGGAAGTCGTTCATCACTTGTTCCCCTTCTCCGAATTCTTCGCGCGTTGTTTGGATTGATCGATCATGGTGCGAAGTCGGCCGCGTCCTTCGTCAAGCTCGCGTCTTCCAGCAGCCATTCCTCAAGGCACACTGCCAGCGTTGTCACGGGCCGAAGAAACGTCAGCTGGAAAGACGCCGTCGCTTTCTGCCAGTGGCTCAGCCAGAAGAAGAATGGCAACTATCGGCTGCCGACAGAAGCCGAATGGGAATACGTCGCCCGAGCCGGAGCCACAACAAGCTGCTTCGGCGGCAACTCGGCGAGCACGATTTATGCCTACGGAAATGCTGCCGACGCGGCTCTGGAAAAAGCTCACCCCGGGTTGACGCTTCGTCGGCGGAACCGGCTACCTGCCTAACGAGGTGTATCGCGAATACGTGCAGTCCGGCAGGATTCAGTCCGGACACCTGGAGGCAGCGATCCAGCCAATTGCTGAAGATCAGAACGTCACGATCGGTGGACGCAGCGTCAGCCACTTCGACGTCTTACGCGCCCATCTGTTGTCCGGAAACACGGCTCCCGCCGCTGATTCGCTTGAGGCATTCGTGGATCGTTCGCCGAACGCGGACGCGCTGCGCAAACTCGCCGAAAGTCTCGCATCAGTCATCACCGAGCCTGAAGCGGAAGAATCTCCGCTCGGGCACAGTTTGAGCCTCGCTGCGTGGTGTGATCAGACTTTGCACACGCACCTGACTGAGCCGATCGATCGTGAAGTCATCAAATGGTGCGAAGCGTTCCTCGACGAAGGCCACGCCGTCTGGGCAATGCCGGAACGAGAAAAAGGCTTCTACTACACTTGGAAGTCGCTTGCTGCACAGGAATGGTCGCCGTGTGGTATTACCAACAGCAACCGGAAGATTGAACAACTTCCCGATTCGGCCGAGGAATCGCTGCTTCAGCATCTCGACGTGCTCGGCATTCCTGAGGAAATGCGGCAGGATTACCTCTCGCTGCAACTCACCGGTTTGTGCGGCTGGGCGAGCTTCATTAACTGGCGTGGCGAACTGAGTGAGGGATACGAATGGCAGGAGACCTATCCCGTCGACCTGACGCAGTACCTCGCCGTCCGTGTGTGGTACGAGCGCGAACTCGTCAAACAGGCCTGCGAAAGCGAGCTTGGAATCGAGGGAACATATCCGCGTATCTCCGCCTGGATTGAGCGCGAACAGAACGCAGCGAATGTTGAGGAGCGAACCCGCACTGCGCAGCTCTCAGCGGCAGTCAGGCTGCACGATCTGGCCGGTGCACTCGAGATCGCGCCTGGTACGCTCGCCGATGCACCGGCTGATCAGTTGCGCACGCTGCTCGACTGGATCAACGCTTATCCCGTTGCCGAACACGGGCCGGTTTGGCTGAAAGCGTTCGAGGCCGGCTATCAAGAGGGTTTACTGGGCGAAATCCGTGAGAGTGCGAAGAAGTCGGCACAGGCGGATGAATCGAAGACCCGTCCGGACGCGCAGGCGATGTTTTGCATCGATGTCCGTTCCGAACCCTTCCGGCGAAGTATCGAATCGGTTGGAAATTACGAGACCATTGGATTCGCCGGATTCTTCACGGTCTTCATCCGCCACCAGGCACTGGGCGATCATCACTTCACCGAGCAGTATCCCGCGATCGGAGCGGCTCAGCACACCACAATCGACGTCGTCCGCGACAACCAGGAAAAGGAACTGGCCCGACACCAGGCCGGGAAGAATTTCTTCCACACAGCACACGAACTACTACACGACCTGAAAGCACACGTCCTGACGCCGTACATCACAGTCGAATCACTCGGCTGGATTTTTGGCGCCCCGCTTTTCGGGCGGACGCTCTTTCCGGCCTTCTATCGCCGATGCCGTGAGAAATTTTCGGAAAAAGTGGCGCCTCCCGTTGGTACCAACGTCACCTTCGACGAAATGGAAGGAGATGACGGAGTCAAACTGGGTCTGGCACTGGAGCAACAGGTTTCGATGCTGGAGACGGCACTTCGCTCCATCGGACTGACCGACAATTTTGCTCGGTTGGTACTGCCTTGCGGACATGGCAGTTCTTCGGACAACAATCCGTACGAGGCAGCACTCAACTGTGGAGCCTGCGGAGGCAATGCCGGCACACCAAACGCCAGAGTCTTCGCCTTAATCGCCAACAAACCCGAAGTTCGCTCGCAACTGGCTGAGCGCGGAATTGTGATTCCCGAAGACACACACTTTCTCGCCGGCCTTCACGACACGACCACCGACGGCGTCACGTTCTACGATCTGGAGGATCTTCCCTCGACTCACCAGGGCGACCTGGAACGAGTCAAAAAGGATCTTCGTGAGGCCGCCATCCGCACCAACGCAGAACGCTGCGCGCGGCTGCCGCTCATTAAGAGCAACCCCAGTGTCACGCCCGTTCAAAAGGAAATCGACCGTCGGGCCG
>CAYSJO010000694.1:0-17262 GCA_964431285.1 uncultured Planctomycetaceae bacterium
GAGGCGGCACAGCAGTCGCATGGCGGAGTAAGCACTGCATTTCTTTGCAAAGCAACCGATGGTGAAAGTCCACTTTTTCATGCGATCGAAGATGTACTGAAGGGGAAGGAGATCAGGCTGCCGGATGGAAACTCCTATCTCGACAAGGATGGACACGAACGGCGAGCGATGCGCATCAAGTGGTACCGCTCGCCAGCCAACGAGACGTTTGCCAGCTACGCTTTTTCAACCGACGACGGTCTTTCGAATGAGCCGCTGCCCAGGTCAGTCGCCCAATCGGTGGTCCCGTATCCGAGCGACGCCGATCCGGTGTTCTTCGGACATTACTGGATGCGAGCCGAGCGACCGGAACGATTGGCTGCCAACGTCGCCTGCGTGGACTTCAGCGTCGCCAAAGGCGGGTGCCTGTGCGCATATCGCTGGGACGGCGAACGGGAATTGTCCAATGACAAGTTCTGCACTGTCGCCGCGAAGAACGGAAATTAGAGCGTTTTCAGAGCGTTCAACGGCGACTACCGGCCGAATGGTGCTGGCGTGACAGCCGGGCCAGGTCGTCAAACAGAGATTCCAGCGTGCGGGCAGGATTGATGTTCCATCCAATGTGATTCTCAGCCAGCACGCAGCGGTCAAACAGTTCCATGACCAGTTCTGTTCCGGCAGCTCTTCGTCCCTCCATGCGGCGTGCATGCAGCTCGACTTCAGGCGGCACTGTGGACGCCGACACTCCGGAAAGGCACAACGACGTCTGCCGGTAAAACTCCTGCGCGAACCGGATCAGCCAACCAGCGTTGCGACGATGCTCGGCGGTTTCTCCGCCCAGTTCATCCAGGCCCGCTGTCATCGCGGCTGCTGATTCCAGTGGATTCATGTCGGGCGCCGACAGGCACTCAAACAACCGATCACGCAGTGATCGCAATGCGGGATTCAACAGTTGAGCAGCCATCTGCAGGCTGCCTTCACTCATAGCGGCCGCGGCCGCGGCTTCTTCAGGACTCGCAGCGATTTCGTTTTCGACCAGCAGGTCCGAGACGTCCGATGTAGGCAGCGGCGCAAAGCGCAGGAGCTGGCAGCGTGAACGGATCGTGGGCAGGACGGCGTCCAGGTTCTCTCCGATCAGAATCAGCAGCGAATTGGCAGGCGGCTCTTCGAGCGTCTTAAGCATCGCATTCGCGCCCTCGTCATTCATGCGATTCGCGTCATCGATAATCGCAATCCGCCGGTCTCCGGCCATGGGTTTAAGCGACAGGTCATGGATGAGACCCTCTTTGCCACGCTTCTCCGCAGTGCCGAAGAATGCGGCGACCGGGACCTCATTCTTGCCTTCGGGGCACCCTACCGTGAAGAAGTCGGGGTGCGATCCGGCGTTCATTTGCCGACAGGAAGAACATTCGTCACACGCATCCAATGAGTCGCCGCTACTGCGTTCACATAGCAGGCACTGAGCAAAGATGCGTGCAAATCGAGACTTACCGACACCGGGCGGTCCGGCGAACAGATACGCATGCGCCAGCCGCCCGCGCTGCAGCGAGCGCCGCAGCATTTCTATGCGGTCTGCATGTCCTCGAAGGTCGTTCCAGTTCATGATCTCTCGTAGTCATACCCTTCACGGGATTCAGCGATCGGTATCCTTAGCGCCAACGGCGCACGGTATCACTGTCGCTTTGAGACTGCCATCTGCCACTCAATCGATTCTTCCCACGGTGCCATGTGGTTTTTCCAGGGACAGGGAACGCAGATGATTGGGTAGACGATCGCGATACGTTCGGCCTTGAGCACGCATTCGCGAAGCCGTAGACGCGGCGCAGTCAATTGGCGTCGCAGTGACGCATGTCGAGACTCCGGCTGTCGAGCACATCAACGCCGAACTCGCGGCCGGCTGATGGCTGGTCTGACCGAGCCTATCGCAAATAACGAAAATCGATACTCGCATACAGGACGTGGCAGAGTTCAGACCACACCCGGAGTCGGCCGGACTCATCCTCTGCAGCTGCCAGATACTGCTTAGCCAGTCCACGTTCGGCTGGCGTGGGCAGACGGCCAAAGTACAGCAGGTGGGCGTGCTCGAGACGTTGGCCATCCGACAGGTCTTCGATCGCCAGCAGGCGTTTGGCGGCGTACTGAGACTGCTCCATCACCCACGGGCTGTTCATCAGATACAGCCCTTGTGTTGGTAAAGTGCTGGTCGTGCGACGGCCTCTTGTCAGATTGGGATCTGCGAAGTCGAACACTTCAAACAGGTCAAGCAGTGTGTTGCGGAAAACCGGCACGTAAACACTGCGGCGGCGACCGTCCAGACTGACATCGTTGAACTGGTAATTAAACTCGGTCGTACTACCGGGACGAATCGTCGACCCGCCAGCTGCCAGGTCGAGCTGCCCGCTGACCGACAATATTGCGTCGCGAATCGACTCGGCTTCGAGTCGTCGACGATGCGCGTGTGACAACAGCCGGTTGTCTGGATCGATCCGCTGCGCATCCTGTGAAGGCTCACTGGACAGTTGCCATGTCCGAGACAGCAGAATCGTTCGGATCAGATGTCGCACCGACCAGCCGTTTGAGCGGAGTTCGGTGGCCAGCCAGTCGAGCAGTTTCGGATGCGACGGTGATTCGCCCGTGATGCCGAAGTTGTCTGTCGTGCGAACTAGGCCGACGCCTGTCAGCCAGTACCACACGCGGTTGGCGATGACTCGCGAAGTAAGTGTATTGTCGGGACCAGCGATCCACTCGGCAAACTCACGTCGACCACTCGCACCGTCAGGAATGTCCGCCGGTTTGCCGCCTGTCATGACCGACAGAAACCCGCGTGGAACTTCGACTCCTGGGTTGTGCACGTTGCCGCGGATACAGAGGTGACAGTTGCCTGGTTTCGCTGCTTCCTCAACCGACATGACAACGGGAACGGGCGATGGTGCCTCTTTCTGCATGTCCTTCAGCCGTTTGCGTAAGCTGGCCAGCCGTGATTCGACTTTCTTGCGGTCCTGATCGGAAGCATCAGGCGCCCCCCCGGGCGTTCCCTGTCCTCCCTTCACACTTGCAAGACTCTCTGCCCTCTGTGCATCACTCACTACCAGCGTCTGGACACAATCTGCAATGACAACTCCGTTAGCGTCGATGCCCTTGATCACAACTTTGAGGCTGTCCTTAAACTCAAATGTGCCCAGCGAGACAAACGAGCCGTCGATCTCTGGTGTCTTTTTCATGTCGACTCTGCGCACCGTCTGACCGCCGGCGTGCCAGACTTCAACGCTGACGTTGGAAGCCCTGTTCGGGTTTGCCGTGTACGACAGCCGCACGTCAGCCTTACGGCGGTCACCGGGCTTGAACTCATAGTGCGCGGCTGCGTTGGGATCGGATGTATGGTGGTAGGACTCGCCGACAAACCCTGCAACACTGACACTTGTTGCCCATTTGCCGACCAGCCGCGCTTCGGTCTCATCGATTGACAGCCCGTTGACCTGATCTCGCGGGATGCTCTTTTGTCCGGCAACCTGTTGCCCGTTCAGTTTCTTGAGCTTCGCGTCCCAAGCCTTGATTTCTTTCTGAATCAGAGCGACGCGTGCCGCATGCGCTGCCAGCAGTTGTTTCTGCTGGTCATTCACCGGCAGCGAACGCATAATCGGATTCGACACGTTCGCATGGTTGAGCGTCTTTGTGCTCTTCAGGATCCCGGCCAACGCGTAGTAGTCTCGCGTCGGGATCGGGTCGAACTTGTGGTCGTGGCAGCGTGCGCAACCGATAGTCATGCCCATGAAAGCTTTGCCAATAACCGTCAACTGCTCGTCGACAACTTCCATGTCGAGCAGTTCTTTGTCCTGCAGTTCGTAGTTAATAGGGCCAATGGACATGAGCGACGTCGCGGTGAGCGCGGCTTTGGCGGCAGCATCCGATTCGGTTGACAGCAGGTCACCAGCGATCTGTTCGGCGATGAACTGATCGAACGGTTTGTCCTGGTTGAACGCGTCGATGACGTAATCGCGATACTGCCACGCTTCCTGAAAAATACGCGTCCGACCGCCGCCGCTGGATTCCGAGAAGCGAACGACGTCCAGCCAGTGCCGACCAAACTTCTCGCCAAATCGCGGCGATCGCAGCAGCTGACCAACAACACGTTCGAATGCCTGCGGGTCTGAACTGCTGACGAATGCCTCTACCTCTCCCGGCGACGGAGGCAGTCCGATCAACGAGAAGTAGACTCGCCTCAGTAATACCTCTCTGGATGCATCCTTGTTCGGACTAAACCCCGCAGATTCCAGTCGGGCCAGGATCAACCGATCAATGTCCGATCGCGGCCAGGCTGTTGCTTTGATGACGGGAGGATTGGGGCGTGTGATGGGTTGATAGGACCAGTACTCGCGAGCTTCCGCATACGATGCTTGGCTCTCTTCGATCGGGTCGGTGTCACCGTCACGCGGATCCGGAGCGCCGATCCGAATCCACTTCACAAAGTCGGCGATCACGTTGGCGGGCAGTTTGCCTTTGGGTGGCATCTCGAAGGACTCGTACCGAAGTGCGGCGATCAGCTCACTCTCGGCCGGCTTACCGGGAACAACGGCCGGACCCGTATCTCCACCGCGTCGAATTGTGGCTCGCGAGTCCAGCAGCAGGCCGCCCTGTTTCTTCTCGTCCTTCGAGTGACATTTGTAGCAGTGCGTTACGAGGACCGGCCGGATCCGCTTTTCGAAGAATTCGATTCCAGCGGCGCGTCGTTCGTCCTGGGCCACCGCACACAGCGGCAGCATTATCCCGGATAATGACGCACTGAAAGTGATGGCCACGATCAATCGTTCAAATCGCATATCAGAACCTGCCGCACGTGGGATGTAACTCTCCTACGGAAGTGGGAATCAAATTGATTCCCGAATAGCCGCGACGCGGCGACAGATGATAGCCGGGGCGCAAGCCCCAGGATGACAGGCAACCAACGTATTGAGCCGCGAAGCGGCGCCTGAACGAGAGATACTCGACGCCTGCCGCCGCTTCGCGGCTTTCACATTGTGGTCGCACCTCAGTCCTGGGGCTTTGCGCCCCAGGCTATCATCTGGGGCCGCTTTGCGGCTGAATGGTGTCACCCTTCGCCTCAGAAAAGCAGGTATCAGTTGATTCCCACTTTCCTAGCCGCAGGCTCCGAAGATATCAGACGCTCCACTGAGTGCGAAACAGATGCCGCTGCGGTCGTCTTGCGGGTGTCGTCGATGACAACGCGCATCAGTGGACCGTCGGGCAACCATGTTACCACGCCGAAATGCGCTGACGCTCCATACAACTGATAATTCACACGCGGCTGGGACGGGTCATGTTTGAAGTACTCCATCTGCCACGACTGTGCATGAATCCGCGTCCAGCCAGAATAGTCTGGAACGACGAACGTGTTTTCGCTGGGCCGAATCAGCGGACCCTGCATCGGCTTGCCAAATCGTTTTGGGGATGGATCCATCACAGTCAGCTTCCAGTCGCCGGCAGCATTCGGTTCCAGGGTTTCCAGAACATAACGGCCCTTGTGAAAGAGCTGTCCGTCAATCGGCAGGACTGGTGACCAGCGATTGTTCTCGGCTTCGAAATGGGCGGGCAGGACTGACACATCTCGTGATTCCAGATCGAGCACAAGCGGCGGCAGTCGCTTTGAATCGATCAGTGACCGGTTTCGGCCAATCAGCACGACATGTTTCGGAGCGGGACCGGGAAGCTCGAACGGGATCATCCACGTCGGGTCAAAAGCAAAGCCGGCGTCACGGATATAGGCGTCATCGCCCGGCGTCGGGACCTTACGACCCTGATGCACGATCTCGACCGACCACTGGCCAGACTCGTCGAGGTTGACCAGGCAGATCCACAACCGCTTCAACTCGCCAAACGTCCCGGCAACGACACACCGTCCGTCACCCAGAGGGCAAATCCGTAACGGCATGATGTGGGTCATTGACTTGAATCTGTTGTGACGTAAGAGCCGATAGTGCGACGGGGCATAGATGCCCGGGCGATAGGGAGGCAAAGTGCGGGTCCCGCTGACCGTCTGATCGGGGTCGTCTCCGGCGGGTGGCAAGTGTCCGAGTCTCCGGCCGTCTCGATCAAATACGCGCAACCCGGACTCATCCGTGGTGACCCACAGCCAGCGGCCGTCCCACACCGCACTTTGTACGTGATCCGTTTCCGTTGGACGTTTGAAGATTGACTCCAGCTCGCCCGGGTCTCATCAGCCACAGCTCGTCACTGCGGAAAACGGCATCCATGTCGGAACCGCACGCTACCAGCCGATCCCATGTGGCTTTCACTCCCTTGATCGGCTGGAATCGGATCGACGCCGGATTTTTCCGGACCCACCGTTCATGTTCCTTTAATTGTGCCTCGGTCGGCGGCGTGTATTCCCACTGCTTCGCCCGCCACATCGTGTACTGACTCCAGCCACGCGTGGCGATCACTTCGGCGTGAATCAGTCGCCCATCGATTTCGGCGGCCGCGTCGTAGACATCGGGGTTGCTTTGAGCGTACTTCAGCAGGAGAGCCCGCAGCAGTTTCAGCTCGCCGATGACGGCCCGCGCTGGTGGCTCCGGCGGTTTCTGCTGGTGCAGTTCGAGCTGCGAGCTCAACAGACCGATCCGGCCGTAAATCTGCAGGAGCGGCTGCTCGGATGACGCGAGGTGCTGATAAAACGCCGCAATCTCCTCGTCAGACACTTTGAAGACCTTCAGCGTGCGCTCCATCTCGCCGCCACCCATCTGCGAATAACCGCGAGGCAGGGTCCGCAGCACCATCGTGGGGACGGGCCACGGGGCACATTCCTGAAGCAATCGCTCGATGTCCCGGAATATCCTAGCCGGTTCAAACGGCAGGCCAAGGAACCGGTTCTGACTTTCCAGAGACAGCACGTGCTGCACCGCGGTATTCGTCCACACACGCGTCTGCCCAGCACGCGTCGGCTGCCAGAACGTGTGCTGCGCATCCAGAGCTTGCCGGAGTTCCCGGTGAGGCTCGCCATTTCGCAGCGATGCATCGAGCTGCTTCAGCCGCGGGATGTTGTCCCAGAACGCCCGCCGTTTTATTTCGTGGCGGCGACGGGCCTCGACACGGTCACTGGTCACTTCAGGAGTGATGAGCGCACTGCTCCACAGCAGCGACCCTTCGATGATGCTGACGTCACCCGCAGCGAGTCGTTGTTCGATTCGCTGAATCAGACGGTCAATCAAAGGAGATTCCGTGTCGATGACTCGTTTGTAGAACGCGCGGGTCTCCTCCGCCGACGGTTTGGTCTTGAAGAATTCTGACTGGCGTTTCTGATTGATGGCCTGAGTCAGCTTGATGCCTCGACGGTAGTCTCCGATGAGTCGGAAGTGTTCAACCAGCTCGTCTTCCAGCAGCAGCGCGGACTCTCGCAACTGGATGGCTTCGAGCCACGCTCCCACGAGGGCAAACATGTCGGCTCGCTTCGTCAACGCGTCAAACTGCTGACGCCGCATCAGTGATTGCGGCCTGGCTTCGGTCAGCTTCAAGACTCGATCCGGCAGTTCCTGAGTCAGCCATGTCGACGTTCCACCCAGCGAATGTTCGCGACTGGTCCACTGGTCACGATCGGAACCGGCCGCTTTCACAGTCACATCGAGCACTGCGGCCGACGGTGCGACCGCCCGGGCCTGCTCGGACATCCGGTACTCGCCTTCGAGGATCACGGGGACGACACGATCACTCAGTTCTCCGCCGCTGAGTTCCAGCTCGCGGCCGATCGCCCGCACTTCTTCAATTTCCAGAACGGCGACGCCTGGATATGTCGAGAGCCCCTGGGCCAGCAGTGCTGAGAATCCAGACTGCAGGTAATCGAAATCGTGGAGCAGATTCTGGGACAGGAATGGCCCCACACCGATGATCTGCTCGATGCCTTTGGGGAATCGCTGCCGGGTTTCCGTCAGAAGACGAGCGAGTTCTGTGCTGCGCACTTCCGGGTCAGTCGCCGGCCACGGCCGGTATTCGACCATCAACCGGGCCCCAAACTTCGTTTCGCAGATCACCAGCTTCAACCGCTGCGGCTGCTCTGGCAGTTGTTCCAGACTGAGCAGAATCAGGCCGTCCGCTTTGAGCTGCGGACCAACGTGCAGTCTGAGTCGGGCCCCCTCGGCCCCTCCCAGCTGCGAAAGCTCAACTTCCTACAGCAACTTGTCGAGTTGCTCGCGTTCGACCAGGTCCAGCCGCTGTTCCAAAAGCTCGACAAACAGCAGGTCAGAAACGCCAGCCTGGCGGATTTCCGGCGACGCAAGGATGGCCCACCTGCTGGCCAGTTCGTCGGCATGCGATGTCCAACAGGTCAGGACGACGCAGAAAGAAGCGAGGATTCGAGACATTGGTTCTACCGGAATGCGGTCAGTCGACTTGTGAGGGGTGTTGTGAGCGACATGAGAATGAGGATTCCGAGAATATCGTGTCGGCACCGACGTTTCAGCGTAATCTGCAAACCCAGCGCGCGTTTACGGCGAGCGGGCCGGGACCTTCGGCTCCGCTTCTGACCCTTGCTACGGCGAATTCCTGGCTCAAAGCCGGGACACGGTGGACGGAAATAAGGAATGAGACCCATGCGAGTTCGTTTACTGGTCGGCGGCGCGATTCTGACCGCCGCAACAGTGTCCGTGATCTGGATGATGTCGCCGAGCATTAGTCCAGCGGCCGAGAGTTCTGAAAACACGTCGATTGCCTGGTACGGAACATGGCAAGGTGGCCTGGCCGCGGCGAAGAAGACGGGACGGCCGATTCTGCTGATTTCGGCGGCGCCGCACTGCCACGGTACTCCGGGCATCTGGTGACCAGGGAAGCAAAACATGGACAGGAGTTTCCTGTCTCAGCCCTCCGTCATCGAAGCCTCGCGTCGATTCGTCTGCGTCCGACTGGCGACGTATGAGAGCAAGGAAGAAGCCGAATTGCTCAAGTCCATCTTTATCGGGCGGTCCGGCGAGTTGGAAAACACGGCCTTTGCCATTCTGTCATCGGACGGCAAGCGACAACTGGTACGATCTGGCCGCTCGCCGAGTTTCGCATTTGGCGGCCCGATCAACTTCGCCGCCGGGCAAATGGCAAGTTCGATGAATCGCATTGCCGACCTGTACGCAAAGCAAAGCGATACAAGTGCGGATGATCTCGGACTCCCGCTACTGAAGGATTTTCGATTGGCACTGAATGTTGCGTCCTGTGACAACCAGCCGCTGATCGTGTCCTTTGCAGACGACAAAACTCAGCTTGCGGAAATCGAGAGTGCTCTGACTCCACTGGCCTGGAGCAATGGTTTCATTGGCCAGTTCCAGTACGCATCCGTGACAAAGCGAGCCGAACTGGAATCGGTCAGAGGGCTGAAGCTCGAATCCGGCCTCGCGGTTATCCAGCCAGATGGCTTCGGAGTTAGCGGCGACGTCATCGCTCAGGTCAGGCCTGGCGCAGCGACAGCCGAACTGAAGGACGCACTGAATCTCGCGATCGTGTTTCACCAGAAACACGCGAAGGAGACATCCGAGCAGATTCGACGTGCCCGACAACTTGGCATCGAATGGAAGACACAAATCCCCGTGACCGATCCCGGCCCACCCGGCCGCCGCCGACCACCTGGCAGGTAATCGCATTGGCGATTCAACAGGAGTGTGAGTCCCGGATGTTCTCCACACCTACGGTCGATGTTTTTCTGACCGTCACGGATTCTGGGGTACGCAGAGCTCAGTCGGCTTCAGCCGACGCCCGGTTGCCACCGGCTTTAAAAGCCGGTGACAAAGACAGAAGTCGGCTGAAGCCGACTGGTGTCATGGTCAGTCCGGAAACCCTGATAGCCAAGGGGGACCCGTTCCAGCCGTTTGCCGCACACACGAACCGCATAAACGCGGTTACTACGAACGATCAGCCGAGCAACGTATCGATCGGTGTGGGATCGCTGACCAGGTGTGTCGGTCGTCCCTGTGGGGTGTGGTAGATCGTGTTTGGGTCGATACCCAGTTTCGTGTAAATCGTCGACACGAAGTTTTCCGGCGACTTAACGTCTTCCACGGCCGAGTAGCCGTTCTTGTCCGTTGCGCCGACGACCAGTCCGCCTGGTGTTCCGCCGCCCGCCATCAACACGGACATCGCATTCGCCCAGTGATCGCGTCCGGGTTTGTTCGTGCCGTTCAGCTTGGAGATTTTCGGTGTGCGACCGAATTCCCCGAGTGCGATGACCAGAGTCGTATCGAGCATGCCGCGGTCGTCCAGGTCTTCGATCAGTGTCGCGACGGATCGATCCCAGTCCGGCAGACGGGTGCGGCACTTGCCGAAGACATCCGCATGATGGTCCCAGCCACCGTCGTAAACCGTCACGAACGGTACGCCGCCTTCCACCAGTCGGCGGGCGAGCAGACATCGCTGGCCGAACGAATTTCGAACGTATCGTGTGCGGACTTCGTCAGGCTCACGGTGAATGTCGAATGCCGCCTGAGCCGCCGTGGAAGTGATCAGGTCGAATCCCTGTCGGTAGTACTCGTCGAGGGACAAGACAGGGTCACCCGCGGTTTCGTCATTGATGCGAGGTAACCGGTCGATGATCTGACGCAGGTCAGAACGGTGCTGAAATCCGTCCTCGGTCAGGCCTTTCGGCAGAGCGACGTCGCGGACTCGGAAACTGGAAGAATTCGGGTCATCACCGACGACGAACGGCGCAAACCTGGCGCCCAGGAAATTCGGCCCGCCGGAGCGGGACATTCGGGCCAGCGAGAAGTACGAGGGCAGTCCGTTGGGCTGGCCCAGTTCTTTGGCCGTGACTGACCCAATGCTGGGATGAAAGCTGACGAACGCGCCGCAACTGACGGGCATTCGCGGCGGGGCCCCCGTCATCATGTAGTGATTACCAGCACCGTGATTACCCTGGTTGTGCCGGATCGAACGGATCAGTGAGAACCGGTCCGTCAGCGTGGCCAGACGCTGCATGTGCTGTGAGAAATGCACTCCCGGCAGTGTTGTCGGGATGTGGTCGAATTCACCACGAACCTCGGCCGGCGCATCTGGTTTTGGATCGAAGGTCTCGAAGTGAGTCGGCCCGCCATCCATCCAGATCAGCACGCAGCTTTTGGCCGTCGCGGTCGGCTTGCTGACTGCTTCTGCAGCGAGGCCCTGCATGCGCAGTGCATTGACCAGCCCAGTGCCGAAGAAACCGCCCAGGCCCAGTTTCAGGCAGTCGCGGCGGGTTGTTCCTTCACAGTTGCGCCAGATACCCATTAGGTTACCAGTGTTTTGAAGAGTGTTCTGGAGTGCGAATCGGCCACCGGAGTGAAATCGGCGGCGCGAGGAGAGACTTTCTCAGGAATCGGAAGGAAAGAGTATCTGGCCTTCGGATTCCGCCGCAAGTAGAACATCAGCGAGTCTCAGCCGGGATCTTGAGTTGAAGCCCGACCCTGATATTCCTGGGCTTGCTCAATATGGCCTGATTGAGAATGTGGATCTCCCGCCACCGCTTCGGATCTCCCAGCTGTTCAGCGGCAATCGACATCAGCGTGTCTCCCTCCTGGAGTCGGTAGTTGAGAAAGCTGGTACGGGGCAGAGGGCGATTACTGAGAAACACAAACGTGCCCAGCTTGGACACCGTCAGGATATCCGTGCGTTTGTCGCCATTGACGTCGGTTGCTGCGAGCTGGACGCCGACGCCTGAGTGATCGTCGATCAGATGCGGGATGTATCGCACCTTCCTGTTCGATTCACGCTGTAGCTGGAACCAGTACACGACTGGAGCCGCGTTTGGCTCGACATCGCCTTTGGGGCCGTGCGCCCACATGCGCTTGCCGGTCACGATGTCCTGCAGGCCGTCTCCGTCGACATCGGTCAGAGTCAGTGCATGCGGCTGCGAAAACGCGACCCCGTATTTGGATTCTTCGGATCGGTCGCCCATGACCCGGTGCTCTTCGAATGAGACCGTGCCTTCGTCGTCACGCGTCTGCTCGAACCAGGCGAGACCCCAGCCGTGGCCGTCAATCGCCGTGATGACGTCATTGTCGCCATCGCCATCAACGTCGTACGCAAACATCTGAGCACCGCCGCGGCCACTTGAGAATCGCTGCGGCCAGAAGGGCCAGTCCTTGTCTTTGCCTTTGGAAGGCTGCTCGTACCAGCCATCGTTGATGATCAGGTCGAGCAGTCCGTCGCCGTTGACATCTCCGACTCCCTCGCCGTGGTAGAACTGCGGCCAGTCCTTGTCCACGCCGATGGCCGTGAACGCCCATGGGTCGCGGGGTTTTTCCGGATCAGGTTCGATCCAGCCCCAGCAGCCATCCCAGTGACAGATGACCTGTGGTACACCGTTGCCGTCGAGATCGACCATCGTCGGAGATTCGCCGCGAACTCGTTCGAACGCGTAGTGCTTTTCCCACAATCGGTCCTGGTCGCCAGGATTCTCGTACCAGTACGCCGCATGTTTGTGCACACGTCCCAGCACGAGGATGTCCAGTTTGCCATCGCCACTGAAGTCGTGGTCGAAGCTGATCTTGCTGTTGCGGGGACTCGGCTCGGGAGGCAATGGCTCTGACGGATAGAACTCGTGAGCGTTCTCGAAAGTCGGGCCGGCGTACCAGAACGGGCCGGCAACGATGTCGACGTTGCCATCACTGTTGATGTCACCAGATGCGATCCCGTCACAGTAGTACCGGTCGCTGAGCTGGAGTCTGCTGAATCCACGCTGCTCGGCGAGCTTCTTCCGGAACGTCTGCTCTCGCTCAGTGATGTAGGCGCGATAGCCGTCGGGGTCGATAAACGGGTTGGGCTTCCCCTCAGCACGCCGTTCGAACTTGGCCAGCATGCCGTAGTACTTGCCATGTGCTCCCAGAAAAACGTCGCATGGCCGTTTCTTCAGGATGGCGAATCCTTTTGCGTAATCGTCTGCAATCTCGGGATAGTCCTTGTTGTTGACGAGCTGGAACCCTGGATTCACGTTCGGACTGCCAACGACCACGACATCCAGCTTTCGATCACCATCGGCCACCTGACTTGTCCAGGTGGTGCAGCCGCGCGTGTGTCCTGCCGTACGACGGGCAACCAGTGTCGTTTTCCCGACTTCAACCTTGTCGCCGTCGTGCAGGACACGATCGACCGGGCACGGACGCCAGCGGCTGTCGGTATACAGATACTGGCCCTTGCCGCCTGATCGGATGACGTCGTCGTCTCCCTGCATCACGAAGACTTTTGCCCCAGTCAATTCCTGCAGTAAAGCGTGCCCGGCCACATGATCTGAGTGGGCATGGCTGTGCAACAACACTTTGACGTCACGCATTTTGAAGCCGAGTTTCTCGACAGACGCGCGTATCAGCGGCACAGTTTCCTCAAACCCGCTATTGATGATCGCGTGACCGTCCGGCGACGTGACCAGATAGCTGGAGATGTCCCGCGAACCGACGTAATAAATGTCTCCAGCCACCTTGTGTGGTGGAAACGCCTCGTCAGCAATTGCCGAGTGACTGACGACGACTGCGACCAACAACCCGCACATAGCCAGACACTTCATGTGACAACCTCTGCCGTTGGGGAATTTGGAACTCCGGATGCGTGAAACTTCATTGTGCAAAGCGGTTGGCGTCAAGTAGTCGCACGCACGTGCTGATCGATTTGCCAACGGCGAAATCGTCATCAACGGCGTGTCTTCAGAATCGGTCCGCGACAAACATGTTTTTCGTGAGGACGTTACTTTCCCGCAACAGCCCGCGTGCGGCTATCATGCGGACATCGCTTCACAATTCTCCTACGGTGGCGGCATGCCGAAGTTTCCGACCGACACGCACCCCGACGTCGCCGAACGGCAGTTCGAAATGTTGAGTCAGGCGTCGATGGCCCAATGCAGTCAAATGATGCGTTCGCTGACGGAGATGGCGGTTCGAAACTCCAAACGTGCCATCAGACGCGCCCGACCAGGCTTAACCGAACACGAGCGTGCTCTGTTTTTCATCGAGCTGAATTACGGAGGCGACCTGGCCAATCAGGTCCGCGCGCAGCTTGAATCATGAGCGAGTACGACCTGCTATCCGCCATGATGCCCGTGGTTCGATGCATGGAAGCACTCAAGATTGTGCATTACGTCGGCGGCTCAGTGGCCAGCAGTGCGCTTGGACTGCCACGCAGCACGATCGACGCGGACCTCGTCGCAGAACTTGAACCGTGGCATGTCGGCCGGTTCGTCGACACGCTCGCAGCCGACTACTACGTCAGTGGACCGATGATTCAGTTACGTCAGTGGACCGATGATTCAGTTACGTCAGTGGACCGATGATTCAGTCTGCGATTGAGCGGAATTCGTGCTTCAACCTGATTCATCTTGCGACCTCGTTCAAAGTCGACGTTTTCGTCGTCAAGGATCGGCCATTTGATCTTAGTTGTCTCACGCGCATTCACAGGGGGTCGCTCGGCGAGTCAGACGAAGAACTCGACGTGTGGCTGCCGTCTCCGGAGGACGTCGTACTCAACAAGCTGGAGTGGTACGGCAAGGCGGATCGTATTTCGGAACGCCAGTGGCTCGACGTGCAGGGCGTGCTGAAAGTCCAGCGGGAACTCCTGGATCTGGACTACATGCGAAAGTGGGCCGAGGACCTGGGCAGCGCTGACCTGCTGGATGAGGCGCTGTCCGAAGCGGGTATCGCGGACACGCCCGATGGACATGGCCAGAAGTAGACCTTGTCGAGTGCAGGGCTCCGCCATGAGGCGACTCGCTGGGTCTGCTCGCAAGTGGATTCGCGATTGCGTATGCTCCGCGCGAGGTCACTGACATTCGTCCGTTATCAGATTGGAGCCGGGGAATGCCTGCCACTGGGGGAATCAAACAGCTCCACGAGCTGCACCAGCAGCTTGCATGGCACGCGAAGCAGCTTGAGGACGGACCCCGCAAGGTTCGCGTGCGAGACAAGTCTGTCGGAAAGAAACACGCGGAAATTGCCGCGCACAAGGAACAGCTGACTCAACTGCAGAAGACGGCAGATGAAACGAACCTGCAGTTTCGCAGCAACGAACAGCAGATCGCCGAGCTGAAAGTCAAACTCAACAAGTCCGCGTCCAACAAAGAATTCGAGATCATCAAGACACAGATTGACGCGGACACCTCCGCGAACGAGACGCTCGAAGACGAATACCTGGAGCTTCTGGAGCAGATTGATACGGGACGGTCGGAACACGCCGAGTTGGAGCAGCAGTTGCAAGCCGCACAGGCGGATGTTGAGGGGATGAAGAAGGAACTCGCAGAGGAAGAACCGAAACTCCGTGCGGGGATGACTGCCGTCGAAAACGAACTGCCCCAAGCTTCCGAATGCCTGCCATCGAAGCTGCAGGAGATGTACCGGCGACTGGTGACAGCCTACGGCGCGGATGCATTTGCTCCAGTCGAAAATGATGCGTGCTCGGAATGTTTCGTGCAGTTCTCGCCGCAGCAAAGCGTGGAGCTGCGAAACGGGGAAGTCCTGTTATGTCGCGAATGCGGCCGACTGGTCTATCTGGATGCAGCGGAATAACTGGCGAGCGATCGGTGTTCGTCGGAGTCTTTTGAGGAATAGCGGGAGTCAACATGTCAACGTTTGACCGGATTGCTGAACTGAGCGCATCTGACGGGCCGCAAGCCGCGCTCGACTTTCTCGCCGAGTCACTGCGGAACGAAAAAAACTACCACAAACTGTTCGACGCGCTGCTGCTCAGAAAGAAGCACGAGCTGGGTCTCCCTCTGATGCGTCCGACATCACTGGACGATGTCCCCGATGACCTGCGAACCGACTTTGAAAAGTTCTACGTGGATGCGGCTCGGGAAGTCGGCACACTGCTGCTCGAAGACGATCAGCTGAACGACGCCTGGGTGTATTTCCGAACGATCCAGGAGCCGGAGAAAGTTTCAGCCGCTCTCGAGAATGCGACTCTGCCGGACGATTACGACAAGTCGCAGGAACTGATCAACATTGCGCTGTACGAGGGTGCGAATCCCGTGCGCGGCCTGGAATTTCTTTTGAAGTCCAACGGCACGTGCAACACGATCACTGCCTTGGACCAGGTCATCGGCCAACTCGGCGAAGAGGACCGGAAAAAGGCGGCCGCGATGATGGTGCAGCACCTGTACGACGAGCTGATGATGACGGTCAAATCAGAGGTGGACGGCCGAATGTCGCTGCCGCCGGGAGCTGCTCCGAAAACACTGCGCGAACTGATTATGGGCCGCGAATGGCTGTTCCAGGACGGCAACTATCATGTGGATGTCTCGCACTTGAACTCGGTCGTGCGTTTCTCGCGTTCCCTGGATGGCGACAGTCCGGAGCTGGAACTTGCTGTGCAGCTTGCCGAATACGGTATGCAGCTTGATGAGCAGTTTCAGTACGGCAGCGAAGCGCCGTTCGAAGACTGTTATCCAGCTCACGTTCAGTTCTTCAATGTGCTGCTGGGCCGCAATGTGGACGACGCATTGGCTTACTTTCAGCAGAAACTCGACGCCGAACCGGATGACGAAGACAAGCAGATGATTGCTTACGTCATCGTCGACCTGCTGCTGAAAGCGGACCGGCTGGAGCAGGCGCACGAAGTTGCCACCGAACATCTGCGGTTTCTGGACGAGCAGACGTTCTCGTATCCAGAGCTGTGTCAGAAAGCCGGCAAGTCGGACGCATGGGCGTCAGCTGCAAAGGACAAAGGCGACCTGGTCGGCTTCGCCGCAGCGACCGTACAGTCCTGAGACCGGTCAGTAACCGTAGATGGACCAGGGAGCGAAGCGACGACGGTTCCGGCACTGGCTGCTCAAGCGAATTTCCGAAACTGCTCTGCTCGACCAGCCTCGTAGCTACGACACGCGTTCTTCGGGCGAATCCCACCGTCGACCTGTATCTGTGCTCACGATTTCGACATCTGCACTTGTGGGCACACATGTTTAGAAAGCGAATTTCGAGCAAAGGACGGAGTTTCCACGTACCCCGTGTGGCCCAGATACTACTGCAGCAATCGCAGATTGACACCGGCTTCCAGTAGGTGCGTCGCGTAACTGTGACGCAGACAGTGCACACTGATGCGGCGGGTGAACTGCAGTTCGACCACCACGCGTCGCAGTGCGCCCTGCACGGTCGATTCGTGCATCGTCTGCCGCGCGCCAGAGATCACGCCGCCCTGCTGAGTCGTCTTTGGAAACAGCAGGCTCGGATGCCGGTGTTGCTTCCAGTATTCGCGGAGCACTTCGAGTGTGGAAGCCGGCAGTGGCACGAGCCGGTCCTTCGCACCTTTGCCGCAGTGAATGTGAATCCGCATCCGCTGCGAATCGACATCCCCCACCTGCAGTGCCAA
>CAYSJO010000695.1:0-10309 GCA_964431285.1 uncultured Planctomycetaceae bacterium
GGGACCTGGGCATCTGGCTGGCAACATCATAGGACTTGAATGTCTGGCGCAACGTACAGGACGAAGCTGTGCTCTCTCCGGGGCCTGACGAGTACGACCTCGACCTGGTCGCACTGAATCAAATCGTGCAGTACAAAGGACGATACTACGCGTATTTTCACGGTTCGAAACGAGGCTCGAAGCTGTGGTCGACTGCCGTGGCGGTTTCGGACGACCTGATTCACTGGAAGAAGTATTCGCAGAACCCGCTGTTTCCAATCTCGGAGAACAAATCCAGCGGGGTACTTGTCCACGACGGTCGGCAGTTCCGGCTCTACACAATGCATAACGAAGTGCATTTGCACGCCGTAATCGGGCCGGCCGCCAATTGATACCGGGATATGTCGGGAGGAAAACATGTTTGGAAAACCCGTGCTGCTCATCATGGTCATCGCGATCTGCTCATCTGCAATTGCGGACGACAAACCTCAGAAAAAGGGACCAAAGAAAGCCGACAAGGGCGTTGTGAAACTCTTCGATGGCAAGACACTGGCCGGCTGGAAGTTGACCGAGTTCGGTGGCGAAGGAGACGTCAGTGTCAAAGACGGACAACTCGTCATGGAGCTCGGCTCCGACCTGACCGGCATCACCTGGAAAGACCCGAAGAAACTCCTCAAGACAAATTACGAGATCTCGCTTGAGGCCATGCGGGTCGATGGCTTCGACTTCTTCTGCGGACTCACCGTGCCGGTTAAGAAAGACTTCTGCTCGCTGATCATTGGCGGCTGGGGCGGTGGTGTGTGCGGTATCTCGTGCATTGATGGCTACGACGCGTCGGAGAACGACACGACCAGCTACCGCGAGTTCAAAAGCAAGCAGTGGTACAGAATCCGACTGCGTGTCAGCGACACTCGCATTCGTGCCTGGATCGACGACAAGGAGATCGTTGATCAGGACATTCGCGGTAAGAAGATCAAAGTGCGTGGCGAGGTGGAACTGTCGCAGCCGCTGGGCTTTGCTTCCTGGCAGACGACGGCAGCACTGCGAAAAATCCAGATGCGCAAGCTGTCAGAATAGGAAAAAAAGGCGGAAGCCACACCGCAGGAGTCCTCGAAGCGAATGGGCATCGCTTACGAAGTGCAACCGGTCAGCAGACCGGTCCGAGGATCGATTCGACCGCCTGGCTCCAAGAGCCTGACTAACCGGGCTCTGATCACCGCTGCGCTGGCCGATGGTACGTCTCGATTAACCGGAGTCCTCGACAGTGAAGATACCCGCGTGATGGTCGAGAGTCTGGGACGTCTGGGAATCGCAGTCGACCACGATGCTCAGTCATGCACGATGCAGGTCACCGGGTGTGCTGGAAAACCCGCTGCAGATGAAGCCGACCTTTGGCTGGAAAACAGCGGGACAAGCATCCGTTTTCTGACGGCCTTGTGTGCGCTGGGTGACGGACGGTTTCGGCTGGACGGCAGTTCGCGCATGCGGGAGCGGCCGATCGGTGATCTGGTCGATGCCCTCAAGTCGCTCGGTGCCGGAGTGGCCTGTGAGACTGACTCCAATTGCCCGCCGGTCGTTGTCGAGGGCTCGGGGCTTGCTGGCGGAAAAACAACAGTCGATGGAAGTCTCTCAAGCCAGTTCCTGAGCGCGCTGCTGATGGCTTCACCGTGCGCGGCGCGGCCAGTCGATATCCATGTCAGCGGCCAGCTCGTCTCACAGCCATACGTTGACATGACATTGGGTGTTATGGCTCAGTTCGGCGTGACTGCGGGATGTCCTGAGACCAACCTGTTTCGTATTCCACCACAACAGTATCAGTGCGCTGATTACGACATTGAACCCGATGCATCGGCCGCCAGCTACTTCTTTGCGGCCGCGGCAGTGACCGGTGGGGAAGTCACGGTCCAGGGATTATCCACCGAAGCACTGCAGGGCGATATCGGATTCGTTGATGCTCTGGAACAAATGGGCTGCCACGTGGACTACGGTGACGAGTCGATCACATTGCAGGGGAGCGAGCTGTCCGGGATCGACATCGACATGAACACGATCAGCGACACGGCTCAGACGCTGGCTGTCGTGGCGGTCTTCGCCGGGGGTTCCACGCGGATTCGCAATGTGGCCCATAACCGACACAAGGAAACAGACCGAATTACTGCTGTTGTGACCGAATTGCGACGGTTGGGTATTGAAGTCGACCAACATGAGGACGGAATGACGATTCATTCCGGCGAACCACAGGCCGCCACAATCGAGACCTACAACGATCACCGAATGGCCATGAGCTTCGCGCTGGCAGGACTTCGAATTCCTGGTGTGCGCATTGTCAACCCGGCATGCACGGGAAAAACCTATCCGGGCTTCTGGACAGACCTGGAGACGATCTGCGGAGGCGCAGCATGAGTTCGCCTCAGGAACGTGGACGATTTCGTCGCCATCCCGGAAGCAAGAAGAAACCCGGTCGCGGGCGTCGCGTCGAGCCCGTCACGCCGGGGACGCCGCCGCTGGCGGAAACAGTGCCCGCATCGCCGCAGTCGTTTGACGTCGAACCCGTCACAGCCCGGCAATACGCTTTTGTCATTCTCAACGAGGCTCGCCGGACTGCGCAGTACATTGACGAAATACTGGAGAGGCAGCCGGGAATCGATGAACTCAGCACTGTGGACCGTCGGTTTCTGACAGAGCTGATTAACGGCGTGACGCGTCGCACTCGAACACTGGATTCGATTTTGTCGCACTATGTCACACGACGTCGCGATCAGGTTGAGCCGGCGCTGTGGACGCTGCTGCGTCTGGGAACCTACCAGCTTGTGCTGATGACCGGCGTCAGCAGCCATGCGGCCGTCAGCGAAACGGTCGAGCTGGCTGCCTGGCTGGACCAGGCGCAGTGGAAAGGTTTCCTCAACGGAGTCCTCAGGACAATCAGTCGTGAAGTGACGGACGAGTTTGCTGATGCGCCGGCCCGCGACTGCGTCCCTGTCGTGACTCGACGTGATGCATCCGGGCAGATGCTCGACTTCGAGCAAACACGCTTCCGTCGACTCGCGTCACCGGTCCTGCCCGATCCCAAACAATGGACGGATTTTCTTGCGGCTGCATTCGGACTACCCGGCTGGCTGCTGGATCGGTGGACCCTTCGATTCACGAACGATGAACTTCAGGAGATCGCCGAGTGGTTTGAACGCCGCCCACCACTCACCCTGCGAGTTAATCCGTTGAAGGGGACTCGCGATGAACTCCTTAAGCTGTTGCGCGAATCAACCGCCAGTAACGACGAGCCGGATTCCACCGGCACCAGAATTTTCTTCACCGCGGGAGAACGACCGGAGTCGATCCATGTGGTCGGGTCTGTGCGAGTGACAGAACTTCCCGGTTTCGCTGACGGGCGGTTCACGGTCCAGGATGAAACTGCAATGTCGGCGGTTGAATTGCTGTCCCCGCAACCAGGACAGTCGGTCCTCGATCTGTGCGCCGCGCCGGGCACCAAGACGACTCACATCGCGGAACTGATGCAGAATTCCGGCAGCATAATCGCGGCTGACAAGGATCCGGAACGGTTGCAGCGACTTGAAGGCAACGTGCAGCGGTTGGGCCTGGGCATCATCGAGCCAATCCACGTCAGTGAGGACCTGAGCGATCTGCCGATCACGCTGTTCGATGCCGTGCTTGTCGATGTCCCGTGTTCAAACACCGGAGTGATCGGAAAACGCCCGGAGGTGAGAACGCGCCTCCAGCCACGCGATATTGAGGAGTTGGCTCAATTGCAGCAGAATCTGCTGAGGAACGCGGCGCAGCGTGTCCGGCCAGGTGGTCGGCTCGTGTATTCAACGTGCAGCATCGAGCAACAGGAGAATGCCAGCGTTGTCAGCTCACTGCTGAGTTTGTCGACCGAATTCACCCTCAAAGAGGTTCGAGAGTTCATCCCAGGGCGACCTTCAGATGGCGGTTTTCAGTCTTTGCTGGTACGGGCGGAGTAGCGGACTGAATTGACATCAGGCGCATGCGGCGGACACCCTGTCCACGACGCCTGACGGACGAGGCCTCAAGTCGAAGTTGACGCCAGTCTTCTGCTTGGACAGCATGGCAGAGTATACGTGTCTCCCTCTAGTGAGTGTCTCCAATCTCGATCGTGATTGACGATGCTACCATCCGACCTTGCTTTGCCCGAAACAGCATGGATTGACGTCCGGACGGATGGCCAGTCCGGCACGCGAATTCCGCTGATTTCCGGCCAGTCGATGCTCATCGGTCGTTTCCCCGACAGTGCAGTCAATTGTCGAGTCGACCGCACGGTTTCGCGGCGGCACTGCCAGCTCGACTTTTCGCCGCCGCACTGCTGGATCACGAATCTCAGCAACAACGGCACTCGCGTGAATGGACTGGAAATCACGGAGTTTCGACTGAACAGCGGTGACGAGGTCACGATTGGGAATTCGATTTGTTTCTCAGTGCAGTTGCCTCGTGCTTCGACCATTGACGACTCGTCGAGCCTGTCATCCAGTGCGGGCCGCAACCTCCAGACACTCGGTACTGCGCCGCCATCGTTGCTCTCCGGTGAGGGATTTGGCTCTTCGATCGGATCCGACATATCGCCTTTTGGCACGGGCAGCGCCGGAACGGAGATGCTGCCACTGATTCGCTCGGTCGGACAGGTCATGGACGTCCTGCAGACGGCGATGTCCTCAGCCGACTTCTTCCGCCGGGCTGCGCAGGCCGTTGTTGACCTGGCCGGTCTCGACACGGGACGAATTCTGTTTCTGCGCGACGGACAGTGGCAGTTGCAGGTCATGGAGTGTGCTCAGCAATGCACGCAGAGCGCCGCGTTTGAAGTAAGCGACAGTATGCTGGAAATGGTGCGCACACATCGCCAGGTTTTCTGGGAGAACGGTGGCGATGAGTCAGCCGCCGCGAGCATGGAGATGCTCGACGCGGTCGTCGTTGCACCGATCATGCACCCGTCCGGCGAAGTGATTGGTGCTGTCTACGGAGACCGCCAACTCGGTATGGGGGCGGCTGTGGTTCCGATCTCTGAATGGGAGGCCATGCTCGTCGAGCTGCTTGCCTGTTCGGTCGCTTCCGGTATGCAGCGTCTTGATCAGCAGAAGCGAGTTGTCTCGCTGGAGAACCAGTTCGAACAATTCTTTTCAAAGAAGCTTGCTGAACAACTCGAGGCCGACCCGACACTACTTGACGGACGTGATTCAGTGGTGACGACGCTGTTCTGCGACGTAAGAAGTTTCTCGGCGATCAGTGAAGTTCTGGGGACGCAACGCACATTTGGTTGGATCAACGACGTCATGGACGTGCTGTCCGAGTGCGTGAGCGAATTTGACGGGGTGATCGTCGACTACATCGGTGACGAGCTGATGGCGATGTGGGGGGCTCCGGTTGAACAACCCGATCACGCTCAACGGGCGTGTCTCGCGGCCATGCAGATGTTCGAGCGGTTGCCCGAGATTGACCGTAAGTGGGAATCGATCGTCGGGCGGCCGACGAAAGTCGGCATTGGACTCAACACAGGACCGGTGCGTGTCGGAAACACGGGATCCCGGGTCAAGTTCAAGTATGGCCCCCTGGGACACGCGGTCAATCTGGCCAGCCGCGTCCAGGGAGCAACCAAGTACCTGATGTCCCCAATGCTGATCACTGGAGAAACTCGCAAGCTGATCGGCGACGACTTCACCGGCCGGCGCCTATGTGACATCCGCGTGGTCAACATCGAAACGCCTGTGTCGATTTTCGAACTGCGGCAGACTAGCGTTGATTGCGACACGCAGCTCATGAAGCCGTACGAAGAGGCACTGCGACACTTTGAACATGGCAACTTTCGCAAAGCGATCGGCATTCTGGCGAACGTCCTGAACGACTGGCCTGAAGACGGACCGTCGCTGCTGTTGCTGTCCCGCTCCGTCGAAGCCATGACGGTCACCGAGAAATTCTCACCCGTCTGGGTCCTTCCGGGCAAGTAAAGTAGCTGCCGTGGAAATTTTGTCAGGACATGCCAGGCACGGGCGTACCGCCGTTTCATCCGGTCTGTTACACACCCCCCCCTCCCGGTTGTGGATGCATTCGGGTGTGTGAGATCCGCTGTGTTCAAGGAAGAACAAATGCGACCGTTTCCTCTGCGTTTTGCTGTGCTGGGGTCCTGCCTGCTGCCACTCAATCTGGGCGGGCTCGTCTGGATCAGGCACGAGCTAATTGTGGCGAGGGATGCGGTCGAGGGCCCGCCGCAGGTCGTTGAAACTCTACCCTCCGACAGCGTCGATGGGGCCGAGCGGCTGTCGGTCGTTTTCGATCGAGACGTCGGAGCAACGACCGTGCTGAACGCACAGCTCGATGAGACGGCTCCCTTTGAGATTTCACCGCAACTGGCGGGGCACTGGGAATGGACCACGCCACGACAACTCGACTTTGTGCTGGCCGAGCCGATTCCACCAAATCACCGGTTTGCGGTCATCCCATCCGTCGGAGTGGGACCACAGTCAAGTCCTGTCGTGCAGGTCGATGCGGAAATTGAATTCCGTACGCGGCCGCTGAAACTGCTGGATTCGCGACTGGTATCGTCCGACAGCTCGGATGTGACGTTTGAGCTGAAGTTCAACCAGAAGGTGTTGCCGGACGAACTTCTCTCGCACATGTGCGTCCGCGACATGGAGCCTGACCAACAGGACCTGCTCGACCACGAAACGCCGGACGAATTCAATCAGCAAAGCGTCCTGGAAGCGGTCTCGCTGGTGGACAACCCCCGCGCGTCCATCGTTCTGCGTTGCTCCAGACCGGCGTCAGGCCGGTTGCTGATCGAGATCGACGCGGACCTGGCGGGCCAGGACGGCGAGCTCGGACTCGTCGAACCAGTACAGCGAACCTTGGAGCTTGCTCCCGACTTTGCCTGCCTGCGATCGGAAGTTGTCGAGGTCGGCGGGAAACATCCCTGGCAGGTCGACGTCTACTTTCTTCCGGGACTCAAGGCCGACCAGGCACTGCCTCGAATCGATGTAACACCAGCGGTCGAGGATTTACAGACGGACGTCACGACGACATAGCACGGAAACGGACGCATTCTGCGGCTGCGCGGACCATTCGAGTCCGGGCGTCAGTACCGGGCAACGTTGCCACGAACGCTGCTGTCTTAGGATGACAAACCGCTGGGTGAAGAGACCACCAGTCGGTTCGAGATTCCGGAGCGTGAACCGAGTGTGAACTTTGTCCACAGCCGCGGCATTCTTTCACCCGACGCCGTTACGAATTGCGATGCGTGCGTCAGGATGGTCGATCAGCCGCCGTACGGTTTTCAGTTTCCGCCTCTGGCGTCAACCGTGAGCCACCCGAATCGGCACGGGCAGTTACGCTGGTGGGCAAGCGTCTGTCTGCTCGGTGATGATCGTGTAATGTTCGATCTTGCGGTTCACGGCGAAGTTGAAGAGGTCCTCTTTGGACGCTCGGCTCGCGTCGAGGTCACAGTCGTGGACAATCAGCTCGTCGTCCAGCGTTGTCGTTTGTGCAACGACCTGTCCTACTGGTGAGACGATCGATGTCAAACCGAGTTGAGGGACACCTTCTTCCGTTCCGGCTTTGGCGACGCCGACGACCCAGCAGCCGTTCTGATACGCGCCTGACTGCAGACATAACTGGTGATGGAATCCGACAAGGTGATCGAGTTCCGGGTGCTCGGGAATGTGTGTTGGCGTGTTGTAACCCAGCAGAATGAGTTCGGCGCCACGTAGCGCGAGTGATCGATACGTTTCCGGCCAGCGACGGTCGTTACAGATGCACATGCCGACGACGCCACCAAACGCTCGCCAGGTTGGGAATCCGAAGTTGCCCGTTTCGAAATAGCGTTTCTCAAGATTCTGGAACGGGTTGTCCGGTCGATGATCTGAGTGACCTGGCAAATGCACCTTGCGGAATCTTCCGATCACGCAACCATCGGCACCAACCAGCACGCTGGCATTGAAGTGACGTTTACTCCCATCCTCGACGGCCAGCTCCCCAAAACCGAGGTAGAAGCCAATACCCAGACGGGCTGCTTCGTCAAACAGCGGCTGCGTCGCAGCGTTCGGCATTTCACGCTCGAACCATGCATCGAGTTCGTGTTCGTCGGCGATCCACCAGTGTGGAAAGAACGCCGTCAACGCGCACTCGGTAAACACAACAAGCTGGCAACCCTGAGCGTGTGCGTTGCGCATCTGGATCATCAGCCGCTCGACGGCATCACTGCGCGATTCCTGCCGGGAGATAGGACCACTCTGGGCGGCGCCGATTCGGATGATGCGTGACACGTTTGTAGTAACCGGACTTGTCCGGTTCGATCGGGGTGCGTTGCGTCGGAACTGTGGAAACGGACTTGGTTAATAGCTCGTTACTGGCTTCGTATTCAAACCGCATAAATGCGGTTACTACGAACGGTAACCAAGTCCAAGTTCGGGAATCGGACTGCCAAACGGAAGAATCGGCATCGGACGTCCGCCGTGGTCTGGCCAGGCGTGTTCGGTATCGATGCCAAGATGTGTGTAGATGGATGCCCAGAAGTCATTCGGCGTGAACGGACGGGACTGTGGGTGCTCGCCCTTCGCGTTGGTAGAACCGATGACTTGTCCCGTTGGCATTCCGCCGCCAGTGACCAGTACAGACATAGCCTGCGGCCAGTGATCCCGGCCGGGCTGATCCACACCCGTCTGCGAGCCCTTCGTCACACTGATGCGCGGCGTGCGGCCGAACTCGCCGGTCACAACAAGTAACACCTTCTTATCCAGTCCACGATTGTGGATGTCCTCCACAAGCGCCGCGATGGCTCGATCGAACAGCGGCAGACGCACCTTCGCGTCGTCGAAGAGGTGGCAGTTCACTGCGTGCGAATCCCAGTTGTACGTGCCATTCTTAAGCCACGGGACGCCGTTTTTTCCGTACGGATTCTCCATCACCATCGTGACAAATTTCGAGCCAGCCTCGACGAGTCGACGAGCCAGTAACGCCCGCTGACCCCAGCAATGTCGACCGTAGTGATCCCTCAGTTCATCCGGCTCTTTCGAAAGGTCGAATGCGTCCCGCATGCGGTTGCTGGTAATCAGCCCGACAGCCTGCTCATTGAAACGGTCCGTGGCATCCATCAAACCAGAACTGTCGATGTCGCGACGCAGACGATCGAATCCACTCAGCAAAGCCGTGCGATCATCGAGCCGGCCGGCAACCTCTTTTGAAAGGGACAGATTTTTGACTTTGAATTTCTCGTCGGCGGGATTGCCGGGAACGGTAAAGGGCTGATAAGCGGGCCCCAGCCAGGCAGAACCCATGGCAAAGACATCGATTCCATGTCTTCCATTGGGCGCGTTGCAGATGTAATTGGGGATGCCCACGTCGCGATTCTCAAACCACTTTGAGACGAGTGAACCGACGGCTGGAGCGTCATTCACCGTGCCAGTTGGAGTGGCTGGAACACGAGACGTCATGAAGCGCTTGTGACCACCACCGTGATCCGCAAACTTGTGCGCGATCGAGCGAATCAGCGTGTAACGATCCGCGACCTGTGCCAGCCGCGGCATCAGTTCGCACACATCTATGCCCGGCACGTTCGAGGCGACTGGATTGAAGATTCCCCGGCAATCTGAAGGAGCGTTCGGTTTCATATCGAACGTCTCCATGTGTGGCGGCCCTCCCGGCAACCAGACATAGATTACGGATGTATCAGGGTCATTAAACGACGCCTCGGCATTCGACTTGTGCCGAAGGAAGTCGGCCAGCGAAACCCCGGACAGGCCGAGTGTGCCCACCCGAAGAAAGTCTCGACGATTCACGGGGCCGGGACAGTGAGACTCATGCTGCGTCATTGTTTAACCTTGAAGTGCAGTTGTAGTTCCAGCAGTGCGGAAGTCATTCACGCTAGCACGTTCCTGCGAAATCGACCAGAGGCAGCGTTCATTCTGTGGGAATGTAGTTGAGCGTGTAATAGGCCTCTTTGTGCAGCAACGGCAGCCCTGGTTTTGAGCGGACTCCGGTTGCGTGCAGTTCGTGGACGTGGCCTTCCTGCAGGCCTGTCACAAATAATCGGACACTTTGTGCGTCGTCTGACACTTCAATTCGATCGATTGTCGGCGTCGTGTGATCGACCTCCGGACTGCCGTACACCGCCTGGTAGATGTAGGCGTAGGTTTTCAATTGCCATGCTTCGGGGCTGGCAACTGATTCCCGGTCGATTGGATGTGTGAATGTCAGCTCGAAGCCATCGGGCCGCGCACGCATCTCGTGAATCTCGAAGGGAACTTTCCCTGTCCAGCGGATGCGGTCGAGAGAGAACGGCTTGTTGCCCCGCGAGCCCCAGCCTCGGTTGGTCCCG
>CAYSJO010000696.1:0-3737 GCA_964431285.1 uncultured Planctomycetaceae bacterium
CCCCAGGGCCCGGTGCTCACCCAGTTTCTGTTTTTGATTGAGGTGCTGTTACGCGTACCCCCCTCCTCCGTTTTTATTACAATGCTCACAATTCTCGGGAAGGTACGCGCGGGAACGCGCGTCCAGACTGGCGTCGCCATAGAAGGGGGACGACAGCCGAGGCAGCTCCGAGACGGGCTTAACGTGCTCACCCTTGTCGAAAGGGTTTTCGAGATTCGGCTTACGCAGAATGTCGCGGACCACGCCAATCGACCGAAAGTGATCGATCTGGTTTCGCTTCAACGACGAACCATGTTCAGAACCGGAAACATGATTAAGCTGCGCCAGATTGAAGGCCAGTGTGTATTCGGACCAGGGATTGTGGCAGCGCAGACATTCGTAACGGCTGTGAAACTTCCACTCGTGATTCCGTTTTCCACCTGGTGCACCTCCCGCGACGGGAATCGTCCGCTGTTTGCCGCTCGCAGCAAGCAGCACGGCGTCCGTCTGTTCGTCATTCCATTCGTATGAGTAGCCACGCCAGAACTGTCCATCAAAGTGCAGCAGTTGCGTCTCGATCCGGCGGGTCTGTGACTGATCGCCAGACTTCACGCCTTCGAGAGAGAGTGTTTTGCCGAGCACGGTGTCCTTTGGAAAATCGGACTGACGTTGGAACATCGAGCCAGGCACACGCACAGCCTTCGAGTGAAATCCAACCGAAGCGTCACCCGGGATCGCGATGAACCGCTCCGCCGTGGCAAAGTCCGCCCACAGTTCGGCATTGATGGCATACGGAACGACGCCATCAGCCAGTTCATGACTGGCAACCGATGCGAACAGGCCCGATTCGCTGAGCCTGGTTGGAAACGGGAACTTTGGCTTCTCGGTCTCATTACGAATGAGTGTGTGAATGCTGCCGTCGTCGTAGTCGAGTAGATAAAGCTCACCGTCATGGTCTTCTGCGAACCCAACGATGCGAACCGTTGGTTCAACGAGTTCCTTCATCGGACTGATCTTGTCGCCATCGCGGGTCACGCCCCAGATTCGACGCGTTTCCCAGTCTCCAAAAATGTAAGTACCGATCAGTTCCGGAAACTTCTTTCCCCGATATACGAAACCGCCAGTCACCGACGCGCCATCGGTATGCGGAATGGCAACGGCCGGAGGCACAATCGGGGTTGGACCACGTTTCCGTTCGGTGTGAACGGGCTGCGGACCTTCCACCAGACTCCAGCCGTAGTTGTCACCCGGCTGAATTCGATACACCAGCTCCCATGACTCCCAGCCCACATCACCGGCCCACAGGTCGCCCGACTCGCGATCCACGCTGATCTTCCATGGATTTCGCATTCCGTACGCCCAGATTTCCCCACGTGCGTCATCAAGATCCAAAAACGGATTGTCCGACGGAATCGAGTAGTTCATCTCATTTCCAGGATGATCAACATCGATCCGCAGAACAGCCGAGAGCAGGTTGGTGACATCCTGACCCGAGTTGCGACCATCCGGCGGAAACGCGAAGCCTCCGTCACCCGTCGAGATAAACAGGCTGCCGTCGAGTCCAAACTTGATGCAACCGCCGTTATGTCCGCCCTGCAGCCAGTCAATGATGAGGAGTTCGCTTTTCGGATCGGCGACGGGTGGATCCGTCCTGCTGACGGTCAGCCGGACGACACGTGTCCCGTTCGGATGCTGGCCTTTGCCGCCAGTCTTGTAGCTCACGACGTAACACAGATAACAGAAACGATTCGTCTCAAAGTCCGGGTGAAACGCCAGTCCGTAGATGGACCCCATCTGGACTTTGTCAGCTTCCTTGGCGCCGTCATTGAGTTGCTCGATCAGATCATCGGTGTCCAGAAATAGATCGGGTTCACTGACATCAGGGTCATTCGCAATCGAGAACACTTTGTCATAGTTCTGGGCCACAAAGAACCGGTCTGTGCCCGGCGCTGACGTGATGACTGTTGGGCGACGGAAGTTAATCTTCGGAAACACGCGCTTCGCTCGAAACGCAGGCGGCGGTTCCGGTGTTCCCTGGACTCGTGACGTTGTCCATGGAACACGTTTCGGGGCTGATTTCGCATCGTCATCAGCAAACAGCACGTCCGGGCGAACTACACAGAGGACTGCTGCGGCAGCACAGACAAACTGCCATGGTGTACGTGTCTGGGCCATCGGATTACCCTGAAGAGATTCATCGGAGAACGTTGATGCGTGAGGCGAGGATTGTAGGCAGGGTCGAAAGACACGCAATCAACGTGGCACGATCCTGCGAGGAGTCGATCGGCGTGCTCGGTAGTTCTGGCAGCAACAACGAAAGGCAATCGCATGCGGACACTCCTGTCTTTAGTGGCTGTCGGTTTGATCGCTGGCAATTCCACAAAACACGTAACGGCCGATGAGGCCCCGCAACTTGTCGAGGTCACTGTTGGAAATGACGACGGCGACTTTCGGGGCGACGACGGACGTGTGTTGCAGGCCGCGGTGGATTACGTCGCGCGACTGGGTGGCGGCACAGTCCGTATTGGGCCTGGCCGCTTCCTGATGCGGAATTCGCTGATCGTCTCGGACAACATGCGAATACTCGGCACACCCGGCAGGACTGTCCTTGTCAGTTGCGACGCACATCAGTCGAAGCTGTCCAGTTCCGGCGGCACCAATGAGCGGCAGGTGACTGTCGATGAGCCGGATGGCTTTCGCATCGGTGACGGAGTGATGGTGCAGGATGACAAGTCGATGTACGGCTTCACCGTCACGCAGGCCACGGTGACTGGCCGTCTCGATGACAACATGTTTCGAATTTCCGTGCCGCTTGTGCGGGACTATTTCGCCTCGCGCAACGCCCGTGTGACCTCGGGGTTTCCTGTCGTCGCCGCAAGGAAGGCGAAGAATATCGTCATTGAAGGCCTGACGATCGACGGTAACAGCGACAACATGCAATACCTGACTGGCTGCCGCGGCGGTGGCATCTATCTGTTCGAATGCGAGAACGTCACCATCCGCAGTTGCCACGTGCAGAACTACAACGGTGACGGCATCAGTTTTCAGACGACACGACACGTGACGATCAGGGACTGCATCTGTGAACGCAACACGGGCGTCGGCCTGCATCCGGGTTGTGGCACTGAACACGCGGAAGTACGCGGAACTCGCTGCACGAACAACAAGGGCGACGGTTTGTTTCTGTGCTGGCGGGTCAAGCACTGCATCTTTGAAGGCAACGACCTGAGCGACAACCAGCGCCACGGGATCTCGATCGGTATGAAGGACTCGGACAACGAGTTCCGCGACAACACGGTCACCTCGAATTCTCTGACCGGTGTGTTCTTCCGCAAGCAACCTGCGGCCAACGGGGCACATCGCAATGTATTCGAGGCCAATCGCATCCTCGACAACGGTGTCGCCGTGAAAATCGAAGGTGAACACCACGAACTTGTGTTTCGAGAAAACCGAATCGGATACACGACTGCCCCGGCCGAAAAGCAGATTGCCATTCAGGCAGGAAATCGAGCCGCAAAGCTTTCAGCTGACAACAACGAGTTCATCAACGTCAAACCGAAATGACGAGCACAAAGTGGATTGGCATCAACGCGCCCCAAGTCCCCTCAGGAAAGAGGGCTAACAGGCCGTTGAAATACGGAGGGATTGGCAGATCTGCATTGTCACGAGTCTTCTTATTCGGCGGGAGCGGATTTGTGATCCGGATGGCGTCGCAGGCATCGGAGTCTTTACAGAACGCAGAAAGCGACTGAGTACGG
>CAYSJO010000697.1:0-12862 GCA_964431285.1 uncultured Planctomycetaceae bacterium
AATGCTGTGACCGACAAAGACCAGACAGCCGAGCACACCGTAAGCCGGCCAGTAACGAACGGGTATCGCGGCGCCGGCGACGATCACACTCACGGCCAGCACGAGTTTGACTAGCGGTGGCAGGCGATGACACACGGAAACCGAGCGTCCATAGCGATCCCAGAAATCACTCACTGGACGCCTCAACAACCGGCGTTGGCTGCGGCGGCGGCAATACGCGACCCAGCAGAATGGCTGCGACAAACACGATCAGCACACCGCCAATCCCGGCAATGGAGACCGACAGCTTCTGCCAGCCCGGAATCGGAATGCCGTCGTAATCGCCAAAAATTCCTGCGACGGAATCGTCGGATGCCTCAATGCTGAAGTGCTGCGCAACGCTGTCCAATCCGTCCGGCAATCCTGAGGCCATCGGTGACATAAACGCGGCGACGGCCAGTGAGCAAACCAGCCCGGCAGCCAGGAACCGGCCGGATTCCGTGACAACGGTTGGCTGCGCGGTGGTGTGAATCAGATCCGGTCGCTGTCGGAAGATCAGACTCACCGTAAAACCAGTGATGAGAGCTTCTCCGATCCCGATCAAAGCATGCACGGTAACCATCATCACGAAGATGTTGCCAAAGTCGAAGTCGCTTCCGGCGTAAGACAATCGAAATTCGAGGCAGAACAACGCTGCAGCGGCCATCACACTGAGCCACGCAGCCATGACTGCCCCGCCGACAGTGCCACGCAACCCGTCACCAGTGAATTTGCGAATGGCCGACATTACTGCGTAGCCGCCGATCGAACCCAGTACGGCCATATGCAGAACGTTCGCTCCCAAGGCCACCAGGCCTCCGTCAGAAAACAGCGCCCATTGCGCGACAAGGACCAACGTCACCGCCAGGCACCCAGCCCACGGACCAAGAATGGCTGCGGCCAGCACACCACCCATCAGGTGGCCCGATACAGGCAGGCCGATCGGGAAGTTGATCATTTGTCCGGCGAAGACGAGCGAACCCATCATGCCAGTCAGAGGGACCGTTCGGTCGGCCAGCGAATCCTTCATTCGGTGCAGGCTATAGGCCACGGCGCCCAGGGAAACCGCTCCCGTGGCGATGCAGACTTCAGTACTCAGATAGCCGTCCTGGATGTGCATTCGCTTCGATCACTCTTCAAACAGTCGTCTGCAGCCGCTTCTCCATGCGAATCAGTGCCGCCGTGTAGATCGTACAACAGGGCACCGCAATCAGCAGCATACTCACAGGATCCGCCGGAGACGCCAGCATCGCCACAACCGCTAAGGCGATGATTCCATTCAGCCAGCTGCGCGACGTCCGCATGGCCACCGTGACAGTCACGATCGCTGTGACAAGAAACAATGCAATTTCAAGTACACCAATTGAGAGAGGCATCATTCCGTCTCCGGGAACAGGGATTGGATAAAGCACCCACACGACTGGCCTTCGCAGAGTCGATCAGAAATCAATCATGCGTCTGATTCGGTCTCTGATGGTTCAAACTTCGGCGGCTCGAACTTCGGAGCTGTGACTTCGCTGACCTCTTCTTCCGGCGCCGAGGGACGGGGAGCACTCGACGCACTGTTGCCGGCATAGGTCGACGTGCTGACCTCGTCTTCAATGCCGCGCACACCCTTCTTGAATTCAACGATACCTTTGCCAAGGCTGCGGGCGACTTCCGGTAACCGTTTGCCAAACAGCAGCAGGGCAATCGTGCCAAAGATGATCAGTTCGGGAAGCCCAGGGGCACCACCAGGGAACAGAGCCAGGATCGGAGTCATTCTGCACCTCGTTTCTGATGAGTAGTTGGTCAGATTCTGTACGACATTACGCGTCGTCAGTTGGAGCGTCGGTGTTTTCTTCCGCGTCTTTCGTACCCTGCTTGAACTCGACCACACTGCGGCCGAGGGAACGCATCACGGTTGGCAGCCGTTTGCCGAACAACAGCAGAATGATCACGGCGAAGATCATCAGCTCGGGTAATCCAAGACCGCCGACAAACGGGATTAAGGCGAACATGCCGGGACTCCTCACTGAATCACGAAGGTAATGAAAAGCACGAAAAACAAAGGACAGCGCAGTCACACACGCAATGAATTTGGTCGGAAAATCGCGACGGGCTGCGAGGAAAAGCCGTCGGCTCAAAGAAGCACTCACCTGCGAAGAGCAAACTTGAGCGAGAGACCGACGACCGGACATCCGTCCCGATGGGGACTCACAATGGATTTGGATGTCCACTCGGTTCGCCCGCGAGGAGCAGGTGGGATGAGCGGAGCAGAGAATCATTCTAGATATCGACTCTCTATTGTCAATGACTTCACCGTGACGGGCTGGTTGCCGTTCGACGGAATCCTGCACTGAGTGAAGTTTCGCCCGAATTCACATTGCTCGATGGACAATCGATCGAATCCCAAACCAGAAACGGACGTGTCAACAAGTTAAACGACATATATGAACTCGCAAGAGGCAGTATCACCGGACCAAACCGCCGTTGACCCGATTCTCAGAGTGCTCCTATAACCCACGCCCGAAGCCGGACTGCCCGATGGATCGAGCTCGCGCCGGCTACGCACTGCGCTTACTTACGGAGTTCTGCGATGAGTGAAGGGAATCCCGTCGCCCGGAATGGGGGTCATGATAAGTCACGCTCCCGAGTGATGATTATCATCGCGGGCACGGCTGCCCTGGTCCTGGTGGCCGGAGTATCCATGCAGTTGTTCCGGTCCTGGAACGAGACCCGAGCAGCCGACACGGGTACGCGAACCACCGTAGCCAATACATCAGTTCCCAAGGAATCGGCGGCCAAAGTTACCGTCCGCCAGCGCAGCATTCAGATCTCGACAGAGATGCTGCTGTTGGAATGCGGGAAGCGGTACGGTGATGAAGTGCTCGACAGCATCATCAATCGGGCCATCATCCAGCTCGCGTGCGAAGCGGGGGGAGTCACCGTGACTCAGATCGAGGTCGAGCGGGAAATCGTCAAGATTGCGACGAGTTTCAAGATTCCGGTCGAAACATGGCTCAACATGCTGACCACCGAGCGCGGCATTACGCCGGAGCAATACAGCCGCGATGTGATCTGGCCAATGCTGGCTCTCAAGAAGCTGGCCGGCAGTGACGTCGAAATTACAGAGGATGACATTCAGCGCGCGTTCATTCGCAACTACGGCGCGCGAGTCAAGGCCCGGATGATCATGGTCGAGAATCCACGAGATGCGAACCGGATTGCTCTGCAGGCTCAGCAGAACCCGGATGACTTCGCCCGTCTGGCGATGAAGAATTCGATCGAACCAGGCAGCCGAGGACTCGGAGGCAGCGTACCACCGATCGCCAAGTACTCGGGAAGTCCGACGATCGAAAACGTGGCGTTCCGGCTGAAGGAAGGCGAAATCTCAGAGATTGTGCAGGTAGGCACCACCTGGGTGATCCTCAAATGTGAAGGCTTTACCGAGCCGGTCGTGCAATCCATTGACGAGGTTCGCGATCAGCTGATTGAGAACCTGACGGAAGAAAAAGTCCAGGAAGCCGTCGGCAAGTTGTTCGAGCAAATCAAGAAGGACGCCCGAATCGACAATTACTGGAAGGGCACAACGACGGGCAACATTCAGCAGGTTTCCGGACAGACGGGCGCACCTGGCGTTCAGCCCAGAGCCGCAACGAGCACCTCGAGGCCACGGAATTCTGTTCGAAGCCCGCGACCCACTTCGGCCAGTCCATTTCCCTCAAGTCCTTGAGGGTTTGTGACGTGACGTGGGTGGATGCTTACACCCACTGGACCGGGTCCGATTCAACTTCACTCGCCTGCACGGCGAGTTCGGCGAACCGTTCTCGCAGAGTTTCGGCGAGGTTCTCCATTGCCGGACGTTCCGTGGCGTAATGGCCCGGCAGCACCAGCGCTATGCCCAGCGTTCGAGCTTCCAGGCAGGCGTGAAATCTCGCTTCACCTGTTAGCAGAACTTCACAACCGGCGTCCGCCGCGTCATGCATGAATTCGGCTGCGGCGCCACAGGCAATACCCACGCAGCGCACTGTGGCTGCCGTGTCTCCAACCAACCAGGTGTGGTCGATACGCAGAGCGGCTTTGACGTGCTCAACAAACTCCAAAAGCGAGACTCGAGACCGCAGGTCGCCAAATCGGCCGGCGCCGGCTGACGCCGCATTCGTGTCAGTTTCATCAGTTACGGGCACACTCGGCCGCAGGGGTTGGATATCCGTTAACTGCAGTGCGTCGGCAAGCTGGCAATTCACGCCATCACTCGCCGAGTCGTAGCTCGTATGAGGCGAGTAGACACACACGCCGGCTCGAATCAGATCGAGCAGCATGCGGCCTTCGCTGGTTGCGTCCGTGATCTGTTGCACGCCACGGAAGAGGACTGGGTGATGCGTGACGACAACTTGAACGCCCCGCTCGATCGCCTCGGCCGCGACATCGGGCGTCAGTGTCAGGCAGGTCAGAATGGACGAGACATCATCATCGCCAGCACCAATCAGCAGGCCGACGTTATCCCAGTCTTCAGCCAGATCGATGGGAGCAACTTCCCTCAGGAACGACACGACGTCTTTGACCTGCATGATGATTCGCCTTACCAGAAACCCCGTTTAAGCTGCTCAAAGTTGCGATAGTTTTCGTAGGCCAGGCCCGCAAACATCAGACCGCCAATGAACCGTTCGAAACTGATGAAGAGCAGGGCCGCCACGGCGGCCGCAATCATTCCCACCTGATGGGTACGGATGCGACCGGCAGAGCTGCCACGAGCGTTCAGGAATTCGGAGCAAATCCTGCCCCCATCAAGAGGATGGACGGGGAGCAGATTGAACAATCCCCATGCCAGGTTGATCCATTCCAGTTGCAGGATTGCCCAGTTAGCAGGAGTCCGTTCGATCGGACGATGATTGAGCAACATAGGCAGCCAGGGACCCTCGCGCACGGCATCGCGGGACATAGCAAAGTCCACAGCGACAACAAGGCCGAACAGAATGAACCCGGCCAATGGTCCGGCAAATGAGATCCAGATAGATCGCCCGCGAGTGTATCCATAGCCCGGAGTAAAAATCGCGAGGCCACCGAAATGATACAGCACGACATGTGGCGGCCAGCCAAAACGACGTGCTGACAGAGCGTGGCCGAATTCGTGCACCAGAATCGAGACGAACATGCAGACCAGCCAGACAAAGACCAGGTCCATCCGTCTGTCCACCCAGCCAAGCAGACATCCAATGACCCAGAACGCCGGATGCACGCGTACCGGAATCCCCAATAGCGAGAACTTGAGGTCGTAGGCGGTTTCACCGATCGGTGGCACTTGGAACCTCCTGTTCGACTGCGACCGTGGCCCTGGCCAGATCAGGGAGCCGCTTCGACGGTGACGGCCATCACGACCGGGGCTGATCGATCCTGGCCCTTAATCAGCCCGATCTTCTCGATGGCTTCGTCGCGCCCGGGTTGAATCGCAAAGTACCGAACCTGTTGTGAACGCAGCGCGAACGCGAACTTTGATTTCGGCACATCGAAGCGGCCAATGTAGTCTGCGAAGTGCTGTCCGTCGTAGAGCGAATGATCTTCGGTCACGCCGTCCGCATAGGACAGACGCACGATCATCGTGACCGGGCCGTTCTCGCGCGGACCCTTGGCACCCCAGCCACTAACCCCACTGAGAAAATGAACGGCCTTCGCTGATGACCCGCACGGTATCGTCACAGACTTAGGCATGGTCGGAGGAATGCGACCCTGCGGTCCATTCAACATGATGACATTGGGAACTTTGTCACCCTTGGGATCGACAAGCTGAAACGGCACGCCCGCGAACTTTCGGGTGGACCAGTCCTTAAAGACCAGCCGCTCAACACCGCTCTCTTCGCTGAAGAACATTCCTCGCGTGCTGACGATCGTTGCGTACTTCGTCAGGTCGATCGGAGCAAACTTCACGTCAGATTCTTCAGCGTTCGATGATGCCAGCAGCAAGGCCAGGACGATCATCGCTTCCGCATGTATCGCACGAGTCATCGTAGTTGTGCTCCAATCTTCGACTCACAGGCGGCGATCACTGTCTGCTGTGCCGCCTCGACCTCCTCACTGGTCAGTGTGCGCTCGTTGGACCTGTAGTTGATCGTCAGCAGATACGACTTCCTGCCAGCCGGCAATTGTTTACCTCGGTACTGTCCACTGAAGTCGATCGTTTCAAACAACGGACCCGCGGCAGTAGTCACTGTCTGTTCTACGTCACCCCACGTCACGGCATCGTCGAGGACGAAGTTCAAGTCGCGGGTGACACGTTGAAACTTCGGCAACTCTTCAAACTGCGGGCGCAGGTTGGCTGAGTCTTCCAGCAGTACCAGTCCAACTTCAGCGACCGTGCACGCGTCGCGCAGATCCAGTTGATCCGTGACCGACCGATCCAGTTCACCGAAGCAGCCCCATGGTTCTCCATTGAGCAACACCTGCGCCCCCCGACCTTCGACAAACTGACTGACGTCACTCGGTCGGACTGTGATCAACGAGGCCGGATTCACTCGTTCGGCAATCGCCTGCAGCAGACCCTTGATCTCGGCAAACGACTGACCGCTGACAAAACCGAGCGTCTTTGGCTCAGCGTCGGGATTCCCCGGATCGACCTGCAGGAAGACGGACGCGATCTCGAACAGCCGGGCATCGAAGTTGCCATGCCGTTCGTTTGATCGTCGCGATTCGAGCAAGCTGGGAATCAGACTTTGTCGCAACCCGCACAGTTTCGAGAATTCGGAATGTTCGATCCGCAGATCGGGATTCGTTCCGTGCGGCGTGAACAGGTTCTGTGTTTCAGGAGCCACCAGTGTCAGCGTCACGGCCTCGAAGAAGCCGGCCGAATTCAACACGCCACACACACGATCGATCACCTGATCGTGCAGCGTGCGACGACTCAGACTCAGCGGCACAACAGCGTCTTCGGGAATTTTCTCGTAGCCGAAAATGCGGGCGACTTCTTCGACCAGATCCGCTTCACGTGTGAGATCACGTCGTCGCCAACTCGGGACTACGAACGCCGCCGAGTCGGCCGTCGCTTCGCCCTGCAATTCGAGACCCAGGCTCTGAAGAATGCTGACCGCTTCGTCCGATCCGGTCTCGATACCCAGAATCCGCTTCAGTTGTCCGAATCTCAACGAAACAGCATCGGGTGCGGCCGGAGGTTGAGCACCGGTCCACAGGCTGTCTTCGAGCAACTCACCGCCGGCGACTTCGAGGATCAATTCGCAGCAGCGGCGACTGGCCCAGTCGAGCTGATGCGCATCGACGCCACGTTCAAACCGGTGCGACGAGTCGCTGAACAGCTTCAGCGCGCGAGCCGTGTTGCGAATCGACATGGGATCAAAGTCGGCTACTTCGATCAGCACGCTTGTCGTGCTATCGCTGATTTCCGTCGAGGCGCCACCCATCACGCCACCAATAGCGACTGGCCGCTCGGCATCGGCGATGACGCACATCTCTGTCGTCAGTTTGTACTCCTTGTGATCGATCGCCTCGATCGTCTCACCGTCGCGAGCGCGGCGAACCACGATGCGGCCTCCGTTCAGACCGTCGAAGTCGAACGTGTGCAATGGTTGTCCGCACTCCATCAGCACGTAATTCGAGATGTCGACAATATTGTTGATCGACGCGATTCCGACAGTCGCCAGCCGGTCTTTCAGCCAGCTCGGACTCGGGCCGACCTTCACGCCTTTGATGACGCGCGCCGTGTACCGCGGACACAGGTTTTCGCACTCGATCTCGACGGACGTCGCTTCGCTGACTGGCGTCCCGTTACAGGCTGGTTGAGGGTCCGGAACCTTCAGGTCGAGCCCAAAGCACACGGCGACTTCCCGTGCGACGCCGATATGACCGAGGCAGTCCATGCGGTTGCTGGTGACTTCGAGATCGACGGCCAGGTCGTACCCGACCTCTTCCATCCCCTCCAGATTCAACCCAGTCATCATGAGCTTGTCGGCCACCACCATCGGAGATTCCGAGGGTGTGACGTACTGCTCCAGCCAGTCCCAACTGATAATCATCCCGGTCCTCGTTCGTAGACTCTGCAGCCGTGCCGTTCGGAAGAACGAAATGCCACCGCAGAGGACGCAAAGTGTCTCTAAGAGGCGGGATACTAAGCGTCGTCTGAATCCGTGAGAAGCAACACTCTACGGCGTCCAGATTCGCTGTTCCGGTGGTGTGGCCTGTTGATCGCTGCGGGGCAGGCGGCGGACCTTCATACGAACATATGGAGGGGTGTAGCGGCCACGATGGCGGAAGTGGCCGGGCTTTGCCTCGGGATCGCCCCGATAGGGCTCACGCAGGTCTTCCAGCGCAAATCCCGATCGACACAGCTCACCGACCAGTTGATCCCAGCGGTGTATGTACTCAACAGCTCCGGTTTCGCGGTACGAGACGTCGGCCGTCGCTGGTAGTGCTCCCTCGTGGTAGTACTCGATGCCAATCACATAGTGATCCTGCTGGTCGCGACGGACGATCTGCAGACTGGTCGGCTGCTTGTGCTGGCTGATGTACAGACCGCCGTCTTTTGTCACACGCGCTATCTCGCGGTAGACCCGACCAATGTCCTGGATGTAGCAGGTACTGACTGGCTGGTGCACGATGTCGAACGACGCATCCTCCAGCATCGAGAGGTCGTCCATGGACCCCTCGATAATCCGTACAGGAACACCGCGTCGTTCGGCTTCGCGACGATCGAGGCGCAGCATGGACGGGCTCAGATCCAGCACCGTCGTATTGGCTCCCGCGACGGCATACAGAATTGACTGCCAGCCGCCGCCGCCAGCCAGGCAAAGCACGTTCAGCCCCTGCACACTGGGCGGCAGCCAGCCGCGACCGTCGAGTGTCTTGAGTGGGTCGCGCAGCTCTTCATCCGTCGCGACATGCGCAAACTGGCTGCCGGTATCGGCCAGACGGTTCCAGGCGGCCTTGTTCTGATGATACGTCGACATAGACGGAATGAACCCCTTTGTCGGCTGAAGCCGACAGGCCTGCCCTCTTAATGCCCCTAATGACTGGTCGAGTCGAGCTGCCGGTTGATGGACTCGCGATTGTGGCGAATCAGCGCATCCAGATCCGCATCGTCAGGTGTTGAAACGTCGAAATAGCACACCGCCATCTCGTCGGTCGACGCCTCGCCCCAGTAGACCCATTCCGGCGGCGAGTGCGGATTGACCGGGTTGTCCGCCGAGTTGTCGAAGAAGACATCAAAGACAATCTTCGTCCCGGACGGCAGATGCAGCGGCTCGGCGTACTGGTAGCTACTTTGCCAGTTGAAGTCCCAGTCGTTGATCCAGATCAGCGGTTCGACACTTCCGTCGGGCTGGAATGCCGCGGCCCAGACTTGCCTTCCCAGCAGATGCGTGTGTGGCAGCACACCATGCACGACCGTGTCTGACGGCACGGTGTATTCGGCGCGGTGTATCAGTTCGGTCTCGTCCGGCGGGATTTTCAGTTTGATATTGGCCACAAACAGTTCACCAATGCGTCGTTTCGAGGTCTTTGGCGCAAAGTAGATGCCAACACGTCCCGCATCCGTTGCCGGGCGTCCGTTCGGGTGATAGTGCGTCTGCACGACGAAGTCCGACCCAACTCGAAGGGGGCGACAGTAATCATCGGGAAGCCGCTGCGGCATGATGCCCACCGCCCAGCCCCCCAGTGTGCCGCCGGTTTCAAAGCCCCAGCCTCCAAAGTTCCGGTAACCCGGACCCGGATCGAGAGCGTCCAGCCTGCGGGCCTCGCCAGCGTCGTCGTAGCGAAAGCTGGCGTGATGAACCAGTTGCGGGTTGTTAACGCGATACTCGATCGCCGTCACCAGGCGATCTTCTGTCAGTCCACTCGGCACAACGAAGTACTGGTAGATGTCTGGTCCGTCTGCGGGCACTTGAAACGCCGGAATGTCGATGATGAGGTCCGGCCGACCGAGTCGCCAACCGTCGGGAAACTGCGGCGGATTCGGCAGATCCGCCGGATTGCCCTCCCGGCTGCCATTCTCGACCCACGTGCTGATCAAGAGTTTCTCATCCGAGGTGAGAAACGCCTCTCCACGAAACTGACCGAATCCTCGATAGGGTTTCCATGGCGGCATCAGTTCGGCCATCACGACTTCGCGAATCTGCTGCACGTGCCGCACCACATCGGTGTAGGACTCAAGTGGGAACGGAGCGACCGCGCCTGTTCGATGACATGTAACGCAATGGCGATCAATGATCGGAGCAATGTCGCGGTTGTATGTGACCTTGCCGTCGAAATCCGTGGACCGATCAGACTCCATGTGACAGCCGACGGGATCTGTCTCAACCGTCTGGACGTCTCTGTGGCTGAGAATGTCCTCAAGGGCTTCCCGTACGTAGTTTCGTAACGGTTGCTGACGCCGGCGTGTGACTGATGGGAACTGGTCGTCGAACGCGCCCGAATACAGCCTGCGATGATCGGGACTCAGCACGAAGGCGTGCGGAGTGTGAGTCGCACGCAGTTCATGGCGCAGGATTCGCGAACCGTCGAAGATCACTGGAAACGCGACCTCGAACTCAGCCGAGTGCTCGCGAGCCTCCATCAGTGAGACGGACCACGAACTGATGACTCCGTAAATCTCGACACCTCCACCTGCATAGTCGACGGCAAGCTGATTGATCCGCGGCAGGATACTGTTCGAGATCGGGCATTGCGTGCCGAGAAAGATTACGACGACAGCCTGACAGTCTGGAGACGCACCGAGTTGATGCAGTTTTCCAGACAGATCCGAGGCTCGCAGTGGCTTCAAACCGCTCAAGCCGGGAATAATCGGTTGCGTCGTCCACGGGTCTGTCGGATAGACAATGTCACCGAACGGCGACTCGTAGTCGGACCCCGCATCGGCTGCGACTTGTGGCGTCGGTCGAGAGAACTGAAACAAAGCGGCAGCGACCGGGATCAACAGCAACGTGATCGCGATGGCGCTCCAGATGACGTTCCGATTCCGGCGAGTCATGTTTCGTCCTCCCTGACGAATCCGATAACAGCGGTCTGTTTATCACGAGTAGCCATCGACCGGAAACAGCAGTTCCAACGTCCCCGCCTTGCCAGAATTCAAACAGACCGGGAAACTTGGTACGCCCTCTTGGAATGTCGCAATTCGACACAGCCTTCCAGTTCACGCATGACACTTGAGGGAGCCGTAAGAACGCGTCTTATCAAAAAGGTGAAGTGAATCATGCAGGTACGTGAGACGGATCTCCCTGGCGTGCTGATCATCGAACCGCGTGTCTTCGGCGACGACCGAGGCTTCTTTCTGGAGACGTTTGCCGCTCAGCGATACGCCGGGCATGGCATCGTCGGGCCGTTCGTGCAGGACAACTGGTCGTATTCGCGGAGGGGAATCCTGCGCGGACTGCACTACCAGCTTCAGCAGTCGCAGGGGAAACTGGTGCAGGTCATCAAGGGCGAGATCTTCGATGTGGCCGTCGACATGCGTCGCGACTCACCAGCATTCGGGAAGTGGGTCGGAGCCCATCTGTCGTCGGAGAACAAACACCAGATCTGGGTGCCGCCCGGCTTTGCGCACGGCTTCGTAGTGCTCAGCGAAGATGCCGGGGTCATGTATAAGTGCACCGACTGCTACGCACCGGAGCACGAGCGGTCACTGCTGTGGAACGATCCGACAGTCGGAGTCGCATGGCCGTACGACGGCGAACCAGTGCTCTCCGAAAAAGACCGCAACGGGCTGCTGTTCGAACAGGCTGAAGTCTACGAGACCGACCCGGTGTAGCGACCCATAGTCGAGTGTGGCGAGATTCCCGATAGATTGCCTCGGAACGACGACTTTGCTTCGGCAGTGACGGTTCTATACCACCACGATGAGCTACGTGTGACGGCTCATCGTTGTCTGTCCCCATCTCTCACGTTCTAATTCCGTCAGAAAACGTGTGGACATTTGGACTACAGGTCACGAGTCAGAATCAACAAGGGAGAACAGCCATGACGAATCTGCAACAACTCACCATCCTGGCACAGGGCGGCGATGGTGGTGGTGCCGCCGCCTTGCTGGCCCCTCTGATTTCACTCGTACTGACCATCGTGATGATCGTCGGGCTCTGGAAGGTACACACCAAAGCCGGCCAACCCGGCTGGGCCATATTTGTCCCAATCTACAACGTCTACGTCTTGCTGCTCATCGCAGGACGCCCGGGCTGGTGGCTGATTCTGGCACACGATCCCCATCGTTAACCTTGTGACGCTGGTAATCCCGTTCGATATTGCCAAGCGGTTCGGAAAAGGAACCGGCTTCGGTTTAGGGCTGCTTTTCCTGGGGTTCATCTTCTTCCCCATGCTGGGATTCGGCGACGCGAAATACACAGCTGCACCAGAGGCGTGATGCTGAAGGAAAAAGAACTGACTTGAGGCTTGTGAGAACGCAGTGCGGGAGATGACCATGAATCCGAATCATTCCACCCGACGTGAATTCCTGGCGGCGGCGACCGCGAGTACCACGGCATTTGTCGGCAGTGGACTTGCCACGGGGATCTTTGCCAGTGCCGCCGAGTCTGATTGGATTGAGTTGTTTGACGGGAAGTCACTCGAGGGCTGGCACAAGAATCCGCAGAGGATCGGACACGGCACTGGTGGCATTTGGCGCGCAGAAGGCGGAGCGATTACCGGCGAGCAGGATCCACCAGGATCGGGAAATGGCGGAATCCTTCTGACTGACCGGAAGTTCGGGGACTTTGAACTGTTGATCGACATGAAGCCGGACTGGGGTGTTTGCTCCGGTCTGTTTCTGCGCAGCAATGACAAAGGCCAGTGTCTGCAGATGATGGTTGACTACCACGACAACGGAAACGTCGGACATCTGTACGGAGAAGGGACCGGCGGCTTCAACACGCGC